>NZ_CP009555.1:1589244-1907093 GCF_000959365.1 Burkholderia oklahomensis C6786
GCAGACCCGCGAAGCGGAAATGCGCAAGGTGCGCAGCAAGGCGACCGACCAGGCCGAAGACCGCATCCTCGACATCCTGCTGCCGCAGCCGCGCGCGGTCGGCTTCGGCGCGGGCTCCGAGCACGCGAACGACGACAACAACGCGACCCGCCAGACGTTCCGCAAGCGCCTGCGCGAAGGCCAGCTCGACGACAAGGACGTCGAGCTTGACATCGAGCAGCCGACGGTCGGCATGGACATCATGGCGCCGCCGGGGATGGAAGAGATGACCGAGCAGATCCGCTCGATGTTCTCGAACCTGGGCGGCGGCAAGAAGACGCGCCGCAAGGTGAAGATCAAGGAAGCGCTGAAGCTGCTCACCGACGAGGAAGCGGCGAAGATGCTGAACGAAGAGGAAGTGAAGACGAAGGCCGTGCAGAACGTCGAGCAGAACGGCATCGTGTTCCTCGACGAGATCGACAAGATCACGTCGCGCAACCACGAAGGCGGCGGCGGCGAGGTGTCGCGGCAGGGCGTCCAGCGCGATCTGCTGCCGCTCGTCGAAGGCACGACGATCAACACGAAGTACGGGATGGTGAAGACCGATCACATCCTGTTCATCGCGAGCGGCGCGTTCCATCTCGCGAAGCCGAGCGACCTGATTCCCGAGCTGCAAGGGCGCTTTCCGATCCGCGTCGAGCTCGATTCGCTGTCGGTGGAGGATTTCGAGGCGATCCTCGTCGCGACCGACGCGAGCCTCGTCAAGCAGTATCAGGCGCTCCTCGCGACCGAGGACGTGCAGCTCGAGTTCGCCGACGACGGCATCCGCCGGCTCGCCGAGATCGCGTACTCGGTCAACGAGAAGACCGAGAACATCGGCGCGCGGCGTCTCTACACGGTGATCGAGAAGCTGCTCGAGGAAGTGTCGTTCGCGGCGGGCAACCACGCCGGCCAGAGAGTGACGATCGACGCGGCGTACGTCGACCGTGCGCTCGGCGAGGTGTCGAGGGACGAGGATCTGTCGCGCTACGTGCTGTAACGCGAAGCGACTTCGCCGCTGCCGTATGAAAAGAACGGGCAGTCCCTTGCGGGCCGCCCGTTTTTTTTCGTTTCGGCGCGTCGCGCACGAAGCTGCGCGCCATGCGCGGCATCGATTGCGCGGCGGTTGCTGCGATCGCCGGATGACCGCCGGCCGCCGCCACACACCGACGGAGCACGCCGCGAGCGCCGCGCGCCGCCCGCTTACTGCCGCACCGGCTTCTTCGCGAGCTTGCGCTGCAGCGTGCGGCGGTGCATGTTGAGCGCGCGCGCGGTCGCCGAGATGTTGTTGTTGTTCTCCGCGAGCACGCGCTGGATGTGCTCCCATTCGAGCCGGTCGACCGACAGCACGACCGGATTCTCGAGTGCCTCCTCGGCCTGCACTTCGCTCGCGTTCGTCTGCAGCGCGGCGAGGATCGACTCGACGTTCGCCGGCTTCGCGAGGTAGTTGTCCGCGCCGTCCTTCACCGCCTGCACCGCGGTCGCGATGCTCGCGTAGCCCGTCAGCACGAGGATCCGCGCATCGGGCTGCAGATCGCACAGCGGCGCGATGAGGCTCAGGCCCGAGTCGTCGCCGAGATGCAGATCGACGGTGATGAACTGGAATTTCTCGGCGCCCGCGAGCCTGAGCGCCTCGTCCTTGTTGTGCGCCTGCCGCACCACGTAGCCGCGGCGCTCGAGCCCGCGCGCCAGCGTGCCGGCAAACACTTCGTTGTCGTCGATCACGAGGAAATTCTTGTCGCTCATTTGCATCACTCCGTCTTGTCTATCCGTTTCCGTTCGCCATCTCGGCCGCGACCTGGCGCGCAACCGGCAGCCGCAGGATCGCCCGCGTGCCCCGCGGCTGCGCGTCGGCGAGCTCGATCGAGCCGCCCAAGCGCGCCGCCGCGCTGAACGCCAGATACAGGCCAACCCCGTGGCCGCCCTGCGTGCTGTCGACCGGCGCCGCGCCGAGCGTGTCGCGCAACGCGGCCGGGATGCCCGGCCCGTTGTCGCATACTTCGAACTCGATCTCGTCGCGCGCGCCGTCGTGCGCGATCGTTGCCATCAGCGTAACGCGATCGCGGCTCGCGCGCGCGGCATTGTCGAGCAAGATGGTCAGAATCTGGCCGACCGCGACCGTA
Source organism: Burkholderia oklahomensis C6786 (assembly GCF_000959365.1). Lineage (NCBI taxonomy): Bacteria > Pseudomonadati > Pseudomonadota > Betaproteobacteria > Burkholderiales > Burkholderiaceae > Burkholderia > Burkholderia oklahomensis. The sequence goes on from NZ_CP009555.1 coordinate 1,591,386, forward strand.
TCGTCGAGCGCGACGCCCACGGGCTGCGGCCCCCGCCGCTCGAACAGCACGTGCGGATGGCGCAGCCGCCAATGCTCGACGAACGTGTCGAGCCATTCGGCGGCCGGCTGCCGGCTCGGCCGCTCCGACGCGCGGCTTCTGAGGCGCGCGAGCGCCGACGTGCACTGCGACATCTGCTCCTCGAGCACCTTCAGGTCGGCATCGTAGCGCGCGAGCCCCGCGTCAGTGCGGGCGGCGTCGCGCAATTCCTCGGTCAGCATCGCGATCGTCGACAGCGGCGTGCCCATTTCGTGCGCGACCGTGGCCGCCTGCACGCCGAGCGCGACCGCGCGCTCGTCGCGCAGGAGAGCCTGCTGCGCCTCGCCGAGCGCCGCGTCGCGCTGGCGCAGCGCGCTCGACATCCGCGCGACGAACCACGCGATGAGCCCGACGCTCACCATGAAGTTCACCCACATGCCCGCACGGAAATAATCGAACAGATTCGCCGGATTATCCAGGTTGAGCGGCACCGAATCGAAGCCGAGCGCGAGATAGCAGGCGACCGCGAACGCCGCGAGCCAGATCATCAGGTGCCACGGCAGCACCGCGGCCGCGATCGCGAGCGACGGCAGATAAAGCGACACGAACGGGTTCGTCGTGCCGCCGGACAGGAAGAGAAGCGCCGACAGCGCGCCCAGGTCGACCCACAGCTGGCCGAGCAGCTCGAAGTTGGTCTCGGGCCGCGCGCGCAGCACGCGCACCCATGTGAGCGCGTTGAAGACGATTTCGAGCGCGATCACCATCAGCATCGCCGGCAACGGCAGATGGACGCCGAAATAGGTCTGTACGACGGCGATCGTAACGAGTTGCCCGATGATCGCGAGATTGCGCAACCAGAACAGATGGCTCAGGTTGACGCGTCCGGTGGTGGTGATTCGTTGCATCCGCGCAGTTTACCTTCTTAGTCTTCGCGCGCCGGGCGGTCGCCCCCTTCGCTTGCGGCGATGCGCCGGGCGATCTCGTCGGCGAGACACTCCGGACACAGGCAGCGCGCGCCCGTCGCGGGCTGCGCGCCCGGCGGCAGGCTCGGCATCGCCGCGCACCAGCAGGTGAACGGACGCGTGCGGGCGCCGCAGTCGAATGCGCTGCTGCAGCGCGGGCAGCGCTTGCTGATCAGGCCGGACGAAGCGGCGGGCACGGTCATCGCGGATAGGCCGGGTCGAGCCGGAATGGGCAATAAAGGGTGAAAGGGCAAGCGTCGGCGCCGGCCGGGACAGCCGACCGCGCCGCCTCGACGCGGCCGCTCGGCAACCGCCTCGCGGCGGCAGCCGGGCTGCCACGTCCCAAGCATAAGCGCCGCGCGCGGAAATTGCATGCGGATTGCGCAGGAAAACCCCACTTTTTGGCCGGCGGCCCAGGGTTGCCGCACGCGCTTTCGGCATCGGCCGAACGGCCAAAAACCCGATGCTGCGCTGCGCCACTCCTGTACAATTCGGCCTGTTTCAACGTTTCGCACCAGAGCCGCCGCCATGTCCGAGCCGATCGACCTCTCGCAGATCTCTCCCGTACTGAAAGCCGAAGTTCTCGCGGAGGCGCTGCCTTACATTCGCCGCTACCACGGCAAGACCGTGGTCATCAAATACGGCGGCAACGCGATGACGGAGGAACGGCTCAAGCAAGGCTTCGCGCGCGACGTGATCCTGCTGAAGCTCGTCGGCATCAATCCGGTGATCGTGCACGGCGGCGGCCCGCAGATCGACCAGGCGCTCAAGAAGATCGGCAAGCAGGGCACGTTCATCCAGGGGATGCGCGTCACCGACGAAGAGACGATGGAAGTCGTCGAATGGGTGCTGGGCGGCGAGGTGCAGCAGGACATCGTCACGCTGATCAACCACTTCGGCGGCCACGCAGTCGGCCTGACGGGCAAGGACGGCGGCCTCATCCACGCGCGCAAGCTGATGATGCCGGATCGCGACAACCCGGGCCAGTACGTCGACATCGGCCAGGTCGGCGAGGTCGAGGCGATCAACCCGGCCGTCGTGAGGGCGCTGCAGGACGACGCGTTCATCCCGGTGATCTCGCCGATCGGCTTCGGCGAAGACGGCCTCTCGTACAACATCAACGCGGACCTCGTCGCCGGCAAGCTCGCGACCGTGCTGAACGCCGAGAAGCTCGTGATGATGACGAACATCCCCGGCGTGATGGACAAGGAAGGCAATCTGCTGACCGATTTGTCCGCGCGCGAAATCGATGCGCTGTTCGAAGACGGCACGATCTCGGGCGGCATGTTGCCGAAGATCTCGTCGGCGCTCGACGCGGCGAAGAGCGGCGTGAAGTCGGTGCACATCGTCGACGGCCGGATCGAGCACTCGGTGCTGCTCGAGATCCTGACCGAGCAGCCGTTCGGCACGATGATCCGCTCGCATTGAGCACACGCCGTCCGCCGCCTCGCGCGGCCTTGCCGCCGGCGAGCAAGCAGACGCCCGAACGCCGGCGCGCGCGGCGCCCCCGCCCGCACGCGGGCGGCCCCGTCTGGCTCTTCGACCTCGACAACACGCTGCACCACGCGTCGCACGCGATCTTCCCGGCGATCAATCAGGCGATGACGCAGTACATCGTCGATACGCTGAAAGTCGAGCGCGCGCAAGCCGATCACCTGCGCACCCACTACACGCGTCGCTACGGCGCGGCGCTCCTCGGCCTCGAACGCCATCATCCGATCGATCCGCTCGATTTCCTGAAGGTCGTCCACACGTTCGCCGACCTGCCGTCGATGGTGCGCGCCGAGCGCGGGCTCGCGCGGCTCGTCGCCGCGCTGCCCGGCCGCAAGATCGTGCTGACGAACGCGCCCGAAACGTACGCGCGCGCCGTGCTGCGCGAGTTGAAGATCGAGCGCCTGTTCGAGCGCGTGATCGCGATCGAGCACATGCGCGACCGCCGCGCGTGGCGAGCGAAGCCCGACGCGACGATGCTGCGCCGGGCGATGCGGGCCGCGCACGCGCGCCTTTCGGACGCGATCCTCGTCGAGGACACGCGCGGCCACCTGAAGCGCTACAAGCGGCTCGGCATCCGCACCGTCTGGATCACGGGGCACCTGCCCGGTCATCTGCCAAGCTACGGACGGCCGCACTATGTCGATCGTCGCATTGGTTCGCTAAAATCGCTGCGATTGGGCACTCGATCGGGGCGACGAAAATGCAGCCGACTCACCCGCAGGATCCGGCAGTAACCGCAGCGGCGGACGACGAACGCAACGCCGCCTCCCGCGCCCGCACTCGCCCGAAGCCGGGCGAGCGCCGCGTGCACATCCTGCAGACGCTCGCGTCGATGCTCGAATCGCCGAAAAGCGAGAAGATCACGACCGCGGCGCTCGCCGCACGCCTCGACGTCTCGGAGGCCGCGCTCTACCGGCATTTCGCGAGCAAGGCGCAGATGTTCGAAGGTCTCATCGAATTCATCGAGGGGACGTTCTTCGGGCTCGTCAACCAGATCGCCGCGAACGAGCCGAACGGCGTGCTGCAGGCGCGCTCGATCGCGCTGATGCTGCTCAATTTCTCCGCGAAGAATCCCGGCATGACGCGCGTGCTGACGGGCGAGGCGCTCGTCGGCGAGCACGAGCGCCTCGCCGAGCGCGTCAACCAGATGCTCGAGCGGATCGAGGCGTCGATCAAGCAATGCCTGCGCGTCGCGCTCCTCGAGGCCAACGCGGGCGCCGACGGCGCCGGCGCGCCGCCTCCCGTGCCGCTGCCAGACGACTACGATCCGGCACTGCGCGCGAGCCTCGTCGTCAGCTACGTGCTCGGACGCTGGCACCGCTACGCGAAGAGCGGCTTCACGAAAGCGCCCGGCGAGCACGCCGACGCGCAGTTGCGGCTGATCCTGCAGTGACGGGGCGCGGCGCCCCGAAGGGCGTCGGCGCGTGGGCCGCGTGGGCCGCGTGGGCCGCGTGGACTGCGTGTACTGCGTGGGCCGCGTGGACTGCGCGGCGCTTGGCGCTTGGCGCTTGGCGCTTGGCTCTTGGCTCTTGGCTCTTGGCTCTTGGCTCTTGGCTCTTGGCTCTTGGCTCGCAATCCCCGATTAACACGCCCCCTCCGGTTCCCGACTCCTCGGCTCCCCGCATCGTGATCTTGCTCCGCGACGCGCCGCCCCGTTCCCGCGCCTGATCCGCCTCATCCGTCGCCACGCCGCATGCAACGCCGGATCGCCGGCCGCACATGTTTCAACGCGCCGCCGCAATGGCGCCCCATCTCCGCCGCCCGCTCCTTGCGGCTCGATCGACGTCCCCCCTCCCGCGCCCCGACCATGAGCCGCACCCGCGCATCGCCGCGACGCCGACGTTTTTCCGTCATGCGCCGGATCGCCGGCCGCACATGTTTCAGTGCATCGCCGCGACGGCGCCTCATCCCTGGCGCCGGCTCGCAGCAGCCCGATCGACGCCCGCCGCCCGCGCCTCGATCACACCCGCCCCGACCGCGTAACCTACGTCCGCGCATCGCCGCGATGCCGGAGTTTTTCCGTTATACTTGCCCGGCTGTCGTCGCCGCCTTGCGGCGATGCTCGGAAAGCGCGCCGATTTGCTGACTCGATTGCGGGCGCGCGAACCGGCCGGGCTGCGTCCCGGCGGTTCACTACAAATGCGGCTAAAGAGGTCGTCAGCCGGCTCCCCGCTTCCCGCGCACGCCCGACAACCCCATTTAGCCGCCCAGTCATAAGGCGGAACGAATGGAATCGATCGGAATCGTCGCTCCACAAACCATGCATTTCGCCGAACCGCTGCGCCTGCAAAGCGGCAGCGTGCTCGGCAGCTATCAGCTCGTCGTCGAGACCTACGGCGAGCTCAACGCCGCGCGTTCGAACGCGGTGCTCGTCTGCCATGCGCTCAACGCGTCGCACCACGTCGCGGGCGTCCATGCTGATGATCCGCGCAGCACCGGCTGGTGGGACAACATGGTCGGGCCGGGCAAGCCGCTCGACACGAACCGCTTCTTCGTGATCGGCGTGAACAATCTCGGCTCGTGTTTCGGCTCGACCGGGCCGATGAGCATCGATCCCGCGACGGGCACGCCATACGGCGCGCGCTTTCCGGTCGTGACGGTCGAGGACTGGGTGCACGCGCAGGCGCGCGTCGCCGACGCGTTCGGCATCGAGCGCTTCGCCGCGGTGATGGGCGGCAGCCTCGGCGGAATGCAGGCGCTCGCGTGGAGCCTGCTGTATCCGGAGCGGGTCGCGCACTGCATCGACATCGCGTCGACGCCGAAGCTGTCCGCGCAGAACATCGCGTTCAACGAGGTCGCGCGCTCGGCGATCCTGTCGGACCCAGATTTCCACGGCGGCGACTATTACGCGCACGGCGTGAAGCCGCGGCGGGGCCTGCGCGTCGCGCGGATGATCGGCCACATCACGTACTTGTCCGACGACGACATGGCCGAGAAATTCGGCCGTGCGCTGCGCCGCGCGGACGGCGCGCTCGACGCGTACAACTTCAACTTCGACGTCGAATTCGAAGTCGAGTCGTACCTGCGCTACCAGGGCGACAAGTTCGCCGACTACTTCGACGCGAACACCTACCTGCTCATCACGCGCGCGCTCGACTACTTCGATCCGGCGAAGGCGTTCGACGGCAACCTGACGGCGGCGCTCGCGCATACGACGGCGAAGTACCTCGTCGTGAGCTTCGCGACCGACTGGCGCTTCGCGCCCGTGCGCTCGCGCGAGATCGTGAAGGCGCTGCTCGACAACCGGCGCTCGGTGTCGTACGGGGAGATCGATGCGCCGCACGGGCACGACGCGTTCCTGCTCGACGACGCGCGCTATCACAACCTGGTGCGCGCCTATTACGAACGGATTGCCGAGGAGGTGGGCGCATGAATCAACAAGCGCTGAACATGCTGTCCGCGCGCGCGGACTTTCGCGCGATCGCGCGCTGGGTCGAGCCGCGCTCGACGGTGCTCGATCTCGGCTGCGGCGACGGGTCGCTGCTGTCGCTGTTGACCGAAGAGCTCGAAGTGTCCGGCTACGGCGTGGAGATCAACGACGCCGGCGTGCTCGCGAGCGTGAAGAACGGCATCAACGTGATCCAGCAGAACCTCGAGGACGGTCTGCGCCTTTTCGAAGATCACAGCTTCGATTTCGCGATCCTGTCGCAGACGCTGCAGACGATTCACCAGACGGCCGCGATCCTGCGCGAGACGGCGCGCGTCAGCCGCGAATGCATCGTGTCGTTCCCGAACTTCGGCTACTGGGCGCACCGGCTGTCGGTGCTGCGCGGGCGCATGCCGGTGTCGAAATCGCTGCCTTATCAGTGGCACAACACGCCGAACGTGCGGGTGCTGACCATCGAGGATTTCGAGGCGCTCGCGCCGGAAGTCGGCGTCGAGATCCTCGATCGCGCGGTGCTGCACGAAGGACAGCCGATTCGATGGGGAGTGAACTGGCGTGGTAGTCTTGCGGTCTACCGCGTCAAGCGGAGACAACCCTAGTATCGTTCGATGACCAAACCGCCACACGACGCGCCCGCCCTCAACGCCCACGAGGACCACCCGGGCTGGCGCGCCTATCTGAACACACACATGCTGATTTGCGTCTTTCTCGGCTTTACGTCGGGACTGCCGCTCTTCACGCTCGTCTACCTCGTGCAAGCCTGGCTGCGCTCGGAAGGCGTGAACCTGAAGGAAATCGGCCTCTTCGCGCTGATTCAGTTCCCCTACACATGGAAGTTCCTGTGGGCGCCGCTGATGGATCGCTTCATCCCGCGCCTGCCGGGCTGGCGGCCCGGGCGGCGGCGCGGCTGGATGCTCGTCACGCAGTTGCTGGTCGCGTGCGCGATCGCGGCGCTCGGCTTCGTGTCGCCGCGCGAATCGATCTGGACGGTCGCCGCATTGACGACGCTCGTCGCGTTCTTCGGCGCGAGCGCCGACATCGTGATCGACGCGTACCGCCGCGAACTGTTGCGCGACACGGAGCAGGGCCTCGGCAACGCGGTGCACGTGAACGCCTACAAGATCGCGGCGCTGATTCCCGGCTCGCTGTCGCTGATCCTGTCCGACCATCTGCCGTGGGACGTCGTGTTCGCGCTCACCGCCGCGTTCATGCTGCCCGGCATCGTGATGACGCTCGTCGTGCGCGAGCCGGAAGTGCACGGCGTGCCGCCGAGGAGCCTGACGGAAGCGGTGGTCTTGCCGTTTCGCGAGTTCATCGGCCGCGACGGCTGGCGCGGCGCGCTGCTCGTGCTCGGCTTCATCTTCCTCTACAAGCTCGGCGACACGATGGCGACGACGCTGTCGACGTCGTTCTTCCTCGACCTCGGCTTCAACAAGACGCAGATCGGCGTGATCGCGAAGACGACCGCGTTCTGGGCGAGCCTCGCGGGCGGCATCATCGGCGGCGTGTGGCTCGTGAAGATCGGGATCGCGCGCGGGCTGTGGATCTTCGGCGTCCTGCAGATCGTGTCGACGCTCGGCTTCGCGTGGCTCGCGAAGGCGGGCCCCGATGCCGTGCTGATGGCCGCCATCTACGGCTTCGAGACGTTCTCGACGGGCCTCACGCTCGCCGCGTTCACCGCGTACATCGCGAGCACGACCGACCCGCGCTACACCGCGACGCAGTTCGCGCTCTTCACGAGCCTCGCGTCGGTGCCGCGCACGCTCGCGTCGGCGTCGAGCGGCTTCATCGTGTCGCAGATCGGCTGGTTCGACTACTTCCTCGTCTGCGCGGCGCTCGGCATTCCCGGCATGTTGATGCTGCTGAAGATCGCGCCGTGGAACGGCAGCACGACTGGCAACGAGGCCGCCCGTGCGGGCTAAGCTGCGCGCCGCCCGCGCCGCGCTCACGTTCGCGGGCGGCGTCGCGCTCGGCGTCGCGGGTCCGGCGGGCGGGCTCGAGCTGTGCATGGCCGAGCCGATGCTCGTCGCCGAAAACGGTACGCCCCCCTCCGCGCCGCCGACGCCAAGCGCACCGTCCGCCGCGGCCCCCGCGGCTCCGGCCGCGGCGCCCGCGGCCGGCAATGCGCAGTCGTACGGGCTCGGCGACCAGCAGGTGCGCTACGGCAACGCGATCGTGTTCCGCAGCCTGATTCCGTCGCCGCTCCTCGAGCAGCTGACCGACAACGAATACCGGCAGACCGTGCAGGACGCCGCGCAGCGCGATCGCCTGCTGCCGCCGAACAACCCGCGCGTGAAGCGGCTGCGCACGATCGTCACGCGGCTCGCGCCGTATGCGGTCAAGTGGAGCGACCGCGTGAAGGGCTGGAACTGGGAAATCGAGGTGCTGCGCTCGCGCTCGATTCGCGCGTTCTGCCTGCCGGGCGGCAAGGTGCTCGTCGACAGCGGGCTTCTCGACCGGCTGCGGCTCACCGACGACGAACTCGGCGTGCTGTTCGCGCACGAGATCGCGCACGCGCTGCGCGAGCATGCGCGCTCGAGCCTCGGCGAGCAGCAGGCCGCATCGCTCGGCACGGGCGCGACGCCGCTGCCGCCGCTCTTCGGGCTGTCGGAGCCGCTGCCCGCGCCGCTCGGCGTCGTCGAGCGCTTCGCGTCGGTCCGCTACGATCCGACCGACGAAACCGAAGCCGACGTGATCGGCGGCGACATCGCCTCGCGCGCGGGCTTCGATCCGCGCGCGGCGATCACGCTGTGGGACAAGCTCGCGGTCGCGACCCGCGCCGACAAGGACAACGGCTTCATCTACGCGCATCCATACGACACGCGACGCCGCAACGATCTGCGCAAGCGCCTCGCCGACCTGATGCCGCTCTACAAGAAGGCGCTCGACAAGAACGCCGATGCGCGTGCGAACGTCGCCGGGGCGGGCGCCGCGGCCGGCGCGAAGCAGCGCGGCACCGCCGCGGCGAATCGCTGAACGCCGGCGTTTCGACGGCGAGCTTCGGCGCCGTGCTTTGCCAGAGCGCTTCCCCGGCTCGACCACGCCGCGCCCCGTTGCATCGGGTCCGCGGTTCGCTCGGCGATTTGCGCTTGCCGCGTGCGTAGTCGGCCCGCCCGGAGCACGCGGGCCACCCCATTCGCTCACGCGTTCGCTTCGCCCGTCACTCCGCCGTATCGAGCTCGACCGGCTGCCGGCCGCCCGCCTGCACCCAGCGCACTTCGTCGCTCGGGCTGCGCCCGAACAGGCGCTTGAACTCGCGGCTGAACTGCGACGCGCTCGCGTAGCCGACGCGCGCCGCCGCCGCGCCCGCGCTCAGCCCGTCCTGCACCATCATCAGCCGCGCGTGATGGAGCCGCGTCGCCTTCACGTACTGCATCGGCGACGTCGCCGTCACGCTCTTGAACTGCGCATGGAACACGGCGAGGCTCATCCCCGCTTCGCTCGCGAGCATCTCGACGTCGAGCTCGCCGCTCAAGTCCGCGTGGATTCGCCGCAGCGCCTTCGCGACGCGCCCGAAGTGATGCTGCTGCGCGAGCGCCGCGCGGATCGCATCGCCTTGCGCGCCCGTCAGCACGCGATAGCCGATCTCGCGCATGATCGCCGGCCCGAGCACGCGCGTGTCGGCGGGCGACGCGAGCGCTTCGAGGAGGCGCAGCACCGCGTCGGCGAGCGGTGCGTCGAGCGGCGTCGAATAGATGCCGCGCGGCTCGCTGACCGACGCGCCGTGCGTCTCGTCCAGCAGGATCGCGAGCTCGGCGATCACCGCGAGATCGACACGGATCGAAATGGCGAGAAACGGCTCTTCCGGCGTCGCGAAGGTCTCGCATTCGAACGGCAGCGGCACCGACAGCACGAGATACTGCTGCGCGTCGTAGACGAAGGTCCGTTCGCCGAGGTAGCCGCGCTTGCGCCCCTGGCACACGACGACGATGCTCGGCTCGTACAGCACCGGCATCCGCGGCACCGGCCGGTTCGCGCGGATGAAGCGCACGCCTTCGAGCGCCGCATACGTGTAGCCCTCGTTCGGCGCGAGCCGGTCGAACAGCGCGATGATGCGGCGCTGCAGATGCGCGCCGCCGTCGGGGAAAAGGGGATCGAAGCTCATCGGACTTCCTTTCCTTCGGACTGCAAGAGAATCAGGCTTGCAATCTAGCATCGGAAAAGATCTTTTGCCGCGCCCGGCTCGAAATTCAAGAGAAATAGGCAAAGCTTCAAGATCTTCAGGTATTCCGCGCGTCTGCCCGCGTGCTTACGATGTGCTCCCGTGCCGCTGCGCCGCCGCATTCCGCGAGCCGCGCACGGCGCACGTCTTTTTCGAGTCAGGAGCCTTCATGAGCACGACTTACGCTTACGCGGCGGCAAGCGCCACGACACCGCTCGCGCCGTTCGAATTCCAGCGCCGCGCGCTGCGCGATCTCGATGTGCAGATCGAGATCCTCTACTGCGGCGTCTGCCACTCCGATCTCCACCAGGCCCGCAACGAATGGAAGAACACGGTTTACCCGGTCGTGCCCGGGCATGAGATCGTCGGCCGCGTGACGGCCGTCGGTTCGCAAGTCACGCGCTTCAAGGCGGGCGAGCTGGTCGGCGTCGGCTGTCTCGTCGATTCGTGCCGCACGTGCCCGAGCTGCGCGGAAGGGCTCGAGCAGTATTGCGAGAACGGTTTCGTCGGCACCTACAACGGCCGCGATCGCACGACGGGCGACGTCACGTTCGGCGGCTACTCGACGCAAATCGTCGTCGACGAGGCGTTCGTGCTGCGCGTGCCCGGCACGCTCGATCCCGCGGGCGCGGCGCCGCTCCTCTGCGCGGGCGTCACGACGTATTCGCCGCTGCGCCAGTGGGACGCGGGGCCCGGCAAGAAGGTCGGCATCGTCGGCCTCGGCGGCTTGGGCCACATGGGCGTGAAGCTCGCGCGCGCGATGGGCGCGCACGTCGTGCTGTTCACGACGTCGCCGGCGAAGATCGACGACGGCAAGCGGCTCGGCGCGCACGAAGTCGTGATCTCGAAGGACGAAGCGCAGATGCAAGCGCATCTGAACAGCTTCGATTTCATCCTGAACACGGTCGCCGCGCAGCACGATCTGAATCCGTTCATCAACCTGCTGAAGCGCGACGGCACGATGACGCTCGTCGGCGCGCCGGAGCACGATCATCCGTCGCCGAAGGTGTTCAACCTGATCTACAAGCGCCGCCGCCTCGCGGGCTCGCTGATCGGCGGGATCGCCGAGACGCAGGAGATGCTCGATTTCTGCGCGCGGCACGGCATCACGTCGGATATCGAAGTGATTCCGATGTCGCAGATCAACGTGGCGTACGAGCGGATGCTGAAAAGCGACGTCAAGTACCGCTTCGTGATCGACATCGGGTCGATCACGCCGAAGCGCTCGGCATAGCGGGTGACGGTGCGCTCGGTGCGCTCGGTGCGCACGCGGCGTGCGGGTCGGCACGCGTTTCGCACGCAGGTCGCACGCCATGTATGCGCGCGCCGCTCGCGCGGCGCCGCGACGCAAGCAAGCCGCGCAACGGAAACGGGCCGCAAACGCGACCCGTTTTTTTCGTCGTCGCGAATCGCGGCGGCCGCACGGCCGGCCATGCGGAGCCGCCGCGCATTCGCCGCGACGCGCCGCGTTACTTGTAGTCGTAATCGACCGTGAGCGGCGCGTGGTCGCTGAACTTGATGTCGCGGAAGATCGACGTGCGCTTTGCCGTGCCGGCAATGCCCGGCGTCGCGATCTGGTAATCGATCCGCCACCCGACGTTCTTCGCATACGCCTGGCCGCGATTGCTCCACCACGTGTACTGCTCGGGACGCGCATCGAGCGTGCGGAACACGTCGACGTAGCCCACATCGTCGAACAGCTTCGTGAGCCAAGCGCGCTCTTCGGGCAGACAGCCGGAGTTCTTCTGGTTGCTCTTCCAGTTCTTGATGTCGATTTCCTTGTGGACGATGTTCACGTCGCCGCACAGGATCACCTCGCGCTTCGCCTTCAGTTCGGCGAGATGCGGCATGAATTCGTCCATGAAGCGGTACTTCGCCTGCTGGCGCTCGTCGCCGCTCGATCCGGACGGCACGTACACCGACACGACCGACAGCTTGCCGAAGCGCGCCTCGACATAGCGGCCTTCCGAATCGAATTCGCTGCTGCCGTAGCCGATGATCACGTCGTCGGGCTCGCGGCGCAGGTAGAGGCCCGCGCCGCTGTAGCCCTTCTTCTCGGCATGGTGGAAGTAGCTCCTGAAGCCGTGCGGCTCGACGAACTCGGCGGGCAGATCGTCCGCCGACACCTTGATTTCCTGCACGCAGACGCAGTCGGCGTTCTGCTCGCCGAGCCAGTCGAAAAAGCCCTTCTTCGCGGCCGAGCGGATGCCGTTCAGATTCGCGGTGATGACACGCAGCATGGTGAGTCCCGTCCAGTGAATTCGTTGCGGTTTATTGGATCTTGATGCCCACGAGTTCGGGCTTCGCGGGCGGATATTCGAGCTTCATCGCGGTCAGCTCGCGCAGCAGCAGCTCGGCGATCATCACGTTGCGATGCGTCTTCGAATCGGCCGGAATCACGTACCACGGCGCATGCTCGGCGGACGTCGCGGCGAGCGCGTCGCGGTACGCGGCCTGATATGCGTCCCAGTGCTTGCGCGCTTCGAGATCCGATATGTCGAACTTCCAGTGCTTGTTCGGATCGTCGATGCGCGCCTGCAGACGCGCGCGCTGCTCGTCCTTCGAGATGTGCAGGAAGCACTTGACGACCCGCGTGCCGGATTCGGCGAGCATCTCCTCGAACTGGCGAATCTGCTTGTAGCGCCGCTCGCACTCGGCCTTGTCGATCGTACCCATGACGCGGGGCACGAGCACATCCTCATAATGGCTGCGATTGAAGATCGTCAGCTCGCCCGCGGCGGGCGCCTGCGCATGCACGCGCCAGAGGAAGTCGTGCGCGAGCTCGGCGGGCGTCGGCGCCTTGAACGACGCGGTGCGCAGCCCGAGCGGGTCGACTTCGTGGAACACCGCGCGCACGGTGCCGTCCTTGCCGCTCGTGTCCATCCCTTGCAGCACGAGCAGCATCCGCTTGTGCGACTGCGTGTGCAGACGCTCCTGCAGCGTGTCGAGCTGCAACGCGACAGCGGACAGCCGCTCGCGGTCGGTTTCCTTCGCTCCGCTGGAGAACGGCTTCGCGGCCGGCTCGAACGCATCGAGCGCGAACGCGGCGGCTTCTTTTTCGCGCGTGTGATACGGCACGCGGTAGTCGTCGAGCGACGGTTGCTTGGCCATCGACACCTCCTTTCGTGTTGCACGAAGCGCGGCCCTTGCGCCTCGCGAAATGCGAGCGGGCCGCCCCGAACGCCGGTTCGGCGGCGGCCCGCTCGCATCGGTACGGCTTCAATCCGGCGGCGTCCGCTCAGCCGAGCTTCTTCTTCAAGAGCTCGTTGACCTGCTGCGGATTCGCCTTGCCCTTCGTCGCCTTCATCGCCTGGCCGACGAGCGCGTTGAACGCCTTTTCCTTGCCCGCGCGGAACTCCTCGACCGACTTCGCGTTCGCGGCGAGCACCTCGTCGATGATCGCTTCGAGCGCGCCCGTGTCGGAGATCTGCTTCAGGCCCTTCGCTTCGATGATGCGGTCGGCCGCGCCTTCGTCGGCCGCCTTCTCGTCCCAGATCGTCACGAAGATTTCCTTCGCGATCTTGTTCGAGATCGTGCCGTCGGCGATCCGCCGCAGCACGAGCGCGAGCTGCGCGGCGGACACCGGGCACGCGTCGATGTCGATGCCGTCGCGGTTGAGCTGCGACGACACGTCGCCCATCAGCCAGTTCGCGGCGATCTTCGCGTTCGCGCCGTCGGCGCCTGCCGCGCCGGCCTTCGCGACGACGGCCTCGAAGTACGCGGCCATCGCCTTGCTCGACGTCAGCACGCCGGCGTCGTACGCGGACACGCCGTACTGCTCGACGAAGCGCTGCTGCATCGCGGCCGGCAGCTCGGGCATCTCGCCCTTCACGCGCTCGACCCAGTCCGCGCCGATCACGAGCGGCATCAGGTCCGGATCGGGGAAGTAGCGGTAGTCGTGCGCGTCTTCCTTGCTGCGCATCGAGCGCGTCTCGCGCTTGTCCGGATCGTACAGACGCGTTTCCTGCACGACTTCGCCGCCGTCCTCGATCAGCTCGATCTGGCGACGCACCTCGTAGTTGATTGCTTCCTCGAGGAAGCGGAACGAGTTCAGGTTCTTGATCTCGGCGCGCGTGCCGAACTTCTCCTGGCCGACCGGACGCACCGACACGTTCGCGTCGCAGCGGAACGAGCCTTCCTGCATGTTGCCGTCGCAGATGCCGAGCCACACGACGAGGCCGTGCAGCGCCTTCGCGTACGCGACCGCCTCGGCCGCGCTGCGCATTTCCGGCTCCGTGACGATTTCGAGCAGCGGCGTGCCCGCGCGGTTCAGGTCGATGCCCGTCATCCCCGCGAAGTCCTCGTGCAGCGACTTGCCGGCGTCCTCTTCGAGGTGCGCGCGCGTCAGGTTGACCGTCTTCGAATACGCTTCCTTGCCGGCCTTCTCGTTGGCGGGCACCTGGATCGTGATCCGGCCGCCCTGCACGACCGGGATCTCGTACTGGCTGATCTGATAGCCCTTCGGCAGATCCGGGTAGAAATAATTCTTGCGCGCGAAGATGCTGCGCGGCGCCACCGTCGCGCCGATCGCGAGGCCGAAGCGGATCGCCCGCTCGACCGCGCCGCGGTTCAGCACCGGCAGCACGCCCGGCAGCGCCAAATCGACCGGACAGGCCTGCGTGTTCGGTTCCGCGCCGAACTGCGTCGACGCGCCCGAGAAAATCTTCGAGACGGTCGACAACTGCGCGTGCGTCTCGAGGCCGATCACCACTTCCCATTGGGTCATGCTTGCACTCCTGCCGGTTTCTGTTCGTGCCAGTCGGTCGCGCGCTGGAACGCGTCGGCGACCTGCAGCATCCGGGCTTCGTCGAAATAGTTGCCGATGATCTGCAGACCGACCGGGCGCTTCGCGTTCGCGCCCGCGCCGAAGCCGCACGGCACGCTCATGCCGGGCAGGCCGGCCAGGCTCACCGACAGCGTGTAGATGTCCGCGAGGTACATCTGGACGGGATCGTCGCCCTTCGCGCCGATGTCCCATGCGACGCTCGGCGACGCCGGCCCCATGATCACGTCGCACTGCTTGAACGCCTCCTGGAAATCCTGCGCGATGATCCGGCGGATCTTCTGCGCCTGCAGGTAATACGCATCGTAATAGCCGTGCGACAGCACGTACGTGCCGACGAGGATCCGGCGCTTCACTTCCGGACCGAAGCCTTCGGCGCGCGACTTCTTGTACATGTCGAGCAGATCGCGGTACTCGGCCGCGCGATGGCCGTAGCGCACGCCGTCGAAACGCGACAGATTCGACGACGCCTCCGCCGGCGCGATCACGTAATAGACGGGAATCGACAGCTCGGTCTTCGGCAGCGACACCGGCACGAGCGTCGCGCCGAGCGCTTCGTACTGCTTGAGCGCGGCGTCGATCGCGGCGCGCACGTCGTCGGCAAGGCCCGCGCCGAAGTATTCGTTCGGCAGGCCGATGCGCAGGCCGGCGAGCGGCTTGCCCGCGTCGGCGCCGGCCGACCACGTCTTGCCGAGGTGGCGCGTGTAGTCTTCGTCGGCGCGCTCGAGGCTCGTCGAGTCGCGCTCGTCGAAGCCCGCCATCGCGTTCAGCAGGAGCGCGCAGTCAGCGGCGCACTGCGCCATCGGGCCGCCCTGGTCGAGCGACGACGCGAACGCGATCATCCCGTAGCGCGACACGCGGCCGTAGGTCGGCTTGATGCCCGTCACGCCGGCGAATGACGCCGGCTGGCGGATCGAGCCGCCGGTGTCGGTGCCCGTCGCGGCGGGCGCGAGGCGCGCGGCGACCGCGGCCGCGCTGCCGCCCGAGCTGCCGCCCGGCACCGCGCTCGTGTCCCACGGGTTCTTCACCGGGCCGAACGCGGAGTTCTCGTTCGACGAGCCCATCGCGAACTCGTCCATGTTGGTCTTGCCGAGCGTGACCATGCCCGCCTTCGCGAGGCGCGCGACGACGGTCGCGTCGAACGGGCTCGTGTAGTTCGCGAGCATCTTCGAGCCGGCGGTCGAGCGCCAGCCGCGCGTGACGAACACGTCCTTGTGCGCGACCGGCAGGCCGGCGAGCGGGCCGGCGACGCCCTGTGCGAGCGCGGCGTCGGCGGCCTTCGCCTGCGCGAGCGTGAGATCCGCGTCGACGTGGACGAACGCGTTCAGATCGCGCGCGGTGTCGATCCGTTTCAAATAGTGCTGCGCAAGCTCGACGGCCGAGCATTCCTTGGCATCGAGCGCGGCGCGCAGTTCGGTCAGGCTTTTTGCGTGCATTGCGTGGGTTTCCTGGATTCTTCGGCGCGCGCGGCAACGGCGCGCGCCCGGGCGAACAAGCGACGAAACGGGCCGGCGAGGCCGGCGGCTGCGACCGCAGCCGCGGCCGCGGCCCGAATCGAACGCTTACTCGATCACCTTCGGCACGAGGTACAGGCCGTCCTGGACGGACGGGGCCGGGCGCTGATTCTCGTCGCGGCTCACGTGTTCCGTGACGGCGTCGTCGCGCAGCCGCTGCGCGACTGCCTGAATCTGCTCGATCGGGTGCGCGAGCGGCGCGATGCCCGTCGTATCGACGGCCTGCATCTGCTCGACGAGGCCGAAGAATTCGTTGAGCTGGGTAAGCGTATGCTCGGCGTCGGCGTCGGCCATTTCGAGCCGCGCCAGGTGCGCGATGCGTTTCACATCGGTCAGGGTCAAAGCCATGCGGTCACCGGAAAAACAAGGGCTTGGCGCAGCGTGAAACTTGCGTTGCGTCAGGGGGTTGGAGGGCTCGATCGATCCCTCAAAAATCGGGGGCGAAGCGGCGAAAATACAGCCCGTTTCGGTTCAAATACTGCGAAATTATAAGGTATCATTACGCGTTCGACCCAGACCCGGACTGCCTTTGCCGCGCCGCCGCCGCTTTGACGAAGCCGCGCGGGCTTCGCGCCGGTCCCGGAAGATTTCACTCGCAGCTTCGCGCTTCCGAGCGGCCGCTCCCGCCCGATCCGAGGCTGTTATTTTTTCCGCTGCCGCCCTTCGCGCCATGTCCGCACGGGGCCGGCCCCAGAGCGAAACAGGATTCTGAATGTTCGGTTTTTTGCGCAGCTATTTCTCCAACGATCTCGCGATCGATCTCGGCACCGCAAACACCCTGATCTACATGCGCGGCAAGGGCATCGTGCTCGACGAGCCGTCCGTCGTGTCGATCCGCCAGGAAGGCGGCCCGAACGGCAAGAAAACGATTCAAGCAGTCGGCAAGGAAGCGAAGCAGATGCTCGGCAAGGTGCCCGGCAACATCGAGGCGATCCGTCCGATGAAAGACGGCGTGATCGCCGACTTCACGGTCACCGAGCAGATGATCAAGCAGTTCATCAAGACTGCGCATGAATCGCGGATGTTCTCGCCGTCGCCGCGCATCATCATCTGCGTGCCGTGCGGCTCGACCCAGGTCGAGCGCCGCGCGATCAAGGAAGCGGCCCACGGCGCGGGCGCGTCGCAGGTCTACCTGATCGAGGAGCCGATGGCGGCCGCGATCGGCGCGGGCCTGCCGGTGTCGGAAGCGACGGGCTCGATGGTCGTCGACATCGGCGGCGGCACGACGGAAGTCGGCGTGATCTCGCTCGGCGGCATCGTTTACAAGGGCTCGGTGCGCGTCGGCGGCGACAAGTTCGACGAGGCGATCGTCAACTACATCCGCCGCAACTACGGGATGCTGATCGGCGAACAGACGGCCGAGGCGATCAAGAAGGAAATCGGCTCCGCGTTCCCGGGCTCGGAAGTCAAGGAAATGGAAGTCAAGGGCCGCAACCTGTCGGAAGGCATTCCGCGCAGCTTCACGATCTCCAGCAACGAAATCCTCGAAGCGCTCACCGATCCGCTGAACCAGATCGTGTCGTCGGTGAAGATCGCGCTCGAGCAGACGCCGCCCGAACTCGGCGCCGACATCGCCGAGCGCGGGATGATGCTGACGGGCGGCGGCGCGCTGTTGCGCGACCTCGATCGCCTGCTCGCCGAGGAAACCGGCCTGCCCGTGCTCGTCGCCGAGGACCCGCTCACCTGCGTCGTGCGCGGCTCCGGGATGGCGCTCGAACGGATGGACAAGCTCGGCAGCATCTTCTCGTACGAGTGATCGTCTAGGCATCCGTATGTCGCTCGCGCGGCGTGGCCGGCTCGCTCGTTTAGAACGAACCGCCGCGCCGTTCGCGCGTCTGAGCAACATCTAAATCGATCACGCGCCCGGCGCCGACCATGGAATACAGTCCGCCGCCCCTCTTCAAACAAGGTCCGTCCGCGCTCGCGCGGCTGATCTTCTTCGTCGTCCTGGCGATCGCGCTCCTCGTCTCGGACGCGCGCTTCAACACGCTCGAAATCGTCCGCGGCGTCCTCGGCACCGTGCTCTATCCGCTGCAGCGCGCGGCGCTCGTGCCGCGCGACCTGTTCATGGGCGCGACCGAGCTCGCGACGTCGAGCGCGTCGCTGCGCCACGAAAACCAGCAATTGCGCGACCGCAACCTGACGCTGTCGCTGCAGGCGAACCAGGCGGGCCAGCTCGCCGCCGACAACGCGCACCTGCGCGCGGTGCTCGATCTGCGCCAGCAGATCGCCGCGCAGGCGACGCCCGTCGAGATCCAGTACGACACCGGCGACCCGTTCTCGCAGAAGATCATCATCGGCCACGGCTCGCAGGCGGGCATCCAGGACGGCGCGCCCGTCGTCAACGAGGACGGCGTGATCGGCCAGGTCACGCGCGTGTTCCCGCTGCAGTCGGAAGTCACGCTCGTCACCGATCGCGATCTCGCGATTCCGGTCCAGGTGCTGCGCACCGGGCTGCGCAGCGTGATCTACGGCACGCCGAAGGGCGACGCGCTCGATCTGCGCTTCGTGCCGACGAGCGCCGACCTGCTCGTCGGCGACGAGCTCGTGACGAGCGGCCTCGACGGCGTCTATCCGCCGGGGCTGCCGGTCGCGAAGGTCGTACGCGTCGACAAGCTCGCCGACACCGCGTTCGCGCACGTCGTCTGCGCGCCGGTCGCAGCGGTGCGCGGCGCGCGCGAGATGCTCGTGCTGCACTACCGCAACGATGTCCCGCCGCGGCCCGCGACCGACGACGCCGCGAGCGACGCGAAGCCGGCGAAGGGCAAGAAGGCGGTGAAGGGCGCGGACAAGAACGCGAAGGCGGCGGACAAGGGCGCCGACAAGGGCGCGAAGCCCGCCGCGCAACCGCCCGCGCCCGCCCAGAACCGCCCGGCCGGCGCGGCGCAGCCCGCCGCCCCGCTCAAACCCGCGGCCGCGCCGTCGCAAGGAGCGCAGCGATGAGCCGCCCTCAGTACATCCTGCAGCCGGTCAATCCGTACTTCATCGTCTTCAGCCTCGCGGCCGCGTTCCTGCTGAACCTGATGCCGTGGGGACGAATTCCCGGCGTGCCCGATTTCGTCGCGCTCGTCGTGCTGTTCTGGAACATCCATCAGCCGCGCAAGGTCGGGATGGGCGTCGCGTTCATGCTCGGCATCCTGATGGACGTCCATGACGCGGGCCTCCTCGGCGAGCACGCGCTCGCGTACACGCTGCTCGCGTACGGCGCGATCACGATCCACCGGCGCGTGCTGTGGCTGCCGCTCGGCGTGCAGATCTTCTACGTCGCGCCGCTTCTCGTGCTCGCGCAGCTCGTGCCGTTCGTGATCCGGCTGCTGATGGGCGCCGCGTTTCCGGGCTGGAGCTATCTCGTCGACGGTTTCGTCGAGGCGGCGCTGTGGCCGATCGCGAGCCATCTGCTGCTGATGCCGCAGCGCCGTCCGGTCGACCCGGACGACACGCGGCCGATCTGACGCGCCGCGCCGCCAGGATTTTTCGCGTTGAACGCCCTCCGACCGCTCGCCCGCCCGCTCGCATCCGGCGCCGGCCGGCCGAGCCGGCGACACGCGGCGGCGGAAAGCGCGCCCCTTCATCCGTAATCGCATGACCGAATTCAAGGACACTCAACAGCAGCTCTCGAAGTTCCGCCTGCGCGTCGCGGCGGCGGGCGTGTTCGTGTTCGTCTGCTTCGGCCTGCTCGCCACGCGGTTCTTCTACCTGCAGGTCTGGCAGCACGGCAAGTACGCGCTGCAGGCCGAGGAGAACCGGATCTCGGTCGCGCCGATCGTCCCGAACCGCGGGATCATCACCGACCGCAACGGCGTCGTGCTCGCGAAGAACTACTCCGCGTACACGCTCGAGATCACGCCGTCGAAGCTGACTGACTCGCTCGAAAACACGATCAACGCGCTGTCCGAAGTCGTGCAGATCGACGCGCGCGACCGCCGCCGCTTCAAGAAGCTGCAGGAGGACTCGAAGAACTTCGAGAGCCTGCCGATCCGCACGCGCCTGACCGACGACGAAGTCGCGCGCTTCACCGCGCAGCGCTGGCGCTTCCCGGGCGTCGACGTGCGCGCGCGCCTGTTCCGCCAATATCCGCTCGGCCCGACGGCCGCGCACGTGATCGGCTACATCGGCCGGATCTCGAAGCGCGACCAGGACCGCATCGACGCGATGAGCGACGAGAACGACAGCGATCCGGAAACCTACGATCCGCGCCGCGACGCGAACAACTACAAGGGCACCGACTATATCGGCAAGGTCGGCGTCGAGCAGAGCTACGAAACGGAGCTGCACGGGATCACGGGCTTCGAGGAAGTCGAGGTGACGGCGGGCGGGCGGCCCGTGCGCACGCTGTCGCGCACGCAGGCGACGCCCGGCAGCAACCTCGTGCTGTCGCTCGACATCGGGCTGCAGCAGGTCGCCGAGCAGGCGTTCGCCGGCAAGCGCGGCGCGCTCGTCGCGATCGAGCCGAAGACGGGCGACGTGCTCGCGTTCGTGTCGTCGCCGAGCTTCGACCCGAATTCGTTCGTCGACGGCATCGACCAGCAAACCTGGGACGAGCTCAACAACTCGCCCGACAAGCCGCTCCTGAACCGCCCGCTGCACGGCACCTATCCGCCCGGCTCGACGTATAAGCCGTTCATGGCGCTCGCGGGCCTGGCGCTCGGCAAGCGCTCGCCCGGCTGGGGCTTCCAGGATCCCGGCTACTTCACGTTCGGCGGCCACACGTTCCGCAACGACGTGCGCTCAGGGCAGGGCTGGGTCGACATGAACAAGGCGATCATGGTGTCGAACGACACGTATTTCTACATGCTCGCTCGCGACCTCGGCGTGACCGCGATCGCGAACTTCATGAAGCCGTTCGGCTTCGGCCAGTTGACGGGCATCGACGTCCAGGGCGAGGCGCGCGGCGTGCTGCCGTCGCCCGAATGGAAGAAGAAGACATTCAAGAAGGCCGCGCAGCAGAAGTGGTTCGACGGCGAGACGATCAGCCTCGGAATCGGCCAGGGCTACAACTCGTTCACGATCCTGCAGCTCGCGCACGCGACCGCGACGCTCGCGAACGACGGCGTCGTCATGAAGCCGCACCTCGTGAAAGAGGTCGAGAACCCGATTTCGCGCGAGCGGCACCTGACCGTGCCGAAGGAAAGCGGCGCGATCCCGCTCAAGCAGAGCGACCTCGACGTCGTGAAGCGCGGGATGGAGAACGTCGTCGAGAATCCGTCCGGCACCGCGTTCAAGGTGTTCCGCGGCGCGCCGTACCTCGCGGCGGGCAAGACCGGCACCGCGCAGGTGTTCTCGCTGCAGGGCGGCAACTACCGCGGCCACCTGCTCGCCGAGCATCTGCGCGACCACGCGCTCTTCATCGCATACGCACCCGCCGACCATCCGCAGATCGCGATCGCGCTGATCGTCGAGAACGGCGGCTGGGGCGCGCGGTCCGCGGGCCCGATCGCGCGGCGCGTGCTCGATTTCTATCTGCTCGACCGCAAGAATCCGGCGACGGAAGCGGCAGCCGTCGCGGCGGCCGCGTCGGCGACCGAGCCGGTCAACGCACCCGTGATCGGCGACGCGACGAAGCCCGTCGGCGTGGCGGCCGGGTTCAAGGCGCTGCCTCAGCCGACGCCGCCCGCGGCGGCGAGCGGGGCGGAGGCGGCGTCGGGCGCAAGCGGGGCGGCGGCCAGCGACGAAAATGCTGGCGCCGGCGCAGCAGCCACCGGCGCTGCCACCCATGCGGCCGGCGCCGCGCCGGGCGCAACGGGCGGCGCTTCAAGCGCCCCCGCGACGGTCGGCAGCGCCGCGAGCGCGCCGCCTGCGGCCCGCCGCCCGCCGCCGCGCAAACCGCGCCGCGCGCCGGCGAGCGACGCGGCGATCACCGCCGCCGCACCGCGCGACGACCAACGGAAGTCCCTTTGGGACGACCAACGGAAGTCCCTTTGGGACGACCAACGGAAGTCCCTGTGGGACGACCAACGGAAGTCCCCACGGGACGACAACCGCGCCCTCCCCGCCGAGAAGCCGGCGCGGGGCGGCATCGACGAATAACGGAGACAGGCATGCAATTCGACAAGCGCGCCTCGCTCGACAAGATCAAGCAGATGTTCGCGGGCTTCGACCGACCGCTCGCGCTCATCGTGTTCCTGCTGCTGTGCGTCGGCATCGTCACGCTCTACAGCGCGAGCATCGACATGCCCGGCCGCGTCGAGGACCAGTTGCGCAACATCATGCTGACGTTCGCGCTGATGTGGGTGATCGCGAACATTTCGCCGCAGACGCTGATGCGCTTCGCCGTGCCGCTCTATTCGTTCGGCGTCGCGCTCCTCGTCGCGGTCGCGCTGTTCGGGATGACGAAGAAAGGGGCGAAGCGCTGGCTGAACGTCGGCGTCGTGATCCAGCCGTCCGAGATCCTCAAGATCGCGACGCCGCTGATGCTCGCGTGGTACTACCAGCGGCGCGAAAGCAGCCTGCGCTGGTACGACTTCGTCGTTGCGTTCGGCATCCTGATGGTGCCCGTCGGCCTGATCGCGAAGCAGCCGGACCTCGGCACCGCCGTCCTCGTGTTCGCGGCGGGCCTCTTCGTGATCTATCTCGCGGGGCTGTCGTACAAGCTGATCGTGCCGGTGCTCGTCGCCGGCGTGCTCGCGGTCGGCTCGATCGCCGTGTTCGAGGATCGCATCTGCCAGCCCGAAGTCGTCTGGCCGCTGATGCACGACTACCAGAAGCACCGCGTCTGCACGCTGCTCGACCCGACGTCCGATCCGCTCGGCAAGGGCTTCCACACGATTCAGGCGGTGATCGCGATCGGCTCCGGCGGCCCGCTCGGCAAAGGTTATCTGAAGGGCACGCAGGCCCACCTCGAATTCATTCCGGAGAAGCACACCGACTTCATCTTCGCGGTGTTCTCCGAGGAATTCGGGCTCGTCGGCGGGCTCGTGCTGCTCACGCTCTACATGGCGCTGATCGCGCGCGGGCTCTACATCGCCGCGCAGGGCGCGACGCTGTTCGGGCGGCTGCTCGCGGGGTCGCTGACGCTCGCGTTCTTCGTCTACGCGTTCGTCAACATCGGGATGGTGAGCGGCGTGCTGCCCGTCGTCGGCGTGCCGCTGCCGTTCATGAGCTACGGCGGCACCGCGCTCACGACGCTCGGCATCGCCATCGGGCTCATCATGAGCGTCGGGCGGCAGAAACGGCTGATGAAGAGCTGATCGAAGCGGCGCGCGATGCGCCGCTTTTTTTATCGCCGATTTCGGGCCGGCGTGTCGGCGTGTCGGGTGCGGTGAACGTGCGGACTCGCGATGTGTTCTACGCGTCGGTCGCGGTTGTCGCGCGTCGTGTCTGGCGGACAAGCCTTGCGCGGGCCCGGTTCGCGGTTCGCGGTTCGCGGTTCGCGGTTCGCGGTTCGCGGTTCGCGGTTCGCGGTTCGCCAATTCGTCCGGTTCGCCGGTCCGACAGTTCGCCGCTTCGATCAGTTCGACGAACCAGGCGCCTTCGGCGCCGACGCCCCGCCCGGTCCCCCCGCCTTCAGTTCGGCCGTCAGTTCCCGGTACTTGAGCGCCGCCGTATCGTCGCCTTGCGCGGCGGCCGCCGCGTAGTACGCGCGGGCGATGTTGAGGTTGCGAGCGACGCCGTCGCCGCCGTGCTCGTAGAACGACGCAGTCACGTATTGCGAAACCGGCTCGCCCGCGTCGGCCGCGCGCTTGTACCAGGCGAACGCCTGCCGGTTGTCGCGCGGCGTGCCGCGTCCGTCGAGAAACTGGTTCGCAAGCGCGAGCTCGGCCTGCACGTGCCCTTGCCGCGCGGCCTTCAGGAACCAGCCGTGCGCCGCCGCCGGATCGCGCGCGACGAACTCGCCGTCGTCGAGCATCCGGCCATACACGTATTGCGCCTGCGACATGCCCGCGTCGGCCGCGCGCTTCAGCCAGCGCAGCCCTTCCGGCACGTTCGCCGTCACGCCTTCGCCCGTGATCAGCATCATCGCGTAATCGAACGCGGCGAGACGGTTGCCGCGCGTCGCCGCGTCGTGAAACTGCACGAGCGCGGCGCGCAGATTGCCCGCGTTGTAGTCGGCGATCGCCGACTCGGTCTCGCGTTCCGGATTCGGCTGCTTCTGCGCGCCCGACGCCTGCGCGAGCGCGCCGCCCGCCGTCGCGCCGAGCGCCGTCGCGAGCAGCGCGCCGATCGCCGCGTCGCGCAGCGCGCGCCGCGCGCGCGCGGACGACAGCGCGCGGCGGCTCTTCCCGTTCATCCCCGCACCTCCTGCAGCGCCTGCCGCGTCGCGCGCAGCAGCCACACGACGTCCGCCGACAACGCGATCACGCGAAACCCGGCTTCGAGATACTGGCGCGCACCGGCCGCGTCGGCGGCGAAGATGCCGACCGGCACGCCGGCGCGCCGCCCTGCCGCGAGCACGTGCTCGAGCGCGGCCGCGACGTCCGGATGCCTGGTATCGCCGAGATGCCCGAGGCTCGCCGATAGATCGGCCGGACCGACGAACATGCAATCGACGCCCGGCGTCGCCGCGATCCGCTCGGCCTCGTCGATTCCACGCGCCGATTCGATCTGCACGATCGTCGCGATCTGCGCGTTCGCGGTCTGCACATAGTCGCGCCGCATCCCGTACGCGGCCGCGCGAACGATGCCCGCGACGCCGCGCAGCCCATCCGGCGCGTCGGCCGACTGAAAGCGGGTGAGCCGCACCGCGTGCGCGGCGTCGTCGGCCGTCTCGACGTTCGGGAACATCAGCGTGCGCGCGCCCGCGTCGAGCGCCCGCTTGACGAGCCACGGCTCGCGCGCCGGCACCCGCACGACGGGCTCGCTCGGCAAATGCGCGGCCGCGAGCGCGCGCAGCTGCGCGGCGACGTCGTGGCTATCGTTCGGCGCGTGCTCCATGTCGATGCACAGCCAGTCGAAGCCGGCATGCGCGAGCGCCTCGGTCGCCGCCGCGCTCGCGAGCGTGAGCCACAGGCCGAACAACGGCTCGTCGCCGTCGCGCAGACGCGCCTTCAGGGAATTGGTGAGCGTGCTCATCGGCGGCCTCCTGTCGTGCGGCGCACGAGCGGACTGCGATTCGGAAGGAGCGGCGGGCGGCTGCCGGGCGGGCGCCGAGCCGCAAGGACGCGCGCGGCTCGTTCGTCGCGGCGGCCGATTCGATCATACCGTGATCGCAGCCGGCGCGCGGACTCGGAAAATACCGATGCGGGGTGAAGCCGCGCATCGCGGGGCGCGAGCCGGTTGGTGCGATTCGGGGATTCGGGGGATTCGACGAATTGTCGGACCAACGCATCGACAGATCGAACGATCCGCTGGTCGATCAGACAATTGCCCAGAACGACAGCAGTACGAGGATCAATGAGTCAGCGGCTCAGCAGCTCCGTGCTCGGCAAATCGGCAAATCGGCAAATCGGCAAATCGGCAAATCGGCAAATCGGCAAATCGGCAAATCGGCAAATCGGCAAATCGGCAAATCGGCAAATCGGCAAATCGGCAAATCGGCAAATCGGCAAATCGGCAAATCGGCAAATCGGCAAATCGGCAAATGCGACGATCCGCTGATCCGCCAGGTTCAACGAATTCGCCCGAATCGGACCGCCACTGCGCGTCCACACGAAATCGAGCGCCCCGAGCAAACCGGACAAGTGCATCGAACCAAGGAGAGAGAAGAAAAAGCGCCGGTGCGCGACCGCCTCGCGCACGCCGAAGCGCATACCGCGACGCACGCAGGCCGCCCGTGCCGCGCGCCGCGTACCGCCGCGCGTCAGGCGCGCGGGCCGCGCTCGACGTCGGCCCAGCAGTTCGGCGTCTCGTAGAGACGCACGCGCTCGAGGCGCAGATTGACGCCGTAATGTGCGTCGTAGACGTTCGCGAGGATGTCGAACGCGATCGCCGCGAGATTCTCGACGGTCGGAATCCGGTCGAGAACGACCGTCTTGTGGTCGACCATCTTCTCGAGGAACGAGCGCACGACCTCGTCGCGCGCATAGACGAGGAACGCGTGATCCCACTTGCTGACGAGATGCTCCATCGCGAGCGCCTTCACGTCGGCGAAATCCATCACCATCCCGCGGTCGGGCGCGCCCTCGGTATCGACGAGATCGCCGCGCAGCGTGATTTCGAGCACATAGCGATGCCCGTGCAGATTCCGGCACTGGCTGCGGTGATCGGGGATGCGGTGGCCCGCGTCGAATTCGAGTTTTCGGGTAATCAGCACGATGAATGAAGCGTAAGGCTCAAGGAATGTTCAGGTACTTGTGCGTCTGCATCGACAGCCGCCACTTCGGATGGCGCTTGCACCAATCGATCGCGAGCTTGGTGTTGAAGTCACGCGACGGGCCGTCCATCGGCTGCACGAGGAAATGCTCGAAGTCGAGCTTCGCATAATCGGCAAGGCGCTGGTTGTCCTGCGGCACCACCACCTTCAGTTCGTTGCCCTTCGTGACGACGAGCGGCGCATCGGCCTTCGGGCTCACGCAGACCCAGTCGATCGATTCGAGCACGGGCAGCGACCCGTTCGTCTCGATCGCGATCGTAAAGCCGGCCGCATGCAGCGCATCGACGAGCGCCTGATCGAGCTGCAGCATCGGCTCGCCGCCCGTGCAGACGACGAAGCGATGCGCTTCGCCTTCCGGCCACAGCGACGCGATCTGCGCCGCGAGCGACTCGGCATCCTTGAACTTGCCGCCGTTCTCGCCGTCGGCGCCGACGAAGTCGGTGTCGCAGAAGCGGCACACCGCGCCGTCGCGATCCTCTTCGCGCCCCGACCACAGGTTGCAGCCGGCGAACCGGCAGAACACGGCCGGACGCCCGGCGTTCGCGCCCTCGCCCTGCAACGTATAGAAAATTTCCTTGACCGTGTACGTCATGCTGCTTCGTTCCGGCTTGCGCCGCTCGCCTTCCGTTACTCGATGAATTCTGTTGCCGCTCGCGGCATACGCGAGCGCCGCCCTGAGTCGCGTGTCAGACGGGCGCCTCCGTCACGCTTTCGCCGCGCTGATACGCTTCGTAGCCGCGCTTGCGCAGCTTGCAGGCCGGACATTCGCCGCAGCCGAAGCCCCAATCGTGCAGCTCCGAGCGCTCGCCGACGTAGCACGTGTGCGTCTCGACGCGAATCAGCTCGACGAGCGGCTTGCCGCCGAGCTGCTCGGCAAGCCGCCACGTGTCGGCCTTGTCGAGCCACATCAGCGGCGTTTCCAGCACGAAGCGCGTGTCCATGCCGAGATTGAGCGTGACCTGCAGCGCCTTCATCGTATCGTCGCGGCAATCCGGATAGCCGGAGAAATCGGTCTCGCACATGCCGCCGACGAGCACGCGCAACCCGCGCCGATACGCGATCGCCGCGCCGATCGTCATGAACAGCAGGTTGCGGCCCGGCACGAACGTGTTCGGCAAGCCGTTCGACGCCGTCTCGATCTCGATCGCGCGCGTCATCGCGGTGTCGCTGATCGCGCCGAGCACCGACAGATCGATCATGTGATCGTCGCCGAGCTTGTTCTCCCACTGCGGAAAACGCTGCTTCAGCGCATCGCGCACGCCGTCGCGACATTCGAGCTCGACGCGATGGCGCTGGCCGTAGTCGAAGCCGAGCGTCTCGACGGTCTGATAGCGCTCGAGCGCCCAGGCAACACACGTGGCCGAATCCTGCCCGCCTGAAAACAACACGAGCGCGCCGTCCTTAGCGTCTGTCCGAATCACCTGATACTCCGTGAATGATGAGCGAGCGCGCCGGCGATCCGGCACGCGCCGGCGGCGCCGGCCCACCCAGTATAGGCAGCCGCGCCCGCCCGGAAACGGCGCGGCGCTTATGTCGCTCATCGCGCCGCGCTGCAGCGGCGCACGGGCTCGTGCCGTCCTCGAGCGCCGAAACAAAAAAAGACTTGCGGCGCCCCCGGACGCATCCTCAAGTCCTCTAAGTCTTTGAGTCGACGGAGATTTTATCACGCCGCCCCAAAACCGGCCGAGGACCGGAAATGCCGCTCCACAAACGAAAAACCCCAAGAATCTGGCGATTCTTGGGGTGGGATACTGCTGGTGGCCTGGGGCGGAATCGAACCACCGACACGCGGATTTTCAATCCGCTGCTCTACCAACTGAGCTACCGGGCCACGAAGAAAAAAGATTATAGCAATGCGTCAGGCAGCGATCAAGCCCTTTGCGTAAAAATTTATGCCGCGCCTTCGGCGGGCTTCTTGCCGAGCTCGACGCCGAGCTGCTTCAGCTTCCGATACAAGTGCGTGCGCTCGAGGCCCGTCTTCTCCGCGACGCGTGTCATGCTGCCGTTCTCGCGCGCGAGGTGATACTCGAAGTACGCGCGCTCGAACGCGTCGCGCGCCTCGCGCAGCGGAATGTCGAACGGAATCGCAGCCGTCGTGTGGCCCGCGAGCGCCGCGTCCGAATCGTCGCCGAACGTCGGCAACGCGGCCGCCGACGCGACCGACGACGGCCCCGCCGCCTGCTTCGCCGCCGGGTTCGCCGGCAGCGGCGCCGCGCCGCGCGCGAGGCCGTGCTCGACCGACTTCAGCAGCTTCTGAAGCGTGATCGGCTTCTCGAGGAAATCGAGCGCGCCGATCTTCGTCGCCTCGACGGCCGTGTCGATCGTCGCGTGCCCCGACATCATGATGACGGGCATCGTCAGTTGTCCTTGGCTTGCCCACTCCTTCAGCAACGTGACGCCGTCGGTGTCGGGCATCCAGATGTCGAGCAGCACGAGATCGGGCGCATGTTGCAGCCGGTAGTCGCGCGCGGCTTGCGCGTTCTCCGCGACGTCGACGACGTGCCCTTCGTCGCTGAGGATCTCCGAGAGCAATTCCCGGATGCCCATTTCATCATCTACCACCAGGATGGTTGCCATTTACGCTGCCTTTGTCTGCACAGTTGCTCTTGTCTTGGCGGGTGCCGTGCCGCCGTTCGCTCCGCCCCCGGCGCCCGCCGCGTCGTCCGCGAGTTGCAGGAACAGGATCGAGACCTGCGCGCCTTCCACGACGTCGCCGTGCATGCGATTGCGCAGATCGATCCGCGCGCCATGCTCGTCGACGATCTTCTTCACCGTCGCGAGGCCGAGCCCCGTGCCCTTCGCCTTCGTCGTCACGTAAGGCTCGAACGCGCGCGTCAGGATGCGCGCCGGAAAACCCGGACCGTTGTCCGAGACGGTCAGCCGAACCGCGACGCGCGTTTTGCCGTCTGCGTCGGGATCGCCATATTCTACTGTCTTGGTTTCGAGCAACACACGGGGATGCTCGACGTCGGCGACCGAATCCTGCGCGTTCTGCAGCAAATTGTGGATCACCTGACGCAGTTGCGTCGCATCGCCGCGGATCACCGGAAGCGGCGCCTGCTCGACGACGATCGTGCTCTTGCCTTCGCCGACGCCGTAGAGCGTCGATACTTCGCTCACCAGATCGTTCAGCTGCAAGTTGACGAGCACCGCGGTCGGCGTGCGCGCGTATTCGCGGAAATCGTCGACCATCCGCTTCATCGCGGCCACCTGATTGACGATCGTCGTCGCGCCGCGCTTCAGCACTTCGGCGTCGGGCGGCGCGAGCTTGTCGGACAGCTTCATCTGCAGACGCTCGGCCGACAACTGGATCGGCGTGAGCGGATTCTTGATCTCGTGCGCGAGCCGCCGCGCGACTTCGCCCCACGCGACCGAGCGCTGCGCCGAGATCACGTCGGAGATGTCGTCGAACACGACGACGTAGCCGGACGTCTGCGGATCGTCGGGCTGGCCCGGCGCGGCCGCCGTCGACACGAGCCGCGTGCCGCGCACGAGCAGCGTCAGCGGATCGGCCTCGCCCGGCACCTCGACCGCGAACTGCTGCTGCCAGTGGCCGCGATCCTCGCCGCCGCCCCGGCCCGCCGCCTCGCGATCGGCGAACGCCTTTCTCACCATCGCGCCGAATTCCGCGACGACGCCGATCTGATCGAGCGTCGTGCCGATCAGCGAATTGAACGGCTGCCGGAAGATCCGCTCGGCGCCGCGGTTCGCGGTCGTCAGGCGGAACTGGCGGTCGAGCACGAACACGCCCGCCGTCAGGTTCGCGAGAATGCTCTCGAGATAGGTTTTCGAATGCTCGAGCGCGACGCGGTTCTTCTCGACCGCGAGGCGCGCCTCCGAAAGCTGGCGCGTCATCGCGTTGAACGACTGCGTGAGGAAGCCGAGCTCGTCGCGCGTCTTGATCTCGCGCTTCGGCGTGTAGTCGCCTTCCGCGACCTCCTTCGTGCCCTGCGCGAGCAGGAACAGCGGCCGCGCGAGCTGGTTGCCGAGCGCGAGCGCGATCATCATCGCGATGAACGTCGCGAGGAAGAGGGCGAGCGTCAGCGTGCCGATGTACATCTTGCGCAGCCCGCTGCGGCCGAGCGACTTCTCCTGATATTCGCGATACGCGCGCTGCACCGCGTCGGCGTTGCGCGCGAGCGTCGGCGACACCGGCTGCGTGAGCTGCAGGAAGCGCTCGTCGGGCTGCAGCAGCGTCGTCGTCGCATCGGGAATGCGCTGCACGACGCGCAGACGCAGCGCGCCCTTCGATCCGTGCGCACGCGGATCGCCGTCGACTTCGCCCTCGATCGCCGCATAGCCGCCGTGCTCGCGCGCCTGGCTCAGCATCAGCGGCGTCGGCATGTCGTCCGGAATCAGCGCGGCGAAGTTGCCCGACGCCTGCGCGACGATGTGCACGTCGGGCGACGCGCCGTTGCCGCGGCCCGGCTCCACGATCGTCGCGTCCTGCACGCCGAACTGGTCGCGCAGGCGCAGCAGCGTGAGCGTCGTGCCGTTCGTGTTGCTGTCGGCGCTCGCGAGCTGCTCGGACATCAGGCGCGCCTTCGTCTGCAAGTCCGCGAGCGACGTGTCGAGCATCCCGCGGCCGAGGTTGAGGCCCGCGGTGAGCGCCGTCTCGACGTTCACGTCGAACCAGGACTCGATGCTGCGCGACACGAACTGATACGACACGATATAGATGATTCCGCCCGGCACGACGCCGACGAGCGTGAAGAACACCGCAAGCTTCGCGAGCAGCCGCGTGCCGAACTTGCCCTTGCGCAGGCGCGCGACGATCATCCCGACGAGTCCGAGCACGACGAGCAGGAACACGAGCGCGACGATGATGTTCGCCGAGTAGAGCCACGAGTAGTAGCGATCGAAGAACTCGGTGTTCGCGCTCGCGGCCGCGAGCAGCACGAGCAGCAGAAGCGCCGTGATCGCGACGGTCGACACGATCACGCGTATGAGGAGGCTCTTTCCGCTCGTCGCGCGGCGGACGCGCATTTTATTTAGCACGTTCGGCCACCGTGAAAGTGAAGCGCTTCCAGTCGGAAACGAGACTCCAGTCGCGGTTGTTCACCGCGTCGACCTGGAACGGCTTCGGCATCAGCGCGGTGTCGAGCTGCATCCGCACCGACGCGGTATACGTTTCGCCCGAGCGCACCTGGCTCTTGTCGATCACGTGCCAGGACGTCACGTGCTTGACCACCGCGAGCGCCTCCTTCAGCGACGGAAAGCCGAGCTGCAAGCCGCCCGTCGACACGCGGTATTCGCGCGTGAGCGGCTGGAACGACAGGCGGATCGTCTGCGACACCGACACCGGCTGCTCGTCGAACCAATACCAGCGCGCGCGGCTCAGTTCGAAATCGGTCGTGAAATAAAGCGGCACGCCTTTGTTGACCGCGTCCTCCAGGCTGCTGTTGAGCTCGAAATCGAAACGCGCGTCGAGGCTCCAGCCGCTGCCGTCCGACTGCAGCGACGCGCGCTGCACGGCGACCGGATCGGCGTGTGCGAAAGGAACGGCAGCGAGACACAGCGTCAGCGCGACCCAAAGCACGGCCGCGAGCCGGAGTGGAAAGAAGCGTTTGATCGTCACCGTTTCTGAAAGCGCGCGTAGAAAAATCCGTCGTGATCGACATGCCGGCCGGGCTCGCTCGATCCCCCGACGGCCGGCGCCCCGCCTGACGCGCCCTGCGGCAGCAACTGCCCGGGCGCGTCCAATCGTACCGCATCTTGATAGGCGTCTCCAAACCAGCGCGCCTGCAGCTCGCCCTCTTCCGGAAAGATCGAACAGGTCGCGTACAGCAGCTCGCCGCCTGGTTTCACGAGCGGCCAGAGCGCGGCGAGAATGCGGCGCTGCTCGTCGACGAGCGCGGGAATGTCGGCCGCGCGACGCAGCCAGCGGATGTCCGGATGGCGACGCACGATGCCCGACGCCGAGCACGGCACGTCCGCGAGGATTCGGTCGAACGGGCGTCCGTCGTGCCATTGCGCAGGATCGCCCGCGTCGCCGATGCGCACGTCGGCCGCAAGCGACAGCCTCGCGAGGTTTTCGCCGATGCGCGGCGCGCGCGCCGGATCGCTTTCGAGCGCGACGACTTCGGCGTCCGCAAGCTCGAGGATGTGGCCCGTCTTGCCGCCGGGCGCCGCGCACGCGTCGAGCACGCGCATGCCGTCGCGCGCGCCGAGCCATTCGGCCGCGAGCTGCGCGCCCGCATCCTGCACCGACACGATGCCGTCCACGAAGCCCGGAATGCGCTCGACCGGCAGCGGCGACGCAAGCCGTATCGCGTGGCGGCCGATTTTTTCGGCGTCGATCTGCTCGGCGCGCAGCACGTCGAGATATGCGTCGGCCGCCATGCGGCGCGCGTTCACGCGCAGCGTCAGCGGGCCGGGCGCGTCGCCCGCGGCGAGCATGCGCTGCCACGCGTCGGGCCACGCGCGCTCGACCGCGTCGATCCACCACGTCTCGTAGTTCCACCGTGCACGGCGATCGGACTGCAGCCGCTCGAGCCACGCGGCCCGTTCGCGCAGGAAACGACGCAGCACCGCGTTGACGAGCCCCTTCGCGAACGAGCACTCGCGGCGCGCGCCGACAGCGGTCACCGCCTGGTCGACGACGGTGAAGGGCGCATACGCGGCGTGCTCGTCGTCGTCGACGAGAAGCGCGAACGCGCAGACGAGCAGCGCATGCACGTGCGCGTGCGGCGCTTTGGCGACGAATTGCGCGATCAGCCAGTCGGCCGTGCCGCGGCGGCGCACCGCGCGATATGCAATATCCTGGATCGCGCCGCGCGGCCCCGGTTGCGTGCCCGCGGGCAGCGCCGCCTGGACGGCTGCAAGCGCGGCGGGCAGCGCCGCGCCGCGGTTGACCGCATCGACCGCTTGCGCGGCGGCGTCGAGCGCGAAGCCGAGCGAATCGGGAACGAGGTGCAACGTCGACAGGCGCGTGGCGCGAGCGGGCGCGCCGGATGCGCGTGAACGGGAAGAGCGAGTCTGGGTCATCGGATCAGCAATGCCTGCGGCACGCGGTGGCGCCGGGCGGTGGTAGGGGTGTGCCGGTGGCCGGCCCGCGGCCGGTGAGCGGGATATTGTAGCGCGCCGGGCGATCGGCTCTCCTGTTCGGGTGGCGGGGCTGGGTCGGTGGAATTGCGCGTCGGGCGGCGGGCGATGCGTGGCGGGTCGGGTTCGAGAGTCGGCGGCGGGCGGGCGCGGGCCCTTTCGGGATGAACGAATCAGGCTGTGCCGTTCTTTCGGTCGTCGGCGGGCGGCGGGCGGCGGGCGGCGGGCGGCGAAAGGCGGTAGCGGTAGCGGTAGCGGTAGCGGTAGCGGTAGCGGTAGCGAGCTTAGTTTTTACGGTGCGGGCGCCATGCGGCAACCTGTTTCTTCGCTTTGCACTTCGGAATCTCGATGTACCGGCAACGGCGGTGCTCGATGTGCTCGACGTGCTCGGAGTATTCGAAGCGATGACGACGCGATTCGCGGTAGCCCGCTAGCGGCTCCTCGCGGAATCTGCAAACCAAAACGCCGCCGCTCCGCCGCAAACGGCGAACCCCGCAGCGTGAAGCGTACGGGGTTCGGAGGTTCGCCCGGCGCGCCGAAACGCGTCGGAAGCAGCTACCGTCGCGACGCCCCCTTACGAGCACGTCGTCGTTGCGACAAGATTCGTCAGTCGAAGCGGCCGGTGCGCGCCATTTCCATCAGCCTTGCGATCCGTTCCTCGGTGGCCGGGTGCGTCGAGAACAGGTTCTGCAGCCCGCCGCCCGACAGCGGGTTCATGATCATCATCTGCGCGGTGGCCGGATGCTGCTCCGCCGTCTGGAACGGAATGCCCGACGCGTAGCGGTGAATCTTGTCGAGCGCCGACGCGAGCGCTTGCGGATCGCCTGAAATCTGCGCACCGCCGCGGTCCGCCTCGAACTCGCGTGCACGCGAGATCGCCATCTGGATCAGCGCGCCCGCGATCGGCGCGAGCAGCGCGACTGCGATGCCCGCGATCGGGTTGGCCGGACGGCCATTCTCGTCGCGCCCGCCGAAGAACATCGCGAAGTTCGCGAGCGCCGAGATCGCGCCCGCCATCGTCGCGGAAATCGTCGAGATCAGGATGTCGCGATGCTTCACGTGCGCGAGCTCATGGGCCATCACGCCGCGCATCTCGCGCTCGGACAGCACACGCAGGATACCCGTCGTCGCGGCGACGGCCGCGTGCTCCGGATTGCGTCCGGTCGCGAACGCATTCGGCTGGTCCTCGTCGATCAGATAGACGCGCGGCATCGGCAGGTTCGCGCGCGTCGCGAGCTCGCGCACCATCCGATAGAACTGCGGCGCCGTGGTCTCGTCGACTTCCTGCGCGTTGTACATGCGCAGAACCATCTTGTCCGAGAACCAATACGAGAAGAAATTCATACCGAGCGCGATCAGCAGCGCGATCGTCATCCCGCGCGATCCGCCGATCATGCCGCCGATCACGACGAACAGGGCCGTGATCGCGGCCATCAGGATCGCCGTTTTGACCCAATTGAACATGTTTCCCACTCCTTATCCGTCTGCGGGGGCCGCGCCGCACGCTCATCGACGGCGGCGCACAATTGTAAGCGATTTGTTAGATAAGAGCGTTTCGAGAAAATTCAATCCTTAGCGCGTCGATGTCGCAAGCTTCACGCCGAGCCCGACGAACGCGCTGCCGACGCCGCGGTCGAGCCATTTCTTCACACCAGGCTTGCCGGCGAAGCGCTGCGTGACGGTGCCCGCGACCCAAGCGACGACGCACGACCACATGGTGCTCATCGCGAGGAACACCACGCCCAGCGTCAGGAACGCGAGCACTTTGTGGCTGCTGTCCGCCGACACGAACTGCGGGAAGAACGACACGAAGAAGAGCACCACCTTCGGGTTCAGCACGTTGGTCAGGAACCCTTGCATGAAAAGCTGGCGCAGCGACTTGTCCGCACCGCGCCGTGCGGTCTGCTCGGCCGCAGGCTCCTGCTTCGCGAAGACGAGACGCACGCCCAGGTAGACGAGATAGGCCGCGCCGACGATCTTGATGACCGTGAACGCAGTGGCAGACGCCGCGAGCACCGCCGTCAGGCCGAACGCGCATGCGAACACGTGCACGCAGCAGCCGGCCGAGATGCCGAGCGCAGACATGAGGCCCGCGCCGCGCCCTTGTGCGACGCTGCGGCCGACGATATACGCGGTGTCGGGCCCCGGCGTGATGTTCAACAGGAAAACCGCCGCGACAAACAAGCCAAGATGGGTGATGCCGAACATGCCGATCCCTCGATACTGACGTCAGAGAATTCTACGCGCGCGCCCTGCGCCGCGCGACCTGGCCGTTCGGCCGATTGCGCGGCGCGCGCGATTCCGATGAACTGCAGGCAAGCGACGAAATCATGCGGCGTCGGGTAGCGCGAAGCGCTGGCCGGCCGCAAGCGGCGCGCCCGCGAGAAACTCGCGCGCAGGCAGCCGCTTGCCACCCGGCTTCTGCAGCTGGGTGACGCGCAGCGCGCCTTCGCCGCACGCGATCACGACGCCGTCCGGGCCGGCATCGACGATCGTGCCGGGCGCGCCGTCGCCGGGCGCCGCCACCGCTTCCGCCGCCCACAGCTTGAGCGTCGTGCCGTCGAGCGTCCCCGCGCCGCCCGGGAACGGATCGAACGCGCGCACCTGCCGCGCGAGCACGGCGGCCGGCTTGTGCCAGTCGAGCGCCGCCTCGTGCTTGCCGATCTTCTCGGCATAGGTGACGCCGTCGGCCGGCTGCGGCGTCGCGACGAGCGAACCTTCGCGCTCGAGCTCGGCGAGCGTGTCGACGATGAGGCGCGCGCCCGCCGCCGCGAGCTTGTCGTGCAGCGTCGCCGTCGTGTCGTCGGGTGCGATCGCGACGCGCGCGTCGTGCAGCATCGCGCCCGTGTCGAGGCCGGCGTCCATCTGCATCAGCGTGACGCCGGTTTGCGCGTCGCCCGCCTCGATCGCGCGGTGGATCGGCGCGGCGCCGCGCCAGCGCGGCAGCAGCGATGCGTGGATGTTGATGCAGCCGTGGCGCGGCAGGTCGAGCACTTCCTGCGGCAGCAAAAGGCCGTATGCGGCGACGACCATCACGTCGTGCGGCGTCGCGTGCAGCAGATCGAGCGCGGCGGCAGCCTCGGCCGGATACTTGCCCGTGCGGCGCAGCGACGGCGGCTGCGCAACCGCGATGCCGTGCTCGAGCGCGTAGCGCTTCACGGCGCTCGCCTGCAACTTCATCCCGCGCCCCGCCGGGCGATCGGGCTGCGTCAGCACGAGCGGCACCGGAAAGCCGGCTTCATGGATCGCGGCGAGCGCCGCCGCGGCGAATTCCGGCGTGCCGGCAAAAATGACCCGCAGTGAATGTGTCATGTGCGAATGAACCGGGAAGCGGCTGCGCGCGTCACATCGCGCGTTCGAGTTTCTTCATCTTCGTCTTGATCCGGCTCTGCTTGAGCGACGACAGATACTGGACGAACACGCGGCCCATCAGGTGATCCATCTCGTGCTGGACGCACACCGCGAGAAGCCCTTCACAATCGATCTCGAACGACTCGCCTTGCTCGTTGAGCGCGCGCACGCGCACGCGGTCCGGACGCTCGACTTCGTCGTAGACGCCGGGCACCGACAGGCAGCCTTCCTCGTAGACCTGCTTGCCGTCGCCCGTCCAGACGATCTCCGGATTGATGAAGACGCGCAACTCGTTCTTGTCCTCGGACACGTCGATCACGATCACGCGCTCGTGCACGTCGACCTGCGTCGCCGCGAGACCGATGCCGGGCGCGGCGTACATCGTCTCGGCCATGTCGGCGACGAGCCTGCGGATGCGGTCGTCGACCTTGTCGACCGGCTTGGCCACCTTGTGCAGCCGTTTGTCGGGGTAATGAAGGATGTTCAGCAAAGCCATGATGTTCAGTGTTGAGAGACGAACGACTCGCCCGCATCGGCCGTTTGGCCGACTGCCGCGACGCGCGCGCCAGCCTCAAGATGGTATCGACGACGCGCGGAATGCGCCGCGCGCCGCAATGACCGGCCAATCGCCGCGGGCCTGCACGCGTGGCATTCGTTCTATTTCGGATGATGAAAATTTTATCACGGCACCACGCGGCTCGCAGGCCGCGCTTCTCGAGGGCTTCGTCATGTCGCCGCTGTCGCTGACGCGCGCCGAACTCGCCGGCTGGCTGCGGCTTGCGGGCGCGTCCGGCGTGCCGGCCAGCGCCTGGGCCGCGCTCCTCAATGCGTTCGCGTCGCTCGAGGCGCTTTTCGGGGCGTCGCATACGGAACTGGCGGCGCTGATCGGCGACGCGGCCGCCCGCGCAGTGCTCGCGCCGTCCGCCGACGATTTCGAGCGGCGCGTCGACGAAACGCTCGCGTGGCTCGACGCACCCGGCAACGCGCTCGTAACCCGGCACGATTCCGCGTATCCGGGCGCGCTCGCCGAACTCTATGATCCACCGCCGCTGCTGTATATAAAAGGGCGCGTCGCGCTGCTTCATGCGCAGGCCGTCGCGATCGTCGGCAGCCGCGGCGCAACCCCGCAGGGGCTCGCCGACGCGACGCGCTTCGCACGCGAACTGTCGGATTCGGGCCTTGCGATCGTGTCCGGCCTCGCGCGCGGCATCGACGGCGCCGCGCACCGCGGCGGGCTCGACGGTGCGAGCAGCACCGTCGCCGTGATCGGCACCGGCGCGGACCTCGTCTACCCGGCTTGCCACCACGCGCTCGCACATGAGATCGCCGAGCGCGGCGCGCTCGTCTCCGAATGGCCGCTCCGCACGCCGGCGCGCGCCGCCCATTTCCCGCAGCGCAACCGGCTGATCGCCGCGCTGTCCGGCGGCGTGCTGATCGTCGAGGCTGCGCCGCGCTCCGGCTCGCTCATCACCGCGCGGCTCGCGAACGACATGGGACGCGACGTGTTCGCGATTCCCGGCTCGATCCACGCGCCGCTGTCGCAAGGCTGCCATGCGCTGATTCGCGACGGCGCGAAGCTCGTCGAGACTGCGGCCGACGTGCTCGACGAATTCGGCCTCGATCGCGCCCGGCCGGCGGCCGCGAGCCGCAACGCGCCCGCCGACGCCTCGACGGACGCCGGCCTGGACGCCGACGCACGCCGGCTGCTCGACGCGATCGGCCATGGCCCGGTGCCGCTCGAGCTGCTCGCACAGCGCACGTCGCTCGCGAGCGACGCGCTGCATCGGCTGCTGCTGCAGCTGGAACTGGCCGGGCGCATCACGGCATTGCCGGGCGGCCGCTACACCCGCATCGACGGCGCGCAGGGGCCCGCTCAAGCGCACGGGACGGGCGCCGTGCTACATTCCGGCGAATAGGCGTCCGCTTGGGCCTTTGCCCGTGCCGCCGCCACCTTACGATGCAAGTACGATGCAAGGAAAACCGCCAATGCCCGCGCTGAACCTCGACACCGACGAAGATCGGATCGTCGAGCGCCTCCGGAATCCCGATACGCTGCTCGTCGCTTGCCTGTGCGCCGAGTGGTGCGGCACCTGCCGCGAATACCGCATTGCGTTCGACCGGCTCGCCGACGCGCACCCCGATGCCTGTTTCGCGTGGATCGACATCGAAACGCACGCCGATCGGCTCGACGACCTCGACGTCGAAAATTTCCCGACGCTCTTGATCGAGGACGCGAACGCGGTCCGTTTCTTCGGCACCGTGCTGCCGCACGCGGCAATCGTCGAACGAATGCTGTCCGACCTGACCGCGCTGCCGGGCGCGCCGCATGCACCGAAATTGCGCAATTTGTTCGACTAAAACCATCCGTCCCCGAAATATCGGCCGCGGAATGCAGCTTTATCGCTCGTTTACGCGAGAGGGCGCGCGACGGGCTTGCCGCCGCCCTTGCCCCCACTTATGATGACCCGCTTTTTGCTCACGCCGGCCGTCGTTTCGGCGCCGTGTGCTATAAAGCCGTCGTAAAAGGGCCCGCACTCGGGCTCGCCCGGTCTACCAATACACACTGTCATGTCGAAAGCACTCATCATTGCGGAAAAGCCTTCTGTCGCGAACGACATCGCGCGCGCTTTGGGCGGCTTTACCAAGCATGACGAATACTACGAAAACGACGAATACGTCCTGTCGTCGGCGGTTGGCCACCTGCTCGAAATCGCTGCGCCCGAGGAATACGAGGTCAAGCGCGGCAAATGGAGCTTTGCGCACCTGCCCGTCATCCCGCCTCATTTCGATCTGAATCCGATCGCGAAGAGCGAGTCGCGCCTCAAGGTGCTGACGAAGCTGATGAAGCGCAAGGACGTCGATCGCCTGATCAACGCATGCGACGCGGGGCGCGAAGGCGAGCTGATCTTCCGCCTGATCGCTCAGCACGCGAAGGCGAAGCAGCCCGTCCAGCGCCTGTGGCTGCAGTCGATGACGCCCGCCGCGATTCGCGACGGCTTCGCGCACCTGCGCACCGACTCGGACATGCAGCCGCTCGCCGATGCCGCCCGCTGCCGCTCGGAAGCCGACTGGCTCGTCGGCATCAACGGCACGCGCGCAATGACCGCGTTCAACAGCAAGGGCGGCGGCTTCTTCCTCACGACGGTCGGCCGCGTCCAGACGCCCACGCTGTCGATCGTCGTCGAGCGCGAGGAGAAGATCCGCCGCTTCGTACCGCGCGATTACTGGGAAGTGCGTGCGGAATTCGTCTGCGCAGGCGGCTTCTACGAAGGCCGCTGGTTCGATCCCAAGTTCAAGAAGGACGAATTCGATCCCGAGAAGCGCGACTCGCGCCTCTGGAGCCTGCCCGCTGCGGAGACGATCGTCGCCGCGTGCCGCGAGCAGATCGGCACCGTCACCGAAGAATCGAAGCCGTCGACGCAGCTCTCGCCGCTCCTCTTCGATCTGACGAGCCTGCAACGCGAGGCGAACGGCCGCTTCGGCTTCTCGGCAAAGAACACGCTCGGTCTCGCACAGGCGCTGTACGAAAAGCACAAGGTGCTCACCTATCCGCGTACCGACGCGCGCGCGCTGCCGGAAGACTACCTCGACACGGTGAAGTCGACGCTCGAGATGCTGAAGGAGAGCAACAACTACCTGCCGCACGCGAAGCAGGTGCTCGACAAGAACTGGGTGAAGCCGAACAAGCGGATCTTCGACAACTCGAAGATCAGCGACCACTTCGCGATCATCCCGACGCTGCAGGCGCCGAAGTCGCTGTCCGAGCCGGAGCAGAAGCTCTACGACCTCGTCGTCAAGCGCTTCCTCGCGGTGTTCTTCCCGGCCGCCGAGTACAAGGTGACGACCCGGATCACCGAAGTGGTCGGCCATCATTTCAAGACGGAAGGCAAGGTGCTCGTCGAGCCGGGCTGGCTGCAGGTGTACGGCCGCGACGCCGAGGGCGCCGACGCCAATCTCGTGCCGGTGCAGAAGGCGGAGAAGGTCAAGACCGACAAGATCGCCGCGCACGGCCTCACGACGAAGCCGCCCGCGCGCTACTCGGAAGCGACGCTGCTCTCGGCGATGGAAGGCGCGGGCAAGCTCGTCGAGGACGACGAGCTGCGCGAAGCGATGGCCGCGAAGGGCCTCGGCACGCCGGCGACGCGCGCGGCGATCATCGAAGGCCTGCTCGGCGAGAAGTACCTCGTGCGCGAGGGCCGCGAGCTGATTCCGACCGCGAAGGCGTTCCAGTTGATGACCCTGCTGCGCGGCCTCGGCGTGAAGGAGCTGACGGCGCCCGAGCTGACGGGCGAGTGGGAGCACAAGCTTGCGCAGATGGAGCGCGGCAACCTGCAGCGTGACGCGTTCATGCAGGAAATCGCGCGGATGACGCAGACGATCGTCAAGCGCGCAAAGGAGTATGACTCCGACACGATTCCGGGCGACTACGCGACGCTCGAGACGCCGTGCCCGAATTGCGGCGGCCAGGTGAAGGAGAACTACCGGCGCTTTGCCTGCACGAAGTGCGACTTCTCGATTTCGAAGATTCCGGGCAGCCGGCAGTTCGAGATCGCCGAAGTCGAGGAACTGCTGCAGAAGAAGGAGATCGGACCGCTGTCGGGCTTCCGCAGCAAGATGGGGCGGCCGTTCTCCGCGATCCTCAAACTCACGTTGGACGACGAGACGAAGAACTACAAGCTCGAGTTCGACTTCGGCCAGGAGCAGGGCGGCGAAGAAGGCGAAGCGCCGGATTTCTCCGCGCAGGAGCCGGTCGGCGCGTGCCCGAAGTGCAAGGGCCGCGTGTTCGAGCATGGGATGAGCTACGTCTGCGAGCATTCGGTCGCGAACCCAAAGACCTGCGACTTCCGCTCCGGCAAGGTGATCCTCCAGCAGGAGATCACCCGCGAGCAGATGGCGAAGCTCCTCGAGAACGGCCGCACCGATCTGCTGCCGAACTTCAAGTCGTCGCGCACCGGACGCAACTTCAAGGCGTATCTAGTCAAGCAGGCTGACGGCAAGATCGGCTTCGAGTTCGAGAAGAAAGAGCCGAGACCCGCGGCGGCGAAGAAGACCGCATCCAAGTCGACGGCCACGGCCGACGGCGCGGCGGCCGACGGCACGGCAAAGACCGAGAAGAAGGCGGCGCCCGCTCGAAAGACGGCCGCGCGCAAGACGCCGGCCCGCAAGACGGGTTCGTGATCCGCGTCGAGCCGGCCGGCCGCATACGCAGTTGGCCGGCGCGGCGCCGTGCGACATGTCGCGCTGCCGGCCGGCGCGAACGCTGCAGTGCTTCGATCCAAACAAAAGCGCGGGCTCATCGAGAGCCCGCGCTTTTGCTTTTAGCGGAGGAGGATCCGGCGCGCGGTGGCGTACGTGCCGGACAAGGAGCGCGCGATGCCGCGCGTTACAGCGGCGACGGCACGACGGTGCGGGTGCGCGGCGCGCGCGGCAGACGCGGCGACAGCGCCGGATCGGCGCTCGGACGCTCGGCGAGCGCGTCGGCCGGCAAGGCATCGACGGGCTGACCCGGAGTGCCCTGCGTCGCCCATTGCTCGCCGAGCATCGTATCGGGCGATTGGCTGAAATGCTCGACGAGATGATCGATGAACGTGCGCACCTTCGCCGGCAGATGACGGCGGCTCGGATACGCGATGTTGATCTCGACCTGCGGCAGCCGGTACTCGCTCAGCAGGCGCACCAGCTTGCCGCGCGCGATGTCGCTGCCGATCAGATAGCTCGGCAGGATCGCGACGCCCATGCCGAGCATCGCGAACTGGCGCAGCATTTCGGTATTGTTCGCGACGACGATATTCGACGGCCGCACGCGCACCTCGCCGTCCGGGCCGGTGAACACGCGCTCGTCGCCCCAGTATTCGGACGGCAGGCTCAGGCACGGATGCTCGACGAGGTGCTCGGGATGCATCGGCATGCCGTGCTTTTCCAGATAGCTCGGCGTTGCGCAGACCACCATGCAGCCCGTCGTCAGCCGGCGCGTGACGATGCTCGCGCTGCGCATCTGCCGGGTGATCACGATGCCGACGTCGAATCCTTCCTCGACGAGATCGACCTGCCGATCGACGAGGGTCAGATCTGGAATGACCTTCGGAAAGCGCTGCGTATACGTCTGCAGCACCGGCGCGAGGTTGTGCAGGCCGAACACGACGGGCGCGACGATCCGCAACGTGCCCACCGGCTCGTGGTTGCGCGCGACGACCATCTGCTCGACGTCTTCGAGCTCGTCGAGGATCTGGCGGGCCCGCTCCAGATAGACTTGGCCGGATTCGGTCAGCGAGAGACTACGGGTGGTGCGATTCAGAAGGCGGGTGCCAAGCCGGCCTTCGAGGTCGGCGACGTGCCGCGTCGCGACCGCGTTCGAGATGTCCATCGCACTCGCTGCCCGGGCGAAACTGCCGAGATCCGCGACCTTGACGAACACTCGCATCGAC
Organism: Burkholderia oklahomensis C6786; assembly: GCF_000959365.1. Classification (NCBI taxonomy): domain Bacteria; kingdom Pseudomonadati; phylum Pseudomonadota; class Betaproteobacteria; order Burkholderiales; family Burkholderiaceae; genus Burkholderia; species Burkholderia oklahomensis. Next base: position 1,634,773 of record NZ_CP009555.1, read on the forward strand.
TGCAAATGATCCATACTCCACTCCTACCGCTGTTACCGCTTCAAAAATATGAAGCAAATGAGTAATTTTCCTACGACAGCGAAAAAGATGCAGAGTTGCTCAACTTCCCGCGAAATCTCGACAAAAACCTCCGAACTTGCTCAGCTTACCTAGCCGGATAGACCAATTGTTCTTAAGAAAGAAATAATTGGGCAATCTACCTCGACAAATTGCCCAATTGAGAAACGGCAAAATCGCCGCCCGGCCAACATCAAGCGGGGTCAAAACAGCGCGATTTCTGCCCGTGCATGGATGCTTGCCGCGTCGCGTAACAAGCTGTTAAAAAGAGATACACCTGTTGCCGTGCCGTCATAGCATCATTACGGCCCCCAAACCGGGCCGGACCGGCGCGCGACGACGCGCGACGGCCACCACCTCACATCGCTCATCCCGCGCGAATCCCGAAACACGCCATGAAAATTGCCATCCTCGACGACTACCAGGACGCCGTCCGCAAGCTCAACTGCTTCGAGATGCTCGCCGACCATGAAGTGAAGATCTTCAACAATACGGTGCGCGGCCTAGGGCAGCTCGCGAGCCGCCTGGCGGAAGTCGAAGCGCTCGTGCTGATTCGCGAGCGCACCCACATCACCTCGCAACTGCTCGGCAAGCTCCCGCATCTGCGCATGATCAGCCAGACGGGCCGCGTGTCGACCCACATCGACCTCGACGCGTGCACGGAACGCGGCATCGCCGTGCTCGAGGGCACGGGCTCGCCGATCGCGCCCGCCGAACTGACCTGGGCGCTCATCATGGCCGCGCAGCGCCGCATCCCGCAGTACGTCGCGAACCTGAAGCAGGGCGCGTGGCAGCAGTCCGGCCTCAAGACGTCGGCGATGCCGCCGAACTTCGGGCTCGGCCAGGTGCTGCGCGGGCAGACGCTCGGGATCTGGGGCTACGGCAAGATCGGGCGGCTCGTCGCCGGCTACGGCAAGGCGTTCGGGATGAACGTGATGGTCTGGGGCCGCGAGCATTCGCTTGAAGCGGCGCGCGCCGACGGCTTCGCGACCGCCGAAAGCCGCGAAGCGTTCTTCGAGCAGGCCGACGTGCTGTCGCTGCACCTGCGCCTGCACGACGACACGCGCGGCATCGTCAAGCTCGACGACCTGCTGCGGATGAAGCCGACGTCGCTCTTCGTCAATACGAGCCGCGCGGAGCTGCTCGACGAGAGCGCGCTCGTCTCCGCGCTCGCGCGCAACCGGCCGGGGATGGTCGCGATCGATGTCTACGAGAGCGAGCCGATCCTGCAGGGCTACAGCCTGCTGCGGATGGAAAACGTGATCTGCACGCCGCATATCGGCTACGTCGAGCGCGAGAGCTATGAGCTCTACTTCGGCGCCGCGTTCAAGAACATCCTCGCGTTCGACGCGGGCGACCTGTCGAGCGTCGCGAATCCGGAAGCGCTCAATCAGGGACGGATTCGCCGCTGAGCGCCGGCACGTGGAGGCCCGGTGCGCGACGCGCGGCCTTCGCGCGCGCCGACTGCCGCGCTCCGATGATCTGACGGCCGAGATACGGCAAATCGCCGAACCTTCCGGCTTCAGCGCATCGCGCCGAATTCGCCGACGAGATCCGATGCAGTAGTGAGGAAGCGCTCACCATCGCGCCGACCGAGATCGTACGCATGCTGCATCTGGTGCGGGCTCGTATAGTCCCAGCTCGAGATCGGCACCTTGCTCGACGGCTGCACATAGAGCCGCCGCTGGCCGCCGTGGTCGACGACGAACGTCTGCGGGCGCGGATAGCGCCGCGTCACCATCACGAGCACGAGCCCCGGCGACGCGTCGAGCGCGCCGACCGGCACGTTGTCGACCATCCCGCCGTCGAGCACCGGCCGGCCGTTGCGGCGCAGGACGGGTGTAAACGGCGGCGTGCACGACGATTGGAGGACGAGGTCGGCAAGCTCGTCGACATGCACGCAATCCTGCGCGCGGACGAACTCCGGACGAAAGCCGAGCGAGCGTCCGAGCGTCGGATGCAGCGTCTTGCGCACGTATTTCTCGATGTTGTACGCGACGAGCCCCGCCGCGACCGCGCTGCGCGCGCCGAGCCAGCGCGGCACGTGCGACACGCCGATACGGATCTCGGGCGCGCCGGAGAGCTGCGCGAACGGCTCGCCGTAGATATCGAGGAGCGCCTGCCGGTAGATCCGGTAATGCGGGAAGACCGGCCCGGCGCGCAGCAGATTGCCCCAGTAGACGTTTTTCCGGTTGTGCTTGAGCGTCTCTTCGTAATAGCGCATCACCCAGCGCGAATCGCGCGTGTAGAGCATGCATGCGGTCGCCGCGCCCGCCGAGATGCCGGCGATCACGCGCGGCCGCACGTCGAGCGCGGGCTGCACGACGTCCCAGAATCCCGCCTGCCACCAGCACCGGTTGCCGCCGCCCGCGAATACGACCTGATCGAACATCGGATGCGCTCCTCGCCGCTGCCTGCCGCCGACGCTCAGGAAACGAGCGCGTAGGTCGACGTCGCGTGAACGGCCATCTTGCCGTCCTCGTCGAACAGCTCGATTTCGCCGAACACGAGATTGCGGCCCATCCTCAGCACGCGGGCGGTGACGAGCACGTCGCCCTTGCGGACCGGGCGCATGAAGTGAGTATTGAGCGCGACGGTCGTCATCGGCCGGAATTCGCCGAGCGCCGCGGAGATCGCGACGACCATCGCGGTGTCGGCGGCCGCCATGAACACCTGGCCGCAGATCACGCCGCCCGAATGGCGAAGCTCGCCGGAGAACGGCAACCGGAGGGTGACGCCCTCCTCCGAAACCGATACGGGAGTCAGGGAAAGGGAACGGACCCACGGAGCAAGGAGCCGATCCAGCAAATCACGGACAGTGTTTTCGTCCATCGTCGTACGCCCAGAAAGAGCCGCGCGCCCGCCGCGCGACAGGGTTTGGGCGACATCATACCGGGAGCGCGCAAGAAGCGACGGATCGTGCGAGTTCGGAATGGCAGCGCAGGCCTGGCGGGAATATTCCAAGAAAAATGCAAAAAGGGCTAGACAAGATCCGAAAGGCCATGCATAATCTTTTTTCTGTTGGGGGGGGCGTTAGCTCAGTTGGTAGAGCAGCGGACTCTTAATCCGTAGGTCGAGTGTTCGAGTCACTCACGCCCCACCAAAGAATTCTGCAGTTGGAAATCAAGCACCGGCGAGCGATCGCGGTGCTTTTTTTCATATCGCCTTCGGCAACGCGCCAGTTATCGCGCGCGCACTGCGTCATCGCACACGATCCACCGTCTCTCCACTCAATCCCCGTTAACACGTCGGCCGCCGACCCCGAAACACGCCCCAGCTTCGCCGTCGATACGCGAGCGCATCGAGAACGAATTCAGCGGTCACGATCACCTGGCCGTCGCGATCGCATTCGACGATCTTCTCGTCGTCCGCGCCCGCGATGAACGAGCTGCCGTAAAACGTTATCTCGCCCGATTCGCCGCGCTCGACGCCGATCCGGTTGCTCGCGACGAGCGGCATCAGGTTCGCAGCCGCGTGTCCGCGCTGCGTGTTCTGCCAATGCGCGCGCGAATCGATCGACGAATCGTGCGGCTCGCTGCCGATCGCCGTCGGATAGAACAGCATCTCCGCTCCCGCCAGCGCCATCGCACGAGCGCATTCCGGAAACCATTGGCCCCAGCAGATCCCGACGTGCGAGCGCCGCAAAGCGCGAAAACCACGGATGACCGTCGTACGGCTTCGCGAGCGCGAAGTGGGCAGGATTCTGGTCGATGCAGAAATATGGCGTCTCGAATAACTCCTGCAGCAGCACGATTTGCGCACCGCGCGCAGCCGCGTCGCACACCATGTGTTCGGCGCGCGACAGGTTCGCCTCGACGTTCCAGTCGCATGCCATCTGCGTTGCGGCCACGCTCACCGTTCTCATCTCAACCTCCTTGCGCTTGACGAAGCGCCGGCCAGTATGGCGCCTGCGCGGCGCGAGCGGCCATCACCGCCTCGCGTTCGCCATCGCCGAGCGGATGCTGGACGAACAGGTGCGGATCGTCGAACGGCGCGTCCCAGCCGACGAGCCCTTCGAGCACGCCGAGTGTCGCGATCGGCAGATACGGCAGGCTGTAGCCGCCTTCCTGCAGCATCGCGATGCGTCCGTCGCACACGCCGCCCGCCGCTTGCCTGAGCGCCCGCGCCATTTGCCGGAACCCGTCGCGCTGGACGCGCATTCTGCCGAGCGGATCGAATGCGTTCGCGTCCTGCCCCGCCGACACGAGAATCAACTGCGGCGCGAATGCGTCGATGAGCGGCAGTACCAGTTCGTCGAATGCGTGCTGGTATCCGGCATCGCCCGTACCGGACGGCAACGGCACGTTCACGTTGTAGCCGGCGCCCGCGCCGCCCCCCGTCTCGCGCGCTTCGCCGCCGTCGACCGGAAAGTTCTCCGCCTCGTGCAACGAGACGAACAGTACCGACGGATCGTCGTAGAACACCTGCTGCGTGCCGTTGCCGTGATGCACGTCCCAGTCGACGATCGCGACGCGTTCGATCCCGTGCGCGGCCTGCGCATGCCGGGCAGCGATCGCGACGTTGTTGTAGTAGCAGTATCCCATCGCGAAATCGGCGCCCGCATGATGGCCCGACGGCCGGATCAGCGCGTATGCCTGCCGCAGCGGTCCCGTCATGACCGTATCGACGGCCGCACACGCGGCCCCCGCCGCGAGCCGCGCGACGCGCTCGGTCGACGCGCTGCCCGCCGCGTCCTCGCCGAGCGGCACCACTTGCTCGCCCGCCACCGCGCAGGCTTCGGCGAGCTGCCTCAGATACTCGGGCCGATGCACGCGCAGCAATTGCTCGTCGGTCGCGCTCGCGAACGCGATACGCGTCAGGCGCTCGGTCATGCCGACCGCATCGAGCAGCTGCTTCGTGTACGCGAGCCGCAGCGGACTGTCGAAATGCTCGCCGAAATTCAACGCGCCGTCCGGGACGATGTATACGAGATCGCCTTGCCGATGCGTGAGAAATGCGGGATCGAACAGCAGTCCGGTGGAAATCACTTCGGTCTCCTCGTCAAAATGAAGCCGATCAATGGCCGGTCTTGAACTGGGTCCAGTAGCGCGTCTGCATGCGCATCGCCTGCGGGGGCATCGGCCGCTTTATCCATAGCGTACGCATCGTCGCCGCATCCGGATAGATCGCCGGATTCGACGTGAGCCGCTTGTCGACGAGCGGCGTCGCCGCGCGGTTCGGATTCGGATACATCACCTTGTTGCTGATCTTCGCGATGACGTCGGGCCGCAGGATGTAATCGATGAAACGCAGCGCATTGTCCGCGTGCGCGGCGCCCTTCGGAATCGCCATGCTGTCGAACCAGAAAGGCGCGCCGCCCGCGGGCAGGCTGTAGACGATCTGCTGGCCGTTCTTCGCGTCCGCTGCGCGCAGCGCCGCGACGAGCACCGCGCCCGAATAGCCGGTGACGGCGCACACGTCGCCCGTCGCGAGATCGTTCATCACGGGCGTCGCGATGAACTGGCGGATCGTCGGCCGGATCTTCTTCATCATCTCGAGCGCCGCCTCGTAGTCGCGCGGATCGGTCGTATTCGGATCGCGGCCGATGTAGCGCAGCGCGAGCGGAAACACTTCGCTGCCCGCATCGTTGAAGGCGATCCCGCAGCCCTCGAGCTTCGTCGCATACGCGGGGTTGAAGATCAGATCGAGCGTGTTCGCGGGCAGCGGGCCGCCGAGCGCCCGCTTCACCTTCGCGACGTTCAGCCCGAGCCCGAACGTGCCTTGCATGTACGGCACGCTGTACTGGTTGCCTGGATCGGCTTCGGCCGCGCGCGCGACGATCGCGGGATCGAGATTCTTCAGATTCGGCAGCTTCGATTTGTCGAGCTTTTGATAAAGGCCCGCCTGAATCTGCCGCGCGAGAGAGTCGTTCGACGGGAACACGAGATCGTAGCCGCTGTTGCCCGTCGTCAGCTTCGTTTGCGGTGCCTCGTTGCTGTCGTAGACGTCGAGCCGCACCTTGATGCCCGTCGCCTTCTCGAAGCCGGCGATCGTGTCGGGCGCGAAATACTCGGCCCAGTTGTAGATGTTGAGCACGTTGCCGTCCGCCGCGTGCGCGGCGGGACACGCGAGCGATGCGAGCACGACGACGATCCACGCGATGCGCTTCATCGATCTCTCCTTTGACGACGCCGATCGGGATTGCGGCCGCTCGCCGGCCGCGCCGCCGAACGTTCCACTTGTGATCGTAAGTAGAGAAAAAAATCGATTCGTGATCTTATTACGCACATCGCTTGTGCCTTTGAGGAAAGAATGCGGCGAATCGATCTGTTGTCCGCGCTCGAGACCTTCGTCTGCGCGGTCGAAGAAGGCAGCCTCAGCCAAGCAGCGCGCAAGCTCGCGAAAACGCCGTCGGCCGTGACGAAAGCGATCGCCGGACTCGAAGCGACACTCGGCGTACAACTGCTCGAGCGTACGACACGCCGGCTCGTGTTGACGGAAGGCGGGCGGCTCTATCTCGCGACCGCAACCGACGTGCTGCGCCGGCTCGCGGACGGCGCGCGGCAGTTATCCGAGCACGACGACGAGCCGCGCGGCCTGCTGCGCATCACGGCCGCGCACTCGTTCGGATACGCGATTCTCGCACCGCTCTGCACGCCGTTTGCGCAGGCGTTTCCGCGCGTGCGGATCGAGCTGTCGCTGTCCGATCATTACGTCGACATCGTCGGCGAAGGCTTCGACCTCGCGCTCAGAATGGGCAACTACGATCTACCGAGCCAAATCGTCAAGCCGATCGGATCGAACCGCAGCCTGTTGTGCGCGAGTCCTGACTATCTTGCGCGACGCGGTCGGCCCGTCGCGCCCGCCGATCTCGCGCAGCACGATTGCGTGATCTACCGCCACCCGACGCTCGCCAACACCTGGACGTTCGATCGCGACGGCACGCGCGAGCGCATCGAACCGAGAGGGCTGCTCGCCACCGACAACTACGCGCTCGCGCTCGCCGCGACGCTCGACGGCGCGGGCGTGCTGCCGTGTCCGCAGTGGAGCGTCGTCGATGCGCTCGAAGCGGGACGGCTCGTGCCGCTTCTCACCGCATGGCGCTTCGAGAGCGCGTCATTCGGCGAGGACCGGATCTGCGCCGCCTATCCGTCGAGCCGGCGCGGCTCGACGAAGCTCCGCCGGCTCATCGAGCGAGTCGAGGCGAAACTCGCCGACAGCGAGGCGCGCATCGCGCGCGTGCTGGGCGAAACGATTTGCACCGATCTCGTGCTCCGTTGACGAGGGTCAACGGTCTTTTTCCCGCGCCCCCTACAGTCGATGAGCAAAGCGCGCCCGGTCCCGCGGCGCGCTCACCGATGCGAAGCCATGGAGAGCGCAATGAAGGTCGAACAATACTCGAAGGGATTGGTGGTCGTTGCGCTGACGGCCGCACTCTGGTCGATCGGCATGCCGGCGGCGTCGGCCGCACCGGCATCGGACACGCAGGCGCCCTGCGGCCGTTGGGGCGACGGAATGGGCCCGGGCATGATGGGCGGCGGCTACGGCCGCGGGATGATGGGTGGCGCCGGAATGGGGCCCGGCATGATGCACGGCTTCGGCCCGGGCATGATGATGGGCTTCGGCGGCTGGCCGAGCGGCCTCGATCTGACGAGCGAGCAGCGCGCGAAGATCAACCGCATCCAGGACGAGACGCGCAAGACGCACTGGGCGCTGATGGGCGACATGATGGACCAGCAGGCGAAGCTGCGCGACCTGTACGAAGCGCCGAAGCGCGACAACGCGGCGATCGGCGAAACGTCGAAGGCGATCGGCTCGCTGCGACAGAAGATGATCGACTCGTCGCTCGATGCGCGCAAGAAGATGGAGGCGGTGCTGACGAGCAAGCAGCTGGACAAGCTGCGCACGTATGAGAAGCAGGCGGACGAACTGGGTTGGTAATCGCGAAGGCGGTCTGAGCGCGATGCGCCGATCGTCGATCAGCGCATCGCGTTGGCTTACTTGCCGGTGTAGTGCAGCCCTTCGAGGCTCTTCTGTGCGTCCGCTTCGGATTCGAGCGTCGGCATGATCCGTCCGATGAGCAGCCCCAAGCCGACGCTCGTCTTCGCATACTTCGTCTCGCCCGAATCGAGCTTGAGCGACAGCGTCTTCTCCGTTTCGGTCGACGTCGACACGACATACCGACCCGCGGGCCCATCGACGAAGAAGAGTCCGCCCGGCCGCGACTCGCCGACCTCGTCTCCGTTCGGCTTGATGGCAGGCTGCACGCCGGCGCCGAGCACCGAGTTCGAGCGATAGAAGCAGACGCGTCCGCCGCTTTGCTTGAGCGCCGGCAGCGACGCGGCAATATCCTTGTATTGCGGGCCCGTCGCGCAGCCGGATGCGAAGCACGCGACGAGCGCGCCGGTGACGAGCTTGCGAAGCAGATCAGTCATGCGTGTTCTCGATTGTGACGGGTCGAGAAGGCGTCAATGGCGAGAAGCGGGATTCGCCCGGCCGGGAGAATTCGACCAGCGCACCCTCGCGAACCACCAGATAGGCCTCGTGCACCTGACTTCCCTCGATCGCGAACGCGGCGCCGAGCGGCCGATACGCGTCGCCCTGCGGCGTCGCGCCGACGCGGCGCCATGTCGCGCCTTCTGCGATCGTCCGCTCGAAGCCGGTCGACAGCTTGATCGTGGCAGGCGATGCCGCTCGAACCCGCACAGCCGAGGCCGCCGGGAAACCGGCGTGAACCGCGCATCGCGCACCGGTATCGAAGGCGCGCACGCATCGAGCGCGAGCGCCGCGGCGACGGCGAAGAGAAAAACGGTCGGCTTGGCCAAGGTGGATGTGTCCCCTTGCCGTTCTTGACGCCGCGTTATCGGCCGACCGGAACGTAAACTCGAGCGGCTCAACGCGCCCGAATCGCGACAGTCCGGCGGGCGGGCCGACAGGGCGCTGCGGCATCGATCGGCGCGCGACGCACGGCAAGCGCCGCATCCGTGCGGTCGTCTCGCGCACGGCCACGTTCGACGCTCCGCAACCCGCGCCCGTACTCGCCCGTTGACGTGCGTCAATCCGCATCTGCAAGCCGCGTGCAGATTGGATACGCTTGTATGCATCGCATGCCGCGAGCGACGCGACGAGCGTGTCGACGCAGCGGCGTTTCGGACCCCGTACGGCCCGCCGCGCCACACCCGCTCGCCGCCGCTCGATCGCGAGCGGCCCGTCCGGCGCGCGCAGCGCGTGCGGCGGGCCCATCCGTCCGGAGACATCGTCATGGAAGAAGCTTACGCACGGCGCGCGCTACTGCTGCATCTCGGCAGCGTGCTGCAAATCCTGAGCCGGCTCGAACAGCAGAAGCCCGACAACCTGTCGATCGAAGCGCTGCTCGCGACGAACGGCATGCTCGCCGACGTGCCGCTCGTCGAGTACGTCGTGCAGGACATGACCGTGCGCGAGTTCGAAGCCCGCGCGCTGCGCTCGTTCTGCCTATGGCCGCAACTGCTGCTCGAAGATCCGCTCGACTACGGCGCGCTCGCGCTGCCCGTTCGCAAGCACCTGTTCGCGGGCAACGACACCGGCTGGAAAGCGTACGCGTCGACGCTGCGCGAAGCCGCGCCCGGCTTCGGCATCGCGGGTTCATACACCGCCGAGCCGCACGAGGCCGAATCGGACTTCGCCGACGAACGCGATGACGCCGACGCCGAGGCCGGCGACATCCCCGTCGAGCCCGGCGCCGACGATGACGACGGCCGCTTGCGCGAGCGTGCGGCGGCAAGCGTCGAGAGCGCGGCACCGGGCGCCGCGCGCATACGCCGAGAATCGTACGAATAGCGTCGCCGTCCGTTCCTCGACGGCGCAGCCCGACGTGCAATTGATCAGGCTTCCGAACCTGTTTCGATCGCGCCGGCATGCGTCTTGCGGGTGGCCGAACGCGGCTCGCCATTGAAATTGCGCGGTCCGCCATCATATGCACGCCTGTAAGGCCCATCGGCGCGGACGGGCGTCCGCGGCAAGCCGACGGGCCCGGCTCGACGGACACGCTCCGTCACGACGTACCGCGGCCCGATCCGCGTTTGCCATGAAAGTCTCAGGGCGCGAAGTGCGCTACGAACAGGGCATCGACCGATTGCTCGAACTTGCCGGCGCCCACGACGACGCGGCATACGCCGACGTGCGCGACGAGTTCGACGGCGCGTCGTCCGACGCGCTCGAGCACGACCTCGGCGATCTCAACCACCTCGACCATCACGCAACCGATGAAAGCGGCGGCCCCGCGTCGTTCGACGACAAGCCGGCGCGGTCCGCGCACGTCGACGCCGATTGGCACGACGACGTCGATTCGCCTTCGTCCGAACGAAGCGGCGACGCCGCCGTCGACACCACGATCTCGACGGATCCGCTCGCCCTCTTCGTGCGCCGGATGCACGCGGTGCCGCTGCTGAATCACGCGCAGGAAATCGCGCTCGCATCGGAAATCGAAGCCGGCCGTCAGCAAGTGCTGCAGGCGCTCGCCGATGCGCTCGATCTTCTCGATCTGGCGTCGCTGCCGGACGACCCGGCGCTCGCACGTGCGCGCGCTGCGCTGCAGCGCGCACGCGCCCGCGGCGACGAGGGCGTGCGCGCGTTCGCCCGCGCGCGCAAGCAGGCATACGCCGCCCTCGACGCCTACGGCTGGCCGTCGATCGAGATCGACGCGGTGCGGCGCGCGATGCATCGCGCGCCGGCGTCGCCGCCGAAGGGAAGCGCAAGCGCGCTGCGCGCCGCCGCGCACGCGTTTGCCGAAGGCGAGGCGCGCATCTCGGCCGCGACCGGCAAGATGGCCGAAGCGAACCTGCGGCTCGTGCTGTCGATCGCGCGCAAGTACGCGTCGCGCGGTCTCGATCTCGCCGATCTGCTGCAGGAAGGCAATCTCGGCCTGCTGCGCGCGATCCAGAAATTCGAATATCGGCGCGGCTTCAAGTTCTCGACGTATGCGACGTGGTGGATTCGTCAGGCGATTTCGCGCGCGGTCGCCGACCGCGCGCGCACGATCCGCCTGCCGGTTCACGTCGGCGACCAGGCGCGCCGCGTGCGCAAGATCGCCGACCGGATCAAGCAGCGCAGCGGCATGCGGGCGTCGCTCGCGGAGCTCTCGGAAGCGACCGAGCTGTCGACCGAGCGTCTGCGCGCGGTGCTGGAGCTGCCGCGCGAGCCGCGTTCGCTGAACACGCCGCTCGGCGACGACGATCAGGCCGAATTCGGCGACCTCGTCGAGGATGCGTCGACGCCGAGCCTGTTCGACGCGCTGGCCGGTGCGCAGATGCGCGACGTCGTCGCGTCGCTGCTGAAGACGATGTCCGCGCAGGAAGCCGACATCCTGCGCCGGCGCTTCGGCATCGGCGGCGACGAGCCGTGGAGCTACGAGCAGATCGCCGCGCAATCGGGCGTGTCGCGCGAGCAGATCCGCCGTATCGAGAAGCGCGCGCTGCAGACGCTGCGCGTGACCGCCGAGGCGTGCAACGCGCACGACTTCCTCGACGTGCAGCCGTAACCACCGCTTGCCGTGCCTTTGGTCAGACGCTGAACCGATTCAACGTATACGCGCGATACGCGGCGACGAACGCGTCGAACGACCCGGCGTTCTTCCCTTCGAGCTCCGTCTGCTCCACGAGCGAGCGCTCGGCGAGCGCCTGCGCGTCGCGCGTCGCGGTCTCGTCGAGCGGACGGCTGCGAAAGTAAGCCGCATGCGCTTCGCTTTGCGCGCGCGCAAATTCGATGAACGACTGCCCGTTCGCGCGCATCGCGCGCAGCACGCGCGCGGACGGCGTGCGCTCCGGATCGTCGAGCTTGGCGCGCTGCGCGGCGATCGCGCGCACGTGCGCGTCGCCGCCGCGAATTTCGTCGAGCACGCGGCCCGCCGCTTCGATCTGCGCGAAGATCTCGTCGGCCCACGCGCGCATCGGCACGGCCGCGCCGTCGCGCGTCAGCTCGAGCCCGGGCTTGCGCCCTTCCATCGTCACGCGGCCGAAGTTCGCGTTCGACTCGCGATACGCGTCGCACGTGAGCGGCGCGCTCTCGTCGAGCGCGCAGACGAGCAGATACGCATCGATGAAGCGCGCGGTGTCGAGCGCGATGCCCGTCGGCTCGAACGGATCGATGTCGAGGCAGCGCACCTCGATGTACTGGACGCCGCGTGACGCGAGCGCGTGCAGCGGCCGCTCACCCGAGTACGTGATGCGTTTCGGCCGGATCGTCGAGTAGAACTCGTTCTCGATCTGCAGCACGTTCGTGTTGATCTGAATCCACTCGCCGTCGCGGTGCGTGCCGATCGCCTCGTACGGCGGATACGGCTCGCTGACCGCCTTCGACAGCGCGTCGAGATAGCCCTGCAGCGTGTTGTAGTCGGCCTCGAGCGCCGACTGCGCAGTCGTGTTCGAGTAGCCGAGGTCGCTCATCCGCAGGCTCGTCGCGTGCGGACGATACAGCGTCGCGGCGTCGAACGCGTCGAGCTTGTGCGGGCGGCCGCGCAGGAAACCAAGATCGAGCGCGGGCGACGCACCGAACAGATACATCAGCAGCCAGCTCGTGCGGCGGAAATTGCGGATCTGCGCGAGATAGCGCTCGGACTGGTAGTCGACCATGTTCGCGGTCGAGCCTTCCTCCGCGTGCAGCCGCCGCCAGACTTCTTCGCTCAGCGAATAGTTGTAGTGGATACCCGCGATGCACTGCATCGTGCGGCCGTAGCGATACGCGAGGCCGCGCCGGTAGACGGTCTTCAGGCGTCCGATGTTCGACGTGCCGTAGTCCGCGATCGGAATTTCGTCGTCGGCAGGCAAGAGGCCCGGCATCGAATCCGTCCACAGCATCTCGTCGCCGATCGACGCATAGACGTAGCGATGCAGCTCGTCGAGCCGCTCGAGCGTCGTCGCGGCGTCGCGCTCCGCGGGCGTGATCAGCTCGACCAGCGCTTCCGAGTAGTCGGTCGTGAGCGACGGATGCGTGAGCGCCGACCCGAGCGCGCGCGGATGCGGCGTGAACGCGATCATGCCGTCGCGCGTCACGCGCAGGCTTTCCTTCTCGATGCCGCGCAGGCCGTCAGGCAGCTGCTCGCGCGTCGGGCTCGTGCTCAACACGGCAAGGCGTTGCTGCAGCAAGTCTGTCTGGCGGGAAGTCATGTTGTTCGGCATCGATGCAAGTGCGGGCTCGGCAACCCGCGACGCGCGCGGACCACCTGGCGGGATTTGACAGTAGCGGGCACTTTAACATCTCGCCGAAAGGCTCGCTTGACCTGCCCTCCGGCGCTGCCTGACGATTCGCGCCGGCCGTGCGCGACCTGCCGCCTACCCGCCTCGCGCCGCGCCGGCGCGGTCGGCGATCTCGTTCCACAGATGCATCGCCGCGTACGCACGCCACGGACGCCACGCGTCGGTCCGGCGGCGCTGGCTCGCCGGACGGTCGAGCGCAGGATCGCGCGCGGCGATCGCCTGCATCAGCACGAGATCGGTCGCCGGCCACGCATCGGCGTCGCGCCACGCACGCATCGCGACGTATTCGACGGTCCACGGGCCGATCCCCGGCAGCGCAAGCAGTGCGGCGCGCACGCCGGCCGGGTCCGTCGCGTACGCGTCGAGCGGCACGTCGCCCGCAGCGACCGCGCGCGCGACGCCCTGCAGCGCGGCGACGCGCTTGCCCGGCATCCCGATGCGCGACAAGTCGCATGCGGCGAGCGCGGCGGGTTCGGGAAAACGCCAGCCGGTCGCGCGCTGCAGATGATGGTCGGCGAGCTGCTCGCCCGCGCGCTCGACGAGCCGCCCGACGATCGTCGTCGCCGCTTTCACGCTCACCTGCTGGCCGACGATCGCGCGCACGATCAGCTCGAAGGTCGACCACGCGCCCGGCACGCGCAGGCCCGGCGCGGCGTCGACGAGCGGCGCGAGCCAGGCGTCGCGCGCGAAATGCGCACCGATCGTCGCGGGATCGGCATTCAGATCGAGCATCGTCGCGAGCCGCGCGGCGAAGGCGTCGTCCAGACGCCGCGCCGCATCGCCCTCGACGAGCGCGACGAGGCAGCGCTTGCGCGGATGCTTGCGCACCGTCAACGCGCCCGCCGCGCCGCGATGGTCGATCGTGCGCAGATACGCGCCGCCCTCGACCGCCTCGACGCCCGGAATCGCGCGCCCCGCGAAGAAACGCAGCACGCGCGGCCAATCGTATGGCGTTTTGAACGGCAGCTCGAGCACGACGCTGCCGGGCCGCGCGGCGGCCGACTCGAACGCGGCGCTCAAGCTGCGTCGTCCACGGCGAGCGCGACGGGCTCGCCCGCCGCGCGTTGCGCTTCGGCGTCGAGGAGCGCCGCCTTGCGCGGCAATCCCCATCGATAGCCGGCGAGCGAGCCGCCTTTTTGCACGACGCGGTGACACGGAATCGCGAGCGCGACCGGGTTCGACGCACACGCACTCGCGACCGCCCGAACTGCGCGCGGCGCGCCGAGCGCCTCGGCGATCTGCGTGTAGCTGCGCGTCTCGCCGTAAGGAATCCGACGCAATGCGTTCCATACGCGTTGCTGGAACTCGGTCGCGGCAAGGTCGAGTGGCAGCTCGAAGCGTCGGCGCGTGCCGTTCAGATACGCGTCGACCTGCTCGACGAACGGCGCGATCCGCGCGGGCGACTCGACGAGCTCCGCGTTCGCGAACGCCGCCTTCAGTTCGTCGACGAGCGCCGCTGCGGCGTCGCCGAACGCAATCTTGCAGATGCCCTTGCTCGTCGCCGCGACGAGCACGACGCCGAGCCGCGTGTCGGCGGTCGCGTACTCGATCGTCAGCCCGGCGCCTTTGCGGCGGAACGCGGACGGCGACATGCCGAGCTCGCGCGGCACCGACTCGTAGAGCCGCGACGGCGAGTTGAAGCCTGCGTCGACGGCCGCGCGCGTGACGGCGACGCCGCTTTGCAGCGCGTCGCGCAACGCGGCGCCGCGCTGCGCGGCCTGGTATTGGCGCGGCGACACGCCGACGACGCGCTTGAAGAGGCGCTGCAGGTGGAACGGGCTCACGTGGACGGCGTCGCTCAGCTGCGCGAGCGTGAAGCGGTCCTGACGATGTGCGTCGAGCACCGCGCACGCGCGATTGACGATTTCGAGCTCGCGCGGCAGCCCTTCGGGCTGGCAGCGCTTGCACGGGCGATAACCGGCCGAGCGCGCGGCGCCCGTGTCGGCGAAGAACGACACGTTTTCGCGCCTCGGCAGCCGCGACGCGCACGACGGCCGGCAGAACACGCCCGTCGTGCTGACCGCGTAGCAGAACGCGCCGTCGGCATCGGCGTCGCGCGCGACGAGCGCGGCCCAGCGCGCGTCGTCGGTCGAATAGGCTGGCTTCTTCATCATGACCTCGCAAAGGCGGAACGGATGCCTGTCACTGTAGACGTCGACTCGGCCGCCTACGCGCTGATTCTTGCGCTCTCATTCGAACCGCCGACACACGGATGTCACACAATCGTCCGATCCATTGCCGCAACCGCGCACAAGCACCGCGTCGGCCCTATTTTGTTGCGGTGCGGATGCGACAGATTGCCGTCCTGACGTTTTTTTACACAAAGAATATTGCGTCGCACCATCCGGATGTGTATAGTTGGAACTGTCTCCTCCATGTCTCCTCCTGATATGGATTAAGCCCGTTCGAACGCGAACGGGCTTTTTTTCGTCCATCGATTTTGCACCGTCCGTCCGCGTGTCGCACGGACCGTCTACACTCGGTAAGACTTCCCCCGAAGGAGACGTCTCCGATGAAATTCCACATCCACGAGATCGATCACGTGGTGCTGCGTGTCGCCGATCTGGCGGCGATAACGCGTTTCTATTGCGACGTGCTCGGCTGCCACGTCGAAAAGGAGCAGCGGGATTTGGGGCTCGTCCAGCTGCGCGCCGGACGCTCGCTGATCGACCTGCTCGCGGTCGGCGCGTCGATCGACCGGCCGGACAGCGGGGCGCCGGGAAAGGGCCGGAACATGGACCACCTGTGCCTGCGCGTCGAACCGTTCGACGCGGCCGCGCTGCATGCGCATCTCGCCGCACACGGCGCACGGCCGGGCGACGAAGCGCGGCGCTACGGCGCGGACGGCTACGGGCCGTCGATCTACCTGTTCGATCCGGAAGGGAACATGGTCGAGCTCAAGGGGCCGCCGGAGGCTGTCGCGTCCTGAGCGCGGGGGCGCATCCCGGCAAGCCGGGATCAGGAACCGGTGCCAGAGCCGAACAGCGTGGCTTCGCTCCGGCTGATGCGCGACAATCCGCCCCGCGCGCAGCTCACCGCTTCTCCATCCGCTCAGGCGCCTTCTCGCGCCTTCAACACCGTCCACTCGATCGCGACCGGATCGTGCGTCGCGCTCGACAGCCACGCCGCGCCGTCCTGAATCGTGCACTGCAGACGCATCGTGCGCTCGGCGATGCCGCCCAGCGCGGCCGCGACGCCGTCGGCCAGCGACGTCACCTGCACATTGCGCAGCCGCTCGACCTTGCCGCGCACGCCCTGCCACCAGATGTCCGACGTGCGGCCGCCGTACGCGATCACGTTCACCTGGTTGGCGCGGCCGCTCGCTTTCGCGATGCGTCGCTCGTCGGGCTGGCCGATGTCGATCCAGATCTCGATCGCGCCCGTCAGGTCCTTTTGCCAGAGATCGGGCTCGTCGGTGTCCGACAGCCCCTTGCAGAACTCGAGCCGCTCGTGCGCGAACAGCGCGAACGCGGCGATGCGCACCATCATCCGCTCGTCCGTCTCGGACGGATGGCGAGCGACGGTGAGCGAGTGATCGGCATAGTAGTGCCGGTCCATGTCGGCGATTTGCAGCTCCGCCTTGTAGATCGTCGATTTGAGCGCCATTCAGCATCGGGGCCCATGCGGGCCGTTGATTCGGGTCGGGGCGTGATGATACCGAATGCGCGATGGCCGCGCGACGATGCGCGGACGGCACCGAAGGCGGCGGCGGCAAACGCAGCACGGCCCGACGCGCGCCGGGCCGTGAGATCTCGCCGCACGCGGGCCATGCCCGAGTGCGGCGCCGGAAGCGAATGCGGCCGCGTTACTGCTTGACGAAGCGCGAGTCGGCCCAGAGACCTTGCTGGTCGCTGTTCTCCGCGCTCACGAACTGCACGTCGCCGTTGTCGACGCTGACGATCCGGAAACGCTGGCCCTCCGGCACCGACAGGCAGCGGTAGTCGTCGAAATACTGCTGCTTTGCCTGCGACTGGCCGTCGCGCTCATGATTCAGTACGGAATCCAGATTGTCTTTCGACAGGCATCCCCAGGCATTCTTGGTAAGCTGGATTTCCTGCTGCGGCTTGAGCGGCGCGTCGCCGCTCGCCTGCGCCACTGAAAATGCAACGATGCCGCTCGTCAACATCAGAAAAAGACCGGTTCGCTTCATCATGTCGTGTCTCCCATTCGCTCGGGTCATGAGCTCGGGTTAGCTATGTATTTAAAGGCTTGCGTCGACCCGCGTCTTCTCATGCTAGAAGATGAGAAGGCGATCTCAAGCACATTCGTTGTGCGACCGCAATAGCGACGAATTGCCGCACCCGCCGCGCAGCTTCGTTTGTGGAGCACGCCGCCGCGCCCGGTTGCGACACGAATGCGTTTTCCGGATTATTCGGATGCCCAAAAGTCTTGCCCTACATGCCTTTCAGTCGCGCGCGGTTTTCCACGATGAACGAGTTGGATAATTCAAAAGAAGACGATTCGCGATTTGGTGCATCGCACATAAAGTCGTCGAAAAATATCGCGCCGCCGCATCGCAATTTTTCTGATCTGCGGAATACAAGAAAAATGCCAGGCGCTTTCGCACCCGGCATTCGTTCCGTCGTCATACGCGCCATGCCCTGAGCGGCTTGGCGCTAAGGCGTACACGACGGCCGGCGTTATTCGCGGCCGTGCAATTCCGCATTCGGCTGGGCGACGAAATAATCGCGCTGGAAAATGCACATTCTCAATGCGTTGTGATATTGGCCGTTGCCGAAAAACTCTTCGATCAATTCGGCCTCGTGCTGAAAACCGCATTTCTCGTAAACCCGAATCGCCGCGGCATTCGATTTGTCGACGATCAAATACAGCTTGCGCAGGTTCAGCACCTTGAACGCGTATTCGACGGCGAGCCGGGTCGCGCGCGTCGCGTACCCGCGTCCCTGCCGGTTCGGCGCGATGATGATCTGGAACTCGCCGCGACGATGGATGTAATCGAGCTCGATCAGTTCGACGAGACCGACGAGTTCGCCGTCCGGATCGGCCGCGACGAAGCGGCGCTCGCGCTGGTCGTGCACGTGCTGATCGTATAGCTGCGACAGCTCCGTAAACGTTTCGTACGGCTCTTCGAACCAGTAACGCATGATCTTCGCGTCGTTGTTCAGTTCGTGGACGAAACGGAGATCCTGACGCTCGAGCGGTCTCAGCGCGAGCGTATGTTGTTCGTTCTGAATTTGCATGGTGGTGGTTGTCCTTGAGTCATTCGGAGAACTGCGTGCGGGCGGCATGGACACCCGGGCAAGCGCGGAGTGCGTCGAAGGATGCATCGACGGAAAATGACTGCGGGCCCTGGTACAGAGCCTAAAATGAATCGAGGGTTCCCGCCCCGGGAGGGAGGCTATCGTGATCGAGCAAGTGATACTGGGCGTTTTTCTCGTACTGCCGCTTCTCATCGTCGCGGTGTTGTACTCCGACGAACTCTGGCAGGAGCACCGCCTGCAGCATCCGCGCGACGAGCACGCGCCGCATATCGACTGGCGCCATCCGTGGCGCATCCTGCGGCGAGGGCATTGACGACGTCGAGCCGTCCGCGCCGCGGCCGCGTGGATTTGCCGCATCCGAGCAGACATCCGCCGCGCATCGGCACGGCGGCGACGGAGAACGCACGGCGCGCAGTTCCGGATGCCGCGCACGCATGATTTCATTCGATACGCCGAATCCGGTGACAAGCCAGGTTCGGCGTTTGCTTGTGCGGCGTCGCACGCCGTGCGCGAACCGAACCGGTTGCACGGCGAACCGATTCGGACCACTGCAGATCGTTCGGGGCGCCGCGGTCCGATACAAAAAAAGGCGCCCGAAGGCGCCCTTGGTCTGCGAAATCGCGCGACTCAGCAGTTTCCTTTCTTCGCTTGTCCGGGCGGGCAGAAGCCGTTGCCCGGGCCGCCCTGCGGCGCCATGATGACGCCCGGCTGATCCGGCACGTAGACCGCGCAGCCGCTCAGGACACCTGCGGAAACCGCCAAAGCGATGATGATTTTCTTCATGTTATTTCCCCGTTGATGGTGGAAACGGAAGGGGCCGCACCCCTTCCGTTCGTTTTACCGACGATCAGAACCCGAAATTGACGTTCGAGACCGAGCCCGTGCTGATGTTCACAGGCTGCTGCTGCGTCGCGCCGTTCGCCGCGTCGGCTTCGATCGTGTACTGGCCTGCGACGGTCGGCACCGCGCCCATCACGACCGGCAGCGAACCCGAGTACGTGCCGACGACCGGCGCCGCGGTCGGCAGCGTCAGCGCGTAGGCGCCGGTATCGAGATTCGCGTTCGCCGACGCGATCTCATAAGGCAGCGAGTTCACCATCTGCAGTGCACGCAGGATCGCATCCGCGCTCGCCGTGGCCGTGCCGCTCACGACGTTCATCGTCGATGCAGGCAGCGCGATCGGCGCGGACGACGTCGACACCGACGTCGTCGTGTTCACGACGACGGGCACCGAACGGACGATCCCGGTCGACACGTTGTTCTGCGCGATCACGACGTCGTAGTTGCCGTTCGTCGAGCTCTGCACGAGCGGCGTCAGCACGAAGTGGCCGCTGCTGTCGGCGAGGGTGCCCTTGATCACGTGGCCGTTCTGCTCGGCGTAGACCGTCGCACCGGCTTCGTTCGGCGCGACGTAGCCGTCGATCGCGCCGCTGACGACGGTCGGCGTCGCGGTCACGACGGGCTTGAGCGCGTACGTGCCGTTGCCGCGCTGGACGATCGACTTGCACGCGTTGAAGTCGAGAACGAGATCGACGAGCGTGTTCGGCTGAACCGTGAACGGCGTGATGATCTTGTAGCCGCTTTGCGTCGCGCTCGGCGTTGCGAGCGGTTGCTCGGTGCCGCCCGTCGGCACGACCGAGTTCGCGAGCGTGTTGCCCTGGTTCTGCGCAAGCACGAGACGCACTTGCTGATACTGGCCGGCCGGCAGCGCGTTCTGGCCAAGATCGGCGAGCACACCGTTGGTCAGCGACAGCAGGTCGACCTTCTGCGGCGTCGCGAGTGCGACGTCGGTCCAGCCGGCGTCGTTGTCGCCCGCTTGCGCACTCATGTTGACGCGCACCTTCGAGACAGTCACAAAGATATGATCAAAGCCGCACGACGGCGCATCGGTCATCGCGACGTGCAGCGTGCCGGTTTGCGTGCCGCCGCCGTCACCGCCGCCGCAGCCGGCAAGCGAGATCGACGCGGCGGCCGCCAGGCCGAGAATCTTCCAAATTGTTTTCATGACACCCCCCAACTATGGTCTCGGTGAGCGAAGGATACGCAGCGAATCAGTGTCCGTCTTTTATCCTTTTGCAACCAGCCGTAACTTCTGCATCTTGTGTTTCAAAACGGCCGGGAGAGGCTTGACAGTATGAGGAGAAGGCGGGAGTTAGGGGAAACTCCATGATGGTTTGGCGGTGTTTGAAGAAGTCGAATCGGCCGGCGACGAATGTGAAAGATTGTTAACTATTGAGTGAGTTTCATTTCGGTTGACCGCGCCTCCAATGCACATTTTCCTCACCCTCGATGCTATGCGCAGCACTAGAATCAAAAAGCAATTGCGCTGTCGGCAGTACGAGAACTAGCACATGCGACGGGTGTGAACGATAAGGATCTTGGTGCTGCCGTGCCTATTGGTGGCGACGCTTGGCGCTTGCAATAGCTTCACAGCAAACAGGAAGCGTCCATTGCCTCGGCGAGCCCGCAGCAGCCAGCGTCTGCGAGCAGTTCCAACAACGCCTCCCCACCGCCCCCCTGCGCCCGTTGCCGCGCCCGAACCTCCTCCGCCCTCTCATCAATACGCGATGGAACAAGACGGTACATATGGCTACGAGCCGGCCTTAAGTGAGGATGACGTGCGAAGCGGAAAAGCAGCGAAGCCCCTCGTCATGATGCGTTATGTCAGTCTTCGGGATGGAACGTACGTATTGCTGATGCTTGATCCGGACAACGAAAATGATGCGACGCGCGTGACATGCCAAGCACCGTGCAATTTTGCGAAAGTGCAGATCATGTCCGGCACGATGGTGCTAAAGACCGAGACGATTCGTGTCGCGCCGAATTCGCTGATAGGCGCAATGCTGGAAGACGCCTTATCGGACCAATTAAGACCGTATGGCCAGACTGCACCAATGCCTCGGCCAGTTGCCGTTCCATCCATCAATAACCCGGCAACGACCTCGATTCAGTCGACACCACAAGACTCGACGACGGAATCAATTCCACAGCAAACAAGTTTCGATTGCTCGAAGGCCAGATCAATTCCTGAATATCTGATCTGCCATGACCCTGAACTCGCGGCGTCCGATCGCGAGCTCGCGATCATCTATCAGCAAGCAAAAGAAGCGGTTTCCGACAAAGCCGCATTCGCCGATCGCACGCGCAAGCAATGGAATTACCGTCAGAAGAATTGCCGTGACAAGCGCTGTCTTGTTTCGTGGTACGCCCACCAAAAAGAGGTCTTGACCAAGATCGCTCAGACGGGTGACGTGAGCGCGCAGTGAGAGAATCGGCATCGCCTGCGTCAGGTCAGCCCAAGAACGGACATGCGGGACCGCTGGGCCCAATCTGCCGCTCTATATGCCGCAGCCGGAATCGACTCCGGACAAGGCTGCCGGCGATCCGATCCTGCGTCGGTGTTGCCGCGCAATCGTCGGTCGACCGGCTACTTCCCAATACAAAACCGACTAAAGATCACTCCCAACAAATCATCAGAAGTAAATTCCCCGGTAATCGAATTGAGCTGCTCCTGCGCGAGCCGCAGTTCCTCGGCGAAGAGATCCAGCGCCTGCGCATTCTGATCCGCATGCTCGGCCGCCCGCGCAAGATGCGCCTGCGCCGCGCGCAGCGCGATCAGATGCCGCTCGCGCGCGAGGTACACGCTTTCCGCGCCCGCCTGCCACCCGGCGATCCGCAGCAGCTCGCCGCGCAGCAGATCGATCCCGTCGCCGCGCTTCGCCGACAGCCGCACTTCGCACACCTCCGCGCCGCCCTCTCCGCCGCCCCCACGCGCCACCGACGCCGGCACGTCCGTCAGATCCGTCTTGTTCAGCACGCGCACGACCGGCACCCCGGCCGGAAAACGCGCGGCAATCGCCTGGTCGTCGGCGCCGAGCCTGCTGCGCGCATCGAGCAGATGCAGCACGACGTCCGCCCGCTCGATTTCGCCCCACGTGCGCGCGATGCCGATCTTCTCGACCTCGTCCTCCGTCTCGCGCAGCCCCGCCGTGTCGATGATGTGCAGCGGAATGCCCTCGACCTGGATCGTCTGCGCGACCTTGTCGCGCGTCGTGCCGGCGATCGGCGTCACGATCGCGAGCTCCGCGCCCGCAAGCGCGTTCAATAGCGACGACTTGCCGACGTTCGGCTGCCCCGCGAGCACCACCGACAGCCCCTCGCGCAGCAGCGCCCCCTGCCGCGCGTCGCCGAGCACGTGCGCGAGCCGCTCGCGGATGTGCGCGAGCTTGCCGCGCGCATCCGCCGCCTCCAGAAAGTCGATCTCCTCTTCCGGAAAGTCGAGCGTCGCCTCAACGAGCATCCGCAGCGCGATCACGTCGTCGACGAGCGCGTGGATGTCGCGCGAGAACGCGCCGTCGAGCGACCGGCCGGCCGAGCGAGCGGCGGCCTCGGTGCTCGCCTCGATCAGATCGGCGACGGCCTCGGCCTGCGCGAGGTCGAGCTTGTCGTTCAAGAACGCGCGGCGCGTGAATTCGCCCGGCTCGGCGAGCCGCAAGCCGTACGCGCGCCCGGCGTCGAGGCAGCGCTGCAGCACGAGTTGCAGCACGATCGGGCCGCCATGGCCTTGCAGCTCGAGCACGTGCTCGCCGGTGTACGAGTGCGGCGCCGGGAAATAGAGCGCGATGCCGCGATCGAGCGGCTCGCCGGCGCCGTCGAGAAACGGCACGTAGCTCGCATGGCGCGGCGCAAGCCGCGTGCCGCACAGCGCGTCGCTCAGCGCGAGCGCCGCCGCTTCCGCGGCGCGTCCGAGCGAAATGCGCACGACGCCGATTCCACCCCGGCCGGACGCGGTGGCAATGGCGACGATCGGATCGGAATCAGTGGCAAGCATGGCGATAAATCTGAAATAAATGAAATGGAAATCCAAAAAACCGGAGATATCTTTGAATGCCGAATTGTAGCCCGGCTGCGCAATAGTATTGCGCAGACCACGTTCCAACCCGCCATTTTCCGCAATTTTCCGTTTATCTTAGTTGCGCTAATCAATTCGTACGACAAATATCCGGCAAGGCATCGACGAATCGACCTCGACCGCCAATCAGCAAGCATGAGCGCACTCGCATCCGGTCGCAACCTCTGGCATCCACCAGTTAAACGATCACTCAGTTGGGCTAAACATAACCCGACTGGTTGTCTTCCTGGCAGCAGTCGAACTGCACAATCTGGCCATGCCGACACTCGAAGAAAAAGCGGCGTTCACCGAACGTCTCAAATTCGCCTTGTTGCGCAGCCCAGAAAAAGTGACCGGCGCGACGGAACTCGCTTTGCATTTCAATTTGCGTCATCACGGCGAGCATCCGGTTTCTCCGCAAACTGCGCACAAATGGCTGACGGGCCGCACGATCCCGACACCTGACAAGCTTCGCACGCTTGCCGAGTGGCTGCGGGTCGACCTGCATTGGCTGCACTACGGTCCGCCGCCGAGCGCGGCGCGCACGACGCCGCAGCCGCTGCCGCGCGACGAAAAATATCCGCCGACGCAGGAGACGATCGAGCTCGCGTCGAAGATCGAGGCGCTGTCGCCGCATCACCGCTATCTGGTGCAGGAACTGATCGAACAGTTCTACGGCGATACCTCGAAGCGCTGATCGCGCGCCGCCGGCCTCAATGAAAAAGCCGCCTGACCAACCAGGCGGCTTTTTCGCATCCTCGGTCGAAGCGATGCACGACAATACGACCGCTCGGCGCGGCTCGAAAAAAAGGGGCGAACTGCGTCGCCCCGTTTTCAGACAGCCGAGCGTCAGCTCGTCTTTTTCTTCGCCGCGGCGCCGCCGAGCGTACGCGTGATGTAGTACTGCTGCGCGATCGACAGCACGTTGTTCACCACGTAGTACAGCACGAGGCCGGCAGGGAAGAAGAAGAACATCACCGAGAACGCGATCGGCATGAACATCATCATCTTCGCCTGGACCGGATCCGGCGGGGTCGGATTGAGCTTCGTCTGCACGAACATCGAGACAGCCATCAGCACCGGCAGGATGAAGTACGGATCGCGCTGCGACAGGTCGTGAATCCACAGAACCCACGGCGCGCCGCGCATTTCCACCGATGCGAGCAGCACCCAGTACAGCGAGATGAACACCGGGATCTGGATCACCACCGGCAGGCAGCCGCCGAACGGATTCACCTTCTCGGTCTTGTAGAGCTCCATCAGCGCCGCGTTCATCTTCTGCGGATCGCTCTTGAAGCGCTCGCGCAGCGCCTGCATCCGCGGCGTGATTTCCTTCATCCGCGCCATCGACTTGTAGCTCGCCGCCGACAGCGGGAAGAACACCGCCTTGATCAGCAGCGTGAGCAGGACGATCGCCCAGCCCCAGTTGCCGACGAAGCCGTGGATCTTCTCGAGCAGCCAGAACAGCGGCTTCGCGATGATCGTCACCCAGCCGTAGTCCTTCACGAGCTCGAGGCCCGGCGCAATGCCTTCGAGCATCCGCTCTTCTTCCGGACCGGCGAAGAGGCGCGCGGACACGTCGGCCGACTGGCCCGGCGCGATCGCCGCGACCGGCTGCTTGACGCCGACGCGGTAAAGCGTCGGATCGATCTTCTCGACGTAGATGTCGCGCTTCGCGCCTTGCTGCGGAATCCACGCGGACGCGAAGTAGTGCTGAACCATCGCGATCCAGCCGTTGTCGGCGGACGTGACGTAATCGGCCTTGTTCTTGTCGACGTCGCTGAAGTTGATCTTCTGGAAGTGCTTCTGGTCGGTGTAGACCGCCGGCCCGAGGAACGTGTGCGAGAAGAGCGGCGTCTCGACGGGCGTGTTGTCGCGCACGAGCTCCATGTAGACGGTCGGCGTCACGGGCGCCGTGCCGACGTTGTCGATCTTCGTGTCGACGCCGATCACGTAGCTGCCGCGCGTGAACGTGTACGTCTTCACGACCTTCACGCCGCCCTTCACAGGCGATTCGAACGACAGCTTCAGCGTGTTCTGGTCGCCCGACAGCGACGTCGGACCCGCGACCTGCGCATAGACGTCGTTGTGGTTCGGGAAGTCGCCGCCGAGGAGGCCCGTGCGCGCGAGGTACGTGTGGTTCGCGGCGTGGTCGAACAGCGTGACGAACAGGTCGGGCTGCTTGCCGTCGCCCTCTTTCTTCAGCGTCAGCTTCGCGAGCGTGCCGCCGCGCGTGTCGATCTCGCCGTCGTAGACGTCGGTCGAGAAGCGCACGAGCTGCGCCTGCGCCGCGGGCGCGGTCGTCGCGGGGGCTGCGCCCGTCGCGGCCGCCGGCAGCGCGTTCGCCGCCGCCGCGCTTGCGCCCGACGCGCCGTTAGCCGCGTTCGACGCGGTGTTCGTCTGCGTGACGTTCGGGAAGAACATCGACGGGCGTCCGTGGGACCGCTGCCAGTTGTCGAACAGCATGACCGCTGACATGAAGAAGATCACCCATAGGACGGTGCGTTTGATATCCATGCGTTGTCTCAGAGTCGATGGGACGACGCCTCAGCTTTGTGAGAAGCGTTGCGTGCGTCGGAGTTGGGCGGCGGGACGAGGTCGATGCCGCCCGCGGAGAACGGATGGCATCGGCACAGGCGCCTGGCGGCAAGGTAAGTGCCGCGCGCGGCGCCATGATACTGGATTGCCTCGCGCGCGTAATCCGAACAGGAGGGATAAAAACGGCAACGGCTGCCGAGCAGCGGGCTCACGGCAACCTTGTAGAAGCGCAGCAACGCGATCAAAACCGTTTGCATAGCAGTGGCGGCGCCGGTGCGCCGCGTTCGAGCCAATCGGGCAGACGGCTGGCCGCCGTCTGCGACGGGCGTCGGCGCGTCACTCGGACGCGGGCTTCGCCCCGTTGCGACGGGCGATCTCCCGGGCTGCCCGGTCGAGCAGCTCGCGAATCTCGCCCGCGCACAGCGCCGCGAGCGGCGCGGATGCCGCGCTCGGCATCGCCTTCTTGTCGAAGCGCGCATGCAGGCGCAGCAGGATGTCCCAGCCGGCGAACTCGGCGCGACGCGTGCGAAACGCTTCGCGGGCGAGCCGCTTGACCAGATTCCGCGTCACCGCACGCGGAGCGTACTTCTTGCCGATGACGAGCCCAAGACGCGCATCACGCCCCGTCGGCTTGCCGTAGACCACGAAGTGCGCGGTGCGCCGCCACGGGCGCAAACGAAAAACGGATGAAAATTCATCCGTTTTCAGAAGTCGCGCAGCTTTGGGGAAGGCGGCGGACGCTTGCAACGGAATCGAACCCGGGACAGCGGCTGCCTCGCCCGCATCGCTGCGGACGGCGGACATGGCGCGCGGCCCGCCCTTAGATGGCGAGACGCTTGCGGCCCTTCGCGCGGCGGGCGTTGATGACCTTGCGGCCGCCGGCCGTCTTCATGCGCACGCGGAAGCCATGGGTGCGCTTGCGGCGCGTCACGGAAGGTTGGTAGGTACGTTTCATGTCGCTCTCACTTGTTCGAGAATATCGGGAATCAGGGACCGCGTGCCCTCTCTTTCGAGGCAACCGGGCGAACGCAATCGCCGAAAATAACAGGATTGGTTTTCGCGGAACCCGCTATTTAAACCGTTTTTCTCTTGGCGGTCAATACGTTAGAGGCATGCCGGGGCCGCATCGGCGGTGCCGATCCCCGGCTCCGCGCCCTGTGGCGATCGCTCCCCACCGACGATTCGGCCCTGTGGATAACTCCCGCGCGCACCGCGTTTGGCGGTAGAATCTCGCCTTATCTCCAAGAATCCCGCACGCCGCCTCGGCCCGCGCTCGCGCTCAAACCCTTGTCGCGCAAGCGTCCGAGGCACGTCCGCACGGCCGCACCGGGCCTTGTTGCGCATCCGCGACAAGGGCGGCCGCGTGCCGTACGTGCAACCGAAACAACGACAGCTCTTCGATGAACGATTTCTGGCAACACTGTTCCGCGCTATTGGAGCGTGAATTAACGCCCCAGCAGTACGTGACGTGGATCAAACCCTTGGCCCCGGTCGCTTTCGATGCCGCTGCGAACACGCTGTCGATCGCCGCCCCGAACCGCTTCAAGCTCGACTGGGTCAAGAGCCAGTTCTCGGGCCGGATCTCCGATCTGGCCCGCGATTTCTGGAACGCGCCGATCGAAGTGCAATTCGTGCTCGATCCGAAGGCAGGCCAGCGCGCCGCCGCAGGCGCGGCGCCGCTCGCGCCACGCGCGCCGCTGCCGTCCGCGGGCCCCGCATCCGCCGCGCCCGCCACCGCGACGGCGGGCGCCGCCGACGCCCGCGCCACGGCCGCCCCCGCCATCAATGCGGCAGTCGCCGCGGCGCAGGCCGCGCAGGCGAACGCCGCCGCGCTGAACGCCGACGACGCCGCCGACCTCGACTTGCCGAGCCTCACCGCGCACGAAGCGGCGGCCGGCCGCCGCACGTGGCGCCCGGGCGCGGCGAACGCGAACGGCGAAACCGATTCGATGTACGAGCGCTCGAAGCTCAATCCCGTGCTCACCTTCGACAACTTCGTGACCGGCAAGGCGAACCAGCTCGCGCGCGCGGCGGCGATCCAGGTCGCCGACAACCCGGGCATCTCGTACAACCCGCTGTTCCTGTACGGCGGCGTCGGCCTCGGCAAGACCCACCTGATCCACGCGATCGGCAACCAGCTCCTGCTCGACAAGGCGGGCGCGCGCATCCGCTACATCCACGCGGAGCAGTACGTGTCGGACGTCGTGAAGGCGTACCAGCGCAAGGCGTTCGACGACTTCAAGCGCTACTATCATTCGCTCGACCTGCTCCTCATCGACGACATCCAGTTCTTCTCGGGCAAGTCGCGCACGCAGGAAGAGTTCTTCTACGCATTCGAGGCCCTCGTCGCGAACAAGGCGCAGGTGATCATCACGAGCGACACGTATCCGAAGGAGATCTCCGGCATCGACGATCGCCTGATCTCGCGCTTCGATTCAGGCTTGACCGTCGCGATCGAGCCGCCCGAGCTCGAGATGCGCGTCGCGATCCTGATGCGCAAGGCGCAGTCGGAAGGCGTGAGCCTGTCGGAAGACGTCGCGTTCTTCGTCGCGAAGCATCTGCGCTCGAACGTGCGCGAGCTCGAGGGCGCGCTGCGCAAGATCCTCGCGTACTCGAAGTTCCACGGCCGCGAGATCACGATCGAGCTGACGAAGGAGGCGCTGAAGGATCTGCTCACCGTGCAGAACCGGCAGATCTCGGTCGAGAACATCCAGAAGACGGTCGCCGACTTCTACAACATCAAGGTCGCCGACATGTACTCGAAGAAGCGCCCCGCGAACATCGCGCGGCCGCGGCAGATCGCGATGTACCTCGCGAAGGAGCTCACGCAGAAGAGCCTGCCCGAAATCGGCGAGCTGTTCGGCGGCCGCGACCACACGACCGTGCTGCATGCGGTGCGCAAGATCGCCGACGAGCGGGGCAAGGACGCGCAGCTCAACCACGAGCTGCACGTGCTCGAGCAGACGCTCAAGGGCTGATGCAAGCGAGCGCTTGAGAATGGCGGAAGCGCCCCAATTTAAAAGGGGCGGTTCGGTTTTGAGGCACAATACTGGTTTGACCGCCTCGCCGGCGGCGGGCCGACGGCCCCCCGGCGTGGCGCTGCGAGGCTTGCAGGCCGTTATTTGAACGAAGGAACTCTATGCAACTGGTCAAGACCGAACGAGACACCCTCCTTAGGCCGCTGCAAACCGTGAGCGGTATCGTCGAACGCCGCCACACGTTGCCGATCCTCGCCAATCTGTTGATCACGAAGAACGGCCCGGACGTGTCGTTCCTGTCGACCGACCTCGAGCTCCAGATCACGACGCGCGCCGACTTCGGCGTCGGCGGCGACCAGGTCGCGACGACCGTCGCGGCCCGCAAGCTGCTCGACATCCTGCGCGCAATGCCGGACGGCCAGGTCACGCTGACGCTCGCCGACAAGCGCCTGACGGTCCAATCCGGCAAGAGCCGCTTCGCGCTGCAAACGCTCGCGGCCGACGAGTTCCCGACCGTCGCGCAGGCGAAGGATTTCGGCGCGAGCCTCTCCGTCCCGCAGAAAGCGTTCCGCCAGCTGCTCGGCATGGTGTACTTCGCGATGGCGCAGCAGGACATCCGCTACTACCTGAACGGGATGCTGCTCGTCGTCGACGGCGACAGCCTGATGGCCGTCGCGACCGACGGCCACCGCCTCGCGTTCTCGTCGATGAAGATCGAGGGCGCGTTCCCGCGCCAGGAAGTGATCGTCCCGCGCAAGACGATTCTCGAGCTGCAGCGCCTGCTCGAGGACATCGACGACACGGTCAAGATCGACATCGCGCAGACCCAGGCAAAGTTCACGTTCGGTCAGGTCGAGCTGGTGTCGAAGCTCGTCGAGGGCAAGTTCCCCGACTTCCAGCGCGTCATCCCGAAGGCGCACAAGAACTCGTTCGAAATCGGCCGCGAAGAGCTGCAGCGCTCGCTGCAGCGCGCAGCGATCCTCACGTCCGACAAGTTCAAGGGCGTGCGCTGCATCATCGCGCCCGGCCAGCTGAAGATCATGTCGACCAACGCCGACCAGGAAGAGGCGCAGGAAGAACTGGAAATCGCCTACCAGGGCGACACCGTCGACATCGGCTTCAACGTCACGTATCTGCTCGACGTGCTCGCGAACCTGAAGGTCGACACCGTTCAGGTGAGCCTCGGCGACGCCAGCTCGAGCGCCCTCATCACCGTGCCCGAGAACGACGAATTCAAGTACGTGGTGATGCCGATGCGCATCTGACGCGCCCGACTCGCCGGACACACCAAGGGGCGCCACGCCCCTTTGGCGTTTTTATGGCGATTCGGACGCTCGAGCGCCGGCGCGCGACGCCGGGCCCCGGAAGGGGCGAGAAAACCCGAGGCGGCCCGGGTTTTCTCGGCAGAAGCACCCCGCCGCCAACTGAGCAGCCCAGCAGAACCGGAAGAAACCCATGACTGAACAGCACAATTCGCAGCCCGAAAACAGCTACGGCGCGTCGTCGATCCAGATCCTCGAGGGCCTGGAAGCGGTGCGCAAGCGTCCCGGGATGTACATCGGCGACACGTCGGACGGCACCGGTCTGCATCACCTCGTGTTCGAGGTGCTCGACAACTCGATCGACGAAGCGCTCGCCGGCTACTGCAACGACATCCACGTGACCATTCACGCGGACAACTCGATCTCCGTGACCGACAACGGCCGCGGCATCCCGACCGACGTCAAGCTCAACGACAAGCACGAGCCGAAGCGCAGCGCCGCCGAAATCGTGATGACCGAGCTGCACGCGGGCGGCAAGTTCGACCAGAACAGCTACAAGGTGTCGGGCGGCCTGCACGGCGTCGGCGTGTCGTGCGTGAATGCGCTGTCGAGCTGGCTGCGCCTCACCGTGCGCCGCGACGGCAAGAAGCACTTCATGGAGTTCCATCGCGGCATCGCGCAGAACCGCGCAATCGAAACGCGCGACGGCATCGACGTGTCGCCGATGCAGGTGGTCGGCGACACCGAGAACCGCGGCACCGAAGTGCACTTCATGGCCGATCCGACGATCTTCGGCACCGTCGAATACCACTACGACATCCTCGCGAAGCGCATCCGCGAGCTGTCGTTCCTGAACAACGGCGTGCGCATCCGCCTCACCGACCTGCGCTCGGGCAAGGAAGACGATTTCGCGTTCGTCGGCGGCGTGAAGGGCTTCGTCGAGTACATCAACAAGACGAAGACCGTGCTGCACCCGACGATCTTCCACATCAACGGCGAGAAGGACGGCGTCGGCGTCGAAGTGGCGATGCAGTGGAACGACAGCTACAACGAAAACGTGCTGTGCTTCACGAACAACATTCCGCAGCGCGACGGCGGCACGCACTTGACGGGCCTGCGCGCGGCGATGACGCGCGTGATCAACAAGTACATCATCGACAACGAGATCGCGAAGAAGGCGAAGATCGAAACCTCCGGCGACGACATGCGCGAAGGCCTGTCGTGCGTGCTGTCGGTGAAGGTGCCCGAGCCGAAGTTCAGCTCGCAGACGAAGGACAAGCTGGTGTCGTCGGAAGTGCGCGCGCCGGTCGAAGAAGTGGTCGCGAAGGCGCTCGAGGAGTTCCTGCTCGAAACGCCGGGCGACGCGAAGATCATCTGCGGCAAGATCGTCGAAGCGGCGCGCGCGCGCGACGCCGCGCGCAAGGCGCGCGAGATGACGCGCCGCAAGGGCGTGCTCGACGGCGTCGGCCTGCCAGGCAAGCTCGCGGACTGCCAGGAGAAGGATCCGGCGAAGTCGGAAATCTACATCGTCGAGGGCGACTCGGCGGGCGGCTCGGCGAAGCAGGGCCGCGACCGCAAGTTCCAGGCGATCCTGCCGCTGCGCGGCAAGGTGCTGAACGTCGAGAAGGCGCGCTACGACAAGCTGCTGTCGTCGGAGCAGATCGTCACGCTCGTGACCGCGCTCGGCTGCGGGATCGGCAAGGACGACTACAACCTCGACAAGCTCCGCTACCACCGGATCATCATCATGACCGACGCGGACGTCGACGGCGCGCACATCCGCACGCTCCTGCTCACGTTCTTCTACCGGCAGATGCCGGAGATGATCGAGCGCGGCTACGTGTACATCGCGCAGCCGCCGCTCTACAAGGTGAAGGCGGGCCGCGACGAGCGCTATCTGAAGGACGACACCGAGCTGGACGCGCACATGCTGCGCCTCGCGCTGCAGGGTTCGGAGCTCGTGCCGACCGAGAACGGCACGCCGATCTCGGGCGACGCGCTCGGCGAGCTCGCGCGCTCGTATCTGCTCGCGCAGGGCGTCGTCAAGCGGCTGAGCCGCCTGTACGATCCGGCCGCGCTCGAAGCGATCATGGACGGCGTGGCGATCGACCTGTCGAACGAGGCGTCGACGGAGGCGTCGGCGAAGGCCCTGGCCGCGGCGCTCAGCGATGACGCGACGAAGACGGAAGTGCGCGTCGTGCCGACCTACGATCCGGTGCGCGAGGTGCGGTCGCTGCGCATCGAGCGCACGCATCACGGCAACGTGCGCGTGTCGGTCCTCGACGAGGAGTTCCAGCTCACGGCCGATTATCAGCAGCTCGTGAATACCGCGCATACGTTCAAGGGGCTGATCGGCGCAGGCGCGATGATCAAGCGTGGGGAGCGCAGCTCGAACGTGTCCGACTTCAAGAACGCGATGAAGTGGCTGATGACCGATGCCGAGCGGAATATGTCGAAGCAACGGTATAAGGGTCTCGGCGAAATGAATCCCGAGCAGCTGTGGGAGACGACGATGGATCCGGCGGTGCGGCGGTTGCTGCGCGTGCAGATCGAGGATGCGATTGCGGCGGACGGGATCTTTACCACGCTCATGGGGGATGAGGTCGAGCCGCGTAGGGCGTTTATCGAGAATAATGCGTTGCGGGCGGGGAATATTGATGTTTGAGGTTGTTGTCGTCGAGTAACCGAGAAAGCGAAGTTTGCAGCGGGTGCTTGAAGAATCACTGACACAAATAAAGCAAAAAGGCTCCGAATGGAGCCTTTTTGCTTATTCGGTTCAGCTAGATCTGGTTCTCGGATTTCGTGGTCACTCAAGCTGCGTGTGCGAAAACAAAGGCCCATCGGCGATTTTCAAGACTGAAGACCGCCCGCGAAGCCCGGAACGGCAACCACCGCATTCACCTCCCCACCATCGCCCTCAACACCCCATCCCGCCGAATCAACCCGTGATAAAGCGCGGCGGCGAAGTGCACCAAAAACGTCACGAAGAACAGATAAGCCAACCACCGATGCGCATGCCGCAGCCAAGCGAACCAAACCGGATCGGCGGGCGCGATCGACGGCAATTGCACGCCGCCGCCCAACGTCACCGGATACCCGCCCGCGGACAGCATCGCCCATCAACAGCACCGCCATCCCGAGCGGCTTATGAATCGCGATCAACACCGCATGCCGCTCCGACACCGACGCGACCATCCCCGCGCCGATAAAAAACATTGAAACGATCATCGCCGCCATCACCCAATGCAGCAGCCGCGCAAGCGGGCTGAACGCAGTCTTCATCATCGTTTCTCCGAAAGCGGACGCGCAGCGCCGGGAATCCCGGCTTCCTCACTCGTGCGGCGCAGATACGAATCCGCATACGCGGCCGAGCGCGCGGCTAGCAGCGGATCGCCCGACGGGCGGCTGGCTGGCGCACGGCTTGAACAGTTCCCCCGCCGCGCCGATGAGCGACGCCGTGGCGGCGTACAAGCTGATGGTCGTCGATCGCAGCGCGCGCGTCGACGTCGTGCAGAAGCAGCCGGGCGAGCTGCAGGCGTGGCTCGCGCGCGAGGTCGGCGCATCGGTCCGGCTGCCGGATCTGAGCGGCGCGGGCTTTGCGCCCGTCGGCGGCCGGCTGTTCGCGACCGAGCGCGGCACCGCGGCGATGGTGCTGTACGAGGATGCGGCCGGGCGCACGCTGAGCTTCTACGTGCGGCCGCCCGAGTCGGCAAATCGTCTGCTCGCGGCCGGCAAGCGCGCCGACGGCGAGCTGCTCGCGCGCTACGGATCGGTGCGCGGCTTCAACTATGCGGTGGTGGGACAGGCGGACAGCGTCGGCGAAGCGGCCGTCACGCATGCGCTCGACGAGCAGATCTGACGAACGGTGCGCGGCGAACGAGCGGGGTTCCGTTCGAGCCCGAACACGAATGCGGCGCGCGTGTTCGTCACCGCGTTGTCGGCCGGCGGGCGAATCCAATCGGCGCGTCGGACGGAAAGGAGGGAATCGCGCGCGCCATGAAGGCCGCTTGCGAAGCAGCTTCATCGGCGCGGCGCGCATCGAACGCAAAAAAGCCTCGAGCGCGCCGCCCGCCGCCGCGCATCACGCGACGATCATTTGCACATCAGCTTCAACGTCTTCCGCCCGTCGATCCGGTAATCGCAGCGATTCACCCGGTCGGCGAGCTTGACGTCCGTCGTCCGGCCGTCCGCGTATTTGCAGCGGACCGTCACGTAACGGCCGGCGTCGTACACGTACCCGAGTTGCCAGTTGCCTGTGCGCTCGCCGCCCTCGTCGGGAACCAGCGTCGCCATCTCGCTCGGCGCGCCGTCGAACACGTCGACGTAGCGCAGCGGGCTTTCCGCCCGCACCGGGCACACTTCCGCCGTCGTGCCGGATGCGCTCGCGCAGCCGTAGAACGACATCGCCAGCAACACGCCGGCCGCTTTACTCCACGACATGGAAATTGTCCCCATTGTTCGACCGGCCGTGCGCGCCCCAGCGCAGCAGCCGTTGCTTGACCGGTTGCGGGCTGGGCGGCGTCACGAACTGGTCGTAGACCAGGATGCCCGCCGCCGACTGGCTCACGTAAATCGCCGCGTGGCCCTCGTAGTTGCCCGCGGCGTTGAACGTCGCGATCACGGTCCCCGGCACGATCGACGTGCCGCCCTTGACTTGCGCTCCCTTGCGCCATTGCACGGTCATGGGCAGCGCCGGGCATACGCGCTTCACGTACGACACGCACTGGCCGCACAGGTCGCGGCCCGACGTGTTGCGACCCGACGGCGCGGTATCGAATGGCCCGAGGTTGGACGTCGGCGCGCACGTCCATTTGCCGACGGGTGCGTTCGGGTTGTTCAGGTAGTGGGTCGACACATAAGGCATGGTTTCCTCGGAGTGGAATGGAATTCGAATTATTACGACCAGCCAAGCGAACCGGATTGTCGGGCAGATGCCGAAAACGATCAACTGCCGCGACAATTGGACAAACTTCTTGCATCGCTGTGCCATTCGCACCGCGCGTCGGTCGATCATGACGGCGCGCATCGCGTGAGGCCGACGGCGCGGCACGTCGGCCTCGAGACCGCGGAATCGACGCGATCCGGCTCGTCCGCCGGCACGTGGCCGAGCTCACCCAACGCGCTTGTCCGCATCGTGGAATAGACCGGCGCGCCGATTCGTTTACCTGTCGAGCGTCCCTTTGCGCGGAGCGACGCTTCGCGAAATGCGCTCGCAAACATCGATAACGACAGGCAGGACGACGCCGGCCGACACGCCGCGCGTCGGCATTCCGGGGTGTCCATTCAGAGCCCTATCATGAACAAGCTGATCCGTTGCGGAGCCGCGCTGATTTGCGCAGGTTTATCCGTATCCGCATGCGCGCAAACCTATGACGGCTCGACCGCGCCGTTCGACACGTCCGACTGCCGAGCGATCACCGGGCAAGCGGAAATCGACGGCACGATGCAGCAGGTCGTCGGACGCGCGTGCCTGCAAAGCGACGGAACATGGCAGCTCGTCCAGAACGAGGACGGCAGCGTGATGTGGTATCCCGTCGCCGCGTACCCGTATCCCGATCCGTGGTACTGGAGCACGCCGTTCTTCGTCGTCGGCGGCACGTCATTCGTCTTCGTCGACCGCTTCCACCACTTCCACCGGTTCCATCATTTTCATCCGATGACGCCAAGCCA
The DNA here is from genome assembly GCF_000959365.1 of Burkholderia oklahomensis C6786. NCBI lineage: Bacteria > Pseudomonadati > Pseudomonadota > Betaproteobacteria > Burkholderiales > Burkholderiaceae > Burkholderia > Burkholderia oklahomensis. The sequence continues at coordinate 1,670,563 of NZ_CP009555.1, forward strand.
CATCGGTCCGCCGATGGGCGGCGGCTTTCATCATGGGATATCGCACGGCGGCGGCATGAGCCGATCCGGCGGAATGCTGCGGCACTAGCGCGCCAAACGAACGAAACGACGCGTGCGCAATCTCCCGCCGTGGGCATCGCCCGGCGGGGCGCAACGATCGCGTTTCCCGCGCCGGAACGTGACGAAAGCACGTGACATCCATGTCCTCACGGCGCGCGGAAGCAATCGTCGCATCCGGTTTTGTTTCTGCGCGCCGCCTGTCCGTCATTTGGGAGAACTCGTATGAAGATCATCACGAGACGATGGCTCGCCGCGCTGGCGCTCGCGAGCGGCGCCGTCTGGGCGCAGGGCGCGGGGCCGACCGATCCGCAGATCGCCGCGATCGTCGCGACGGCCAATCAGGTCGACATCGATGCCGGCAAGCTCGCCGAATCGCGATCCATGTCGAAAGACGTGAAGGCGTTCGCGCAACGCATGGTCGCCGATCACGGCAGCGTCAATCAGGCCGCCGCCGATCTGCTGCACAAACTGAACGTCGCGCCGGAAGACAACGCGACGAGCCGCAGCCTCAAGCAAGGCGGCGACGAGAACCTCGCGAATCTGAAGAAGCTGCACGGCGCGGCGTTCGACAGCGCGTACATCGCCCACGAAGTGGCCTACCATGAAACGGTACTGGACGCGCTCGACAAGACGCTGATCCCGAACGCGAAGAACGACGAGCTGAAGGCGCTGCTCGTCAAGGCGCGGCCGGTGTTCGTCGCGCATCTGGATCATGCGAAGCACTTGCAGGCGTCGCTGGGAAAGAGCGGTGGCTGAGTGTCTGCGTGCCGGATCGGCACATCCGCGCCGCAGCGCGCCCACGAGCGGATTCGTGCTCGCATGCGCGCTGCTGGCGGGCGCGGGTTTCGCGGCGACGGCAAGCGTCGCCGCAGCGGCCGGCACGCACGTCGTCGTCATCGAGGGCATGCGCTTCATTCCGCAGACGTTGACCGTGCATCGCGGAGACCGCGTCGAATGGGTGAACCGGGATCTCGTTCCGCATACCGCGAGCGCGACGTCGGACGCGTTCGATTCGGGCAGCATCGCGCCGGGCGCGCGATGGCGCTACGTCGCCAGCAAGCGCGGCGATTATCCGTATCAGTGCCAGCTTCATCCGACGATGCGGGCCACGCTGATCGTCCGGTGAGGCGGCGTCCGGCGACGCGGCTCGATAACACGAGGCGTTCACGATGACGAAATCCGCCATGGCGTTCGCGCCAAACGATGCGGACGACGAACGATCGCTCGCTCGCCGCATCGCCGCAGGCGAACGGTCCGCATTCGAGCTTCTGATGCGCCGCTACAACCGGTGCCTCTTTCGCGTCGCGCGCGCGACGCTGCGCTCCAACGCGGATGCGGAAGATGCGCTGCAGGAAGCTTATTTGTCGGCGTACCGCTCGATCGGCCAGTTTCGCGGCGACGCCACGCTCCTCACGTGGCTCTCGCGGCTCGTGCTCAACGAATGCTTCGTGCGTCTGCGCCGGCAGGCGCGCCGCCAACGCGTCGCCCCGATAGTCGATATGAATGCCGAATCCGAAATCGACGCGATGAGCACGCACGATCCCGATCCGTCGTATCAGGCCGCGGCGCGCGCCGAGCTGCGCGGCATGCTCGAACAGAAGCTCGAGCGGCTGCCGTACGCGTTTCGGATCGTGTTCGTGCTGCGTTCGGTCGAAGAGCTGAGCGTCGACGAAACCGCGAGCTGCCTCGGCATTCCCGAGGCGACGGTGCGCAGCCGTCATTTCCGCGCGAAGCGCCTGCTGCGCGAAGCGCTCGCCCGCGAAGTCGATCTCGCCGAGCGCGACGTGTTCGAATTCGGCGGCGGCGATTGCGATCGTCTCGTCGCGGCGGCCATGCGACGGCTGACGAGCGAATCCGGACGATAGCGTCGGTTGCCGGCTGACGCGACTCGATGCCGGCGAAACCGCACGGGACAGCGACGATCGATCGCGCGCCGTGCGAAAGAACATGCCGGCGCGCGTCCCCCACATCGGACTGCGGCGCACGGCGCTCGCTGCGTCGCAGGTTTCCTTTCCGACGGTCTCGCGACCGTTACGCAACCGTCGCCCCGAGCACGCCGCGGCGTCCGGGCCAACCGCGCGCTGCCGCCGACGCGCGGCGCGCCATCCCCCCGTTCATCGACACGCCGCCGCACGGCGACGAGCAGCGCAAGCGCCAACTTGGTCCGATGATTCGCCGATCCGGCGATACGATACGCGCCCGTCTACGCCTTCGCGACGAGCGCCGCGATCTCGTCTTGCCCGAATCCCGCTTCGCGCAGAATCGCGGCGCTATCCCCGCCGCGCCGCGGCACCGCGCCGGGCTGCGCATTCGGCGAACCGGAAAACCGCGGCGCAGGCGCCGCCTGCAGCACGCCGTCGCGCTCCGCGTAGACGCCGCGCGCCGCGAGGTGCGGATGCGACTTCGCTTCGACCGGACTCAGCACCGGCGCGAAGCACACGTCGGTGCCTTCCATCAGCGCGATCCAATGCGCGCGCGGCCGGCTCGCGAACACCGCCGCGAGCCGCTCGCGCAGCCGCGGCCAGCGGCTCGCGTCGTATTGATTCCGGAACTCGTCGTCGCCGGCCAGATCGAGCTTGTCCAGAAGCAGCGCGTAGAACTGCGGCTCGAGCGCGCCGACGCTGACATAGCCGCCGCACGCGCAGCGATAGCTGCCGTACCAGTGCGGACCGTCGAGCAAGCCCTTGCCGCGCTCCATCGGCTGGAAACCCGCCGCATGGATCGACAGCAGCAGGTTCATCAGATTCGCGCTGCCGTCGACGATCGCCGCGTCGACGACCTGCCCCCTCCCGCGCGAGCGCGCATCCAGGATGCCCGCGAGCACGCCCATCGCGAGATACAGCGCGCCGCCGCCGAGATCGCCGACGAGCGTCGGCGGCGCCAGCGGCGCGTCGCCCGGCTGCCCCGCGTACCACAGCGCGCCGGACAGGCCGATGTAGTTGATGTCGTGTCCCGCCGCATCGGCGAGCGGCCCGTCCTGGCCCCAGCCCGTCATCCGTCCGTACACGAGCTTCGGATTGCGCCCGACGCATGCGTCGGGCCCGAGGCCGAGCCGCTCCATCACGCCGGGGCGCATGCCTTCGATCAGCGCGTCGGCGGTCTCGACGAGCCGCAGCACCGCATCGACCGCCGCCGGCTGCTTGAGATCGAGCGCGAGCGAGCGCTTGCCGCGATTGAAGATCGCGCGACGGCCGAGATCGAGCGGATCGCCGTCGCGGCCGGCCGTTCGCTCGACGAGGATCACGTCGGCGCCCATGTCGGCGAGCAGCATTCCGCAGAACGGCGCCGGGCCCAGTCCAGCGATTTCGACGATTCGGATTCCGTGCAAAGGGCCCATGCCCGCTCCCGTGAGGTTCGATATTTTCGGCGCGATACGGCGTCGCATCGCGATGCGACGCCGCGCCGGCCGCGGTTCGGCAACGCGACGCGTGCGACACGACGCGACACGACACGATGCGACGCAACCTCACCCGTCACGCAGTACGCCGCACGCGACGCGATTCCGCGCGCGGCGTGACGCCCGGCGCGCCACGCGCCCCCAAACGCCCGGCTCAGTAGAAGGTTCGCCGCTCGGCGGCCATCTCGCGCAGCAGCGCCGGCACGGCGAAGCGCGCGCCGTGCTGCGCCGCGAGACGATCGCACGTCGCGACGAACGCGTCCATCCCGACGCCGTGAATGTGCGAGATCGGCCCGCCGCGAAACGCCGGGAAGCCCCAGCCGAGAATCGCGCCGACGTCCGCGTCGCGGGCCGTCGTCAGCACGCGCTCCGCGAGGCAGCGCACGGTCTCGACCGCCTGCACCGTCACCAGCCGGTCGATCAGCGTCTTCACGTCCGGCTGCTCGGCCGCGACCGGGAACTCGTCCGTGAGCCCCGGCCACAGCGCCTTCCTGCCGCCATTCGCAGGATAGTCGTAATAGCCTTGCCCCGCTTTCCGGCCGAGCCGCCCGAGCTCGACCATCCGCGCGGCCACGTCCTCGCCGGGCCGCGCGACGTACGCGTCGCCGAGATCGGCGCGCGTCTGCTTCGTGATCTTGTGGATCAGCTCGCTCGACACCTCGTCGGTCAACGCGAGCGGCCCGACCGGCATCCCGGCGAGCAGCCCGGCGTTCTCGATCAGCGCGGGCGCGACGCCCTCGGCGAGCATCGCAAGCCCCTCGAGCACGTACGTCGAGAACACGCGGCTCGTGTAGAAGCCGCGCGAGTCGTTGACGACGATCGGCGTCATGCCGACCGTCTTCACGTAGTCGAGCGCGCGCGCGAGCGTCTCGTCGCTCGTGTCGCGGCCGACGATCACTTCGACGAGCGGCATCTTGTCGACGGGCGAGAAGAAATGCAGGCCGATGAAGTTCGCCGGCCGTGCGCTCGCCTGCGCCAACCCCGTGATCGGCAGCGTCGACGTGTTCGACGCGAAGAGCGCGTCCGGCGCGAGCACCGCTTCGCTCTTGCGCGTGACGTCGGCCTTGATCGCGCGATCCTCGAACACCGCTTCGATCACGAGCTCCGCGCCGTCGAGGCGCGCGAAGTCGGTCGTCGGCGTGATCTTCGCGACGAGCGCGTCGGCCTTCTCCTGCGTGAGCCGGCCGCGCTGAACCTGCTTGTCGACGAGCTTGCGCGAATAGTCCTTGCCGCGCGCGGCCGCTTCGTCGCTCGTGTCGATCAGCACGACGTCGAGCCCCGCCTTCGCGCTCACGTACGCGATGCCCGCGCCCATCATCCCCGCGCCGAGCACGCCGATCTTCCGGTAGCGCTGCGTCGGCACGCCGGCCGGCCGCGCGGCGAGCTTGTTCGCCTCGTTCATCCCGAAGAACAGCGTGCGGATCATCGCCTTCGCTTCCGGCGACAGCACCGCCTTCACGAAGTAGCGCGCTTCCGTCTTCAGGCCCGTGTCGAGGTCCGTCAGCAGACCTTCGTACACGCACGACAGGATGCTCGCGACGGCTGGATAGTTGCCGTACGTCTTCTGCCGCGCGAGCGCGTTCGCCGCCATGAACACCTGCTGGACGGCCGGGTGCGTCACCGCGCCGCCCGGAATCTTGAAGCCCTTCGCATCCCACGGCTGCGTCGCGGTGCGGCGGCTCGCGTCGAGCAGCCACGCGCGCGCGGCGGCGATCTCTTCGCCCGCCGGCACGACCGCGTGCACGATGCCCGCCTTCAGCGCGTCGGCCGCCTTCAGCCGCTTGCCTTCGAGCAAGAGCGGCAGCGACGCCTGAATGCCGATCAGGCGCGGCAGGCGCTGCGTGCCGCCGCCGCCCGGCAACAGGCCGAGCGTCACTTCGGGCAGCCCGAAGCGCGCCTTCGGGTTGTCGGCCGCGACGCGATAATGGCCCGCGAGCGCGATCTCCAATCCGCCGCCGAGCGCCGAGCCCGGCATCGCGATCGCGACCGGCTTGCCGCCCGTTTCGAGCGCGCGCAGCGCGCGATGCAATTCGCACGTGCGGTCGAAGAGCGTCGCGGCGTCGCGGCTCGCCTGCAGCCATTCGAGATCGCCGCCCGCGATGAAGTCGGGCTTCGCCGACGTGACGAGAATCCCCTTCACCGCCGCATCCTGAAGCGCGCGCGCCGCCGCCGCGAAGAACGCCTCGCAGCTTGCGCCGTTCAGCACGTTCTGGCTGCGCTCCGGCAGGTTCCAGGTGAGGGTCGCGATGCCGTCGTCATCGAGCGTGTAATCGATCATGGTGGTCCCCCGTCAAATCCGTTCGATGATGGTCGCCGTGCCCATGCCGGCGCCGACGCACAGCGTCGCGAGGCCCGTGCCCGCGCCGCGCCGCTCGAGCTCGTCGAGCAGCGTGCCGAGAATCATCGCGCCCGTCGCGCCGAGCGGATGGCCCATCGCGATCGCGCCGCCGTTCACGTTGATCCGGTCGTGCGAAATCGACATCACGTCGATGAAGCGCAGCACGACCGACGCGAACGCCTCGTTCAGCTCGTAGAGATCGATGTCGGCCGCGCGCATGCCGGCGCGCTTCAACGCCTTCTCGGCCGCGTAGCTCGGTCCCGTCAGCATGATCGACGGCTCCGAGCCGATGCTCGCGAACGAGCGGATCCGCGCGCGCGGCGTGAGGCCCGCGCGCTTGCCCGCTTCCAGCGTGCCGATCAGCACGGCCGCCGCGCCGTCGACGATCCCCGAGCTGTTGCCCGCGTGATGCACGTGCTCGATCCGCTCGAGCTCCGGATAGCGCTGGCGGATCACCGCGTCGAAGCCGTACAGCTCGCCCAGCTCGGCGAACGACGGCTTGAGCGTCGCGAGCGTATCGAGCGTCGTCTGCGGGCGGATCGTCTCGTCGCGATCGAGGATCGTGAGGCCGTTCGCGTCGCGCACCGGCACGATCGAGCGCGCGAAGCGGCCGTCCTGCGTCGCCGCGTGCGCGCGCCGGTGGCTCTCGACCGCGTACGCGTCGACGTCGGTGCGGCTGTAGCCCCACTTCGTCGCGATCGTGTCGGCCGACACGCCCTGCGGCACGAAGTAGCTCGGAATCGCGATCGCCGGATCGACCGGCCAGGCGCCGCCGCTCGAGCCCATCGGCACGCGCGACATGCTTTCGACGCCGCCGCCGATCGCCATGTCCGACTGGCCGGACATCACCTGCGCGGCGGCCATGTTGCACGCTTCGAGGCCCGATGCGCAGAAGCGGTTGATCTGCACGCCCGCGGCCGTCTCCGCGTAGCCGGCCGCGAGCACCGCGACGCGGCCGATGCACGCGCCCTGCTCGCCGACGGGCTCGACGCAGCCGAGCACGACGTCGTCGACGAGACGCGTGTCGAGGCCGTTGCGGTCGCGGATCGCGCGCAGCGCGGTTTCGGCAAGCCGCAGCGGCGTGACGCCGTGCAGGCTGCCGTCCTTCTTGCCTTTGCCGCGCGGCGTGCGCACGGCGTCGAAGATGTAGGCTTCCATGGATCGTTCCTTGGGTCGATGGGGACAGCCGGCTGGGACGGCGGTCGAGTCGGCCGGATCGCACTGCCGGCCGGGGCGTTCTTGTCGGGTGTTGCTCGCCGGGTGTTGCTCGCCGGCGCTTTTCCGTCGGGACGTTCAGCCGGGCGGCCGACCAGCGGCCCCGTCGGCGAACCCATCGGCAGCCCCGTCGGCAAACCAACCATGGACTGATCGGGGCCGGTTCGCGCGCCGCGCGAAAGGCCGGCTGAACGGCCGCCCGTCGCAGCGCAGCGCCGAACCGGCGTCGACCGCCCGCCCGACACGCTCACGTCGAGCGGCATGACGACGCGCCGATCGCCGATCGCACCATGACGCGCGGCTGCGCCGGGCCGCGAGCCGACGCGTCACGGCCGCGCCGTCACAGCGTGCGCGCGATCAGCTCCTTCATGATTTCGTTCGTGCCGCCGTAGATCTGCTGCACGCGGGAATCGGCCCACGCGCGCGCGATCGGGTACTCCCACATGTAGCCGTAGCCGCCGTGCAGCTGCACGCAGCGGTCGATCACCTTGAACTGCAGCTCGGTCGTCCAGTACTTCGCCATCGACGCGGTCGCCGCGTCGAGCTTGCCCGCGAGCTGCAGCTCGATGCACTTGTCGACGAACACGCGGCCGACCTGGATCTCGCTCTTCAGCTCGGCGAGCGCGTGCCGGCTCGTCTGGAAATCGATCACCGCCTTGCCGAACGCGCGGCGGTCGCGCGTGTAGTCGAGCGTCCACGAAAGCGCCGCCTCGGCCGACGCGATCGCGCTGATCGCGATCTGCAGCCGCTCCCACGGCAGCTCCTGCATCAGGTAGACGAAGCCGCGGTTCTCTTCGCCGAGCAGGTTCCCGGCGGGCACGCGCACGCCGTCGAAGAACAGCTCGGACGTGTCCTGCGCCTTCATGCCGACCTTCTTCAGCCGCTTGCCCTTGCTGAAGCCCGCCATCTCCGTATCGACGACGAACAGGCTCGTGCCCTTCGAGCCGCCTTCGGGCGTCGTGCGCGCGACGACGATCACGACATCCGCATGCCAGCCGTTCGTGATGAAGATCTTCGAGCCGTTGAGCACGTAGTGGTCGCCGTCGCGCACGGCGGCGGTCCGCACGCCTTGCAGGTCGGAGCCCGCGCCCGGCTCGGTCATCGCGATCGCGCCGATCATCTCGGCGCTCGCGAGCTTCGGCAGGTAGTGTTCCTTGAGCGCGTCGCTGCCGTAATGGAGGATGTACGGCGCGACGATCTCCGAATGCAGCCCGAAGCCGAGCCCCGACGCGCCCGCGCGCGCGATCTCCTCGAACAGCACGACGCTGTAGCGGATGTCCGCGCCCGCGCCGCCGTACGCCTCGGGCATGCTCGCGCAGTGGTAGCCGGCCTCGCCGGCCTTGCGCCACACGTCGCGATCCACGTAGCCCTGGTCTTCCCAGCGCTCGTGGTGCGGCATCACTTCGGATTCGATGAAACGGCGGACAGACTCGCGGAACTGCTCGTGCTCTTCGTCGAAGATGGTGCGGGGAATCATGGCGTCTCCAGTGAGTGATCGCATGGCGGCCGGCGTCGGCGACCTGCTGTTTGCGGTATTTGAGCAAGTCCGGGACAATCTGCGTTGATCCGAAACGCCATTTTCTTGATATGAAAAAGCAGCCACGCGGCGCCGGCCGGCCGGGCGTCGCGATCCTTCTGCCGCCGCGGCTCCTCGGCGGCTACGTGTTCCTCACGCAGGAAATGCTGCTGCTCGCCGGCACGATGAAGGCGCGCAGCCTCGACGTCGTGAACAGCCGGCTGTTCGACATCGCGATCCTGTCGCACGACGGCCGGCCGGTGCAGACGATCGGCGCAATCGACGTGCCGGCGACGGCCGCGCTTCGCGACGCCGATGCGCACGAAGTCGTGATCGTCCCCGCGCAGTTCATGCCCGACGAGCAGATCGACGCGATCGAGCGCGTCTTCATCGACTGGCTGCGCCGGCGCTACGCGGCCGGCGCGCTGGTCGTCGGGCTCAACGCGGCGCCGCTTCTCGCGAAGGCCGGGCTTCTCGACGGCCGCGGCGCGACCGGGCTGCCGAGCGAGCGCACGCTGTTCGCGCGGCATTTTCCGGCGGTGCGCTACACGCCGTCGAAGCCGCTCGTCGTCGACGGGCGGCTCATCACGGTGAGCGGGATCAATCCGGCCGTCGACGCGTGCGCATACGTGATCGACTACTGCTTCGGCGCGGGCGTGTCGCAGCGGCTGCTCAAGGTCGCGCTCACGCAGGCTCTGCCGTCGTACGAGCACATGGCCGTGTGGGCCGCGCAATACAAGCGGCACGGCGACGGGCCGGTGCTCGCGATCCAGGACATCGTCGAGCGCGCGCTTGCGCAGCCGCCGACGCTCGCCGAGCTCGCCGCGCGCGCGGCGATGAGCGAGCGCACGCTGTCGCGCCGCTTCGCCGCCGCCACGGGGCTGACGCTGCGGCGCTACGTCGCCGTGCTGCGCGTCGAGCTCGCCGCGTTCCTGCTGCGCACGAGCCGGATGACGCTCGATCACATCGCCGACGAATGCGGCTTCGCGAGCGCGAGCGCGTTGAGCCATGCGTTTCTCGCGGGACAAGGATGCAGCCCGATTCAGTATCGGAATCGGCATTGGCCGGATGCGAGGCCGGATGTCCGGCGGGACGCGGCGGATGGAGATACCGCGAGCGGTGGGAGGACGGGTTCGGGGGGCGGAGCGGATTTCGTTTGACGCCGGCGGACGGCGGGCGGACGGCGGGCGGGCGGCGTTGGGCTGCGGGCGGCGGGCGGCGGGCGGCGGGCAGGCGGCGGATGGTGAGTGACGGGTGGCGGATGGCGGGCGACGCCGCTCTCACCGTCGTCCTCCGGTCACCTCACCGTTCGCAGCAGCCGCGCGGCGCGCGAACCCTTCGTCACGATGCCCGTCCCACACCGCATCATGGGCGCTCTGCCCCGCCCCATAAGGCTGACGCCGTTTCCTCCCGAGTTCCTGGAACGCTCGCGGCCATCAGCCCGATCGCCTTCATCACCCGCCATCCGCCGCTCGATCGGGTTGAAATATTACAAAAAAAGAAATATAAATAGATTCTATGTAATCACCTTTCGTTTTCCGGCCGCGAAACACCCCCCATGACGCAACCCACCGCGAAACATCTGATCCTCGATTTGCTGGTCGCCAAGGATGGCGAGCCCCTGCAGGTGCGCGAGGCGATCATCGCGTGCCGGCTGTTCGGCCTCACCGAAAACAGCGTGCGCGTCGCGCTCGCGCGGCTCGCGGCCGAGTCGCTCGTCGAAGGCGCCGAGCGCGGCAGCTACCGGCTCGGGCCGTCGGCCGTCGAGCTGTCCGAGGAGCTGACCGCGTGGCGCACCGTGGAGACGCGGCTGCGCCGCTGGAGCGGCGCGTATCTGATGGTGTCGTGCATCTCGCTCGGCCGCGTCAACCGCACCGCCCTCGCGCGCCGCGAGCGCGCGCTCGAGATGCTCGGCTTCCGCGAATGGGACAAGAGCCTGTACGTGCGCCCGGACAATGTCGAAGGCAACGTCGATACCGTGCGCCGGCGGCTGACGAAGCTCGGCGTCGAGCCGTCGGCGGCCGTGTTCGTCGCGGGCGGCTTCGACGCCGCGCAGGAAGCGCGCATCCGCGCGCTGTGGGACGGCGAAGCGCTGTCGGACACGTACCGCACGCTCGGCGCGCAACTCGAGGACTGGCTCGCGCGCGCACCGGAACTCGATCTCGACGTCGCCGCGCGCGAGGCGTTCCTGCTCGGCGGCAAGGCGATCCGGCAGGTCGTGTTCGATCCGCTGCTGCCGGAGCCGTTCGTCGATGCGGCCGCGCGCGCCGCGTTCATCGAATGCGCGCGGCGCTACGTCGGCGTGGGCCACCGGATCTGGCGCGCGCTGTTCGACAGCGAGCGCCCGGCCGCGGCAGCCGCGCCGAGCGCCGCCGCCGTCAGCCGATTGCATTAGCGGAACCACTAGCGGGACACGCCGGAGGAGACATCGACATGACAGCAAGAATCCGCATCCGCGACCTCTTCACTCGCGACGAGATCCGCGTGCTGACCGCGCGCTCGAACTGGCGCGGCGCGTGGGCGGTCGGCTCGACATGGGCGGTGATCGCGCTCGCGTTCGCGGGCCTTGCGTATGCGCGCGCGCATTTCCCGCCGTGGGCCTTCGCGCTCGCGCTCGTGGCCGGCATGACGATCCTCGCCGGACGCCAGCTCTGTCTCGGCATCCTCCAGCACGACGCCGCGCACGGCACGCTGTTCCGCACGCGCTGGGCGAACGACGTGCTCGTCGACTGGCTGTGCGCGCGCCCGGTATGGAACGAGCTGCACAAGTACCGCCCGTACCACCTGATGCACCACGCGACGACGTCGTCGAGCCTCGATCCCGATCTGTCGCTCGTCGCGGGCCTGCCGACGACGCGCGCGTCGCTCGTCCGCAAGTGCCTGCGCGACATCTCCGGCGTGACGGGCGTCAAGTTCGTGATCGGCCGCGTGCTGATGGACGCGGGCGTGCTCAAGTGGTCGGTGACGAACGACATCGAGCGCCTGCCGCAGACGGGCCGGCGCGGGTGGGACTATCCGCTCGCATTCTTCCGCACCGCGGCCGGCATGCTGATCACGAACGGCGCGCTGTTCGGCGCGCTGTGGGCGAGCGGCCATCCTTGGCTGTACGGCGTATGGGCGCTGTCGTACGTGACGCCGTTTCCGCTTTTCATCCGCATCCGCTCGATGGCCGAGCACGCGTGCCTCGAAGCGAGCGACGACCCGCTGCGCAACACGCGCACGACGCACGCCGGCTGGCTCGCGCGCGCGACGGTCGCGCCGATTCACGTGAACTACCACGTCGAGCATCACCTGATGGCGTCGGTGCCGTACTTTCGCCTGCCGCGGATGCACCGGATGCTGCGCGAGCGCGGCTGCGTCGCGCAGCCGCCGTCGTACTGGCAGGTGCTGAAGACCGTCGGCGGGAAGACGGCGGCGGCTTGAGCGCGGCTTCGGTCATCGGCATCGGGCCGCGCGCCGCCGCTCGGGATGCGCGTTCGCCGCGAGGACTTCGCTCCTGCGCTTTGCTTCGATTCGCACGCATTTTGGCGGCATAAAAATCCCGTTATCTGAATTTAAAATCCCCTGATTTACCGATTAGACGACGACCAAGCCCGTCATACTTACTGGGATAGTCATTTTCAGTCCAAATAATGCGGCAATTCCGCGGCGCGCAATGCCGCCACTATCGCCTCTATCAACTGTTTCGCCGTCGTTCAATATGTCGCCCGGAATCAACGTATTGCAATTGTTGATAGTCATACACTAAAGATCGACATATCGTTCACGCGTCAGAAAAAATCGACGCGTCACGATGAATAACAAAATCTATCGTCTGGTCTACTCCAAGCTTCGGGGAATGGTCGTCGCCGTTCAGGAAACGGCATCCGCCACCGGCAAATCGCATCGAGGAGAATCCGCGGCGTCCGGCCGCGCGCCCGCACACGCAGACGTCACGCTGTTCGCCTCGCGCGCGGCAGCGTTCGCCGCCGCCATGCTGTTCGGCGCGATGCCGCTGCGCGTGTCCGCGCAGAATCGGTCAATACGTACAATCAGTTCGATGTCCAGAAGAACGGCGCGATCCTGAACAACTCGCCGACGATCGTCCAGACCCAGCAGGCCGGGATGATCAACGGCAATCCCAACTTCGGCCCCGGCCAGTCGGCGCGGACCAGCTCGAAGCAAACAATCCGGCGTTCGAAGAGGGCGGCGCGGCGATTTCCGGCGAGTGGGGACCGCAGCCCGTCGCACTGGTGGGCACGCAGCTGGCGGGCGCCGTGATCGGCGTGAAGGGGAGCGTCGGGACGCGGTTCGGCGCGTACGCATACGACCTGTTCGCAGGGACGCCCGTCTATAAGCCTTCGGGCTTTCCGACGGCGCGCGTGACGGTCGGATTCCAGCTTACCGCGCAGTTCTGATGGATGCGCGGATCATGGTGTCCGGCGCATCGCAGCCCAAGTGCCCGCCTGCCCATCGCCGGACCATCCGACGGAATACGTGACGATCGAACTGCCGCGCGATGGGCGCGCATCGCGACGCCTCGAAATCAGCCGTCGACCCGCTCAAAAGGTTCGGCGGCTGATTTATTTGTGCCGCACGGACACCCGCCCATAACCAGTGGACAATTTGGGGATAAATCACCCCGCAAGCTGTGCGCCGCAAAAGTTGTTCTTCACTGCCCTCGGCAATTCATTGCCTGTCCAGCAAGTTGCCCGATCGACAATGTACTGATGCGAAAGGCATCTTAGCGCTTATCCACAGAAAGCCACAGCCTTTATTGACTATTACTACAGATGTATACAAACAAAAATACAAAACACAGACAGAGGTCCGCATGTCCCGCAGCACTAAAAAAGAGGCGCCGCCGCTGAGAGTCTATGCGAGACACCGATCGCTCCGGAATCCTCGAACGCCCGAACGCTCGTCACCGCACAGCCGGCGAGCATGCCGGCGAGCGGCACTTTTTCACAGCCGCCCGAAGCTCTCCGGCAACGATTCCTTCACCAGACAAAAAGGGCGTTCGAAACAAACCCGAACGCCCTTGTCTTTTCCATCGCCCGAATCGCCGAACCTCAACCCACCCGTTCCCGCTCGAGCTTCGCCGACACCGCATCGATCCGTCGCCGCACGTACCGCACGAGCGCGCGCCACGTGATCCGGGTCAGCCAGATGCACAAGAGCAGCCCGAGGATTCCGATCGGCAGCATCGCGAGCCCGTAACCGAACGCGATGCCGCCGAGCGCGAGCCCCGTCGGCGCCGCGACGCTGACGTGCTGCTTGCCGTTGTCGACGGTGATCCGCCCGCCGACGATCGATACCGAGTTCTCGCCGTTCGTCACCGACAGATGCACGCCTCCGTGCCCGTCCGGCGTCATCTGCACGTTGCCGCCCGCGATGCCGGGAACGTTCAGGCCCGGCGCCGACGCGCCCGCGTTCGCGACCGTCATCTGATCGCCGCTTGCGCTCTTCAGATCGAGTGCGATCACGTCGGCGCGCGCGATGCTGAGCGTGTCGTTCTTGCCCGTCGCGAGCAGCTCGCGCGCGCCGTCGCCCGTCGCGTCGATCGACAGCTTGCCGTCCTGCTTGCGCGCGTCGATCACGCCCTTGCGCGTGACGATCGACACGCGGCTGCCTTCGTGCAGATCGAGCACGTAGCGCTCGCCTTCGACGCGCAGTTCCTTCGCATCGTTCAGCGCATCGGCGGACGCGGCGCTCGCGCTCTTCGCGTCTTGCGCGATCTTGCCGCTGTGCGCCTGCTTGCCGTCCTGCGCGCCCTTGCCGGCCGCCGCGCCGCCGACATCGACTTGTCCCGTGCCGATGCCGAACGGCAGCGCGCCGGGGGCCGGCGTGCCGAACACGTAATGGCTGCCGAGCGCGACGAGCGTGACGAGCCCCGCGACGGTCAGCGCGCCGAAGATCACATAGCCCGTCGTCAGCACGAGCATGTACAGCAGGAACGGCACGAGCAGGATCACGTGCAGCAGCCCGAGCCCCGCGATCGAGCCGACGACGCGCATCAGATTGCCGAACGAGCGCCGCTCCTCCCATTGCCGGAAGTTCGCCTGCGCCTTCAGCTCGCGCGCGAGCTTCGCCGGCTCGCCGAGCGCGGCGATCACGTCTTCCTCCGCGCGCCCGGCGGCGAGCGCGTCGCCGATGTATTCACGGTAGTCGGCGACGATCTCGTCGACTTCGCGCTTCGGCAGGCTGTCGAGCTCCTGCCGCAACCGCTGGATGAATGCGTCCTGCTTCATTGCCGTTCCTCTCCATCCGCTGGCGTGCCGTGCAGCGCCAGCACGCCGTTGACTTCATCGACGAAACCTCGCCACTCGTCCTCCATCTGCCGCAGGCTCGCGCGCCCGTCGTCGGTGATCGAGTAGTACTTGCGCGGCGGCCCCGACGTCGATTCGACGAGGTAGGTCGTGACCCACGCCTCGGCCTGCAGGCGCCGCATCAACGGGTAGATCGTGCCTTCGCTGATCTCCATCGTTTCAGCGAGCGTCGACACGAGTTCGTACGCGTAGCTGTCCCGCCGCGCCAGCACGGCGAGCACGCACATGTCGAGCGTGCCTTTCTTCAACTGGGTCTTCATTCCGTTCTGCCGGCGTAATGTGCGTTGCAAGGTACCATGTTATGTTCTGCGGAGGCCCGTCGTACGGACCGCCGCAGAACATGGGCGGACTATAGCAGCCAGTATCATCTAATGCAAGGTACCGTTTTATGCACAGTGAGCTGACCCGGCAGCGCGACGATGAGGGACGGATCGCGCACGGCAGGGACGCGAGCGCGTCGCGCCCGAAACGCCGCCCATGTCGCGCATTGCCCTCACCGCCCCCTCAGAACGCAGTTTGAATTGATCCACAGCGCACAGCCCGCGCACGCCGGTCGATTTCCCGCATAGTGGCAGCCTGTCCATCCATTCGACCCAACGGGAAGCGACACATGTCCGTGGAAAACCACAGCGGCTCGACGGAATTCGACTACATCGTGATCGGCGCCGGCTCGGCCGGCTGCGTCGTCACAAACCGGCTCGTCGGCGCCGGGCATCGCGTGCTGCTGTTCGAAGCCGGCCCTCCCGACAATTCGTTCTTCGTCCGCACGCCCGCGACCTTCGTGCGCGTGATCGGCACGAAGCGGACCTGGGTCTACGAGACGGAGCCGCAAACGCACGCGGCCGGCCGCCGGATGTACGTGCCGCAGGGCCGCACGCTCGGCGGCGGCAGCTCGGTGAACGCGATGGTCTACATCCGCGGCACGTCCGCCGATTACGACGGCTGGCGCGACGCCGGCTGCGACGGCTGGGGCTGGGACGACGTGCTGCCGTTCTTTCGGCGCGCCGAGCACAACCAGCGGCTCGCGGGGCCGCTGCACGGCGTCGACGGGCCGCTTCACGTGAGCGACACGCGCTTTCGCCATCCGCTGAGCCAGGCGTTCGTCAAGGGCGCGCAGGAATTCGGGCTGCCGTACAACGACGACTTCAACGGCGCGTCGCAGGCGGGCGTCGGCTTCTATCAGACGACGACGTTCGAAGGCCGCCGCGGCAGCACCGCCGCGACGTATCTCGCCGCGGTCAAGCGCAATCCGCTGCTGACGATCGAGACCGACGCGTTCGTCACGCGCATCGTGTTCGAGAACGGCGCCGCGGTCGGCGTGCGCTACCAGACGCGCGGCGGCGAAGAACGGCTCGTTCGCGCCCGCGCCGAGATCGTGCTCACCGCGGGCGCGCTCGCGAGCCCGAAGCTGCTGATGCTGTCGGGCGTCGGCCCGGCGGATCAACTGCTGCGGCATGGCATCCCGGTCGTGCACGACGCGCCCGACGTCGGGCTCAACTTCCAGGATCATCTCGAAGTGTCGCTGTACGGCCGCGCGCGCGAGCCGATCAGCCTCGCCGGCCAGGATCGCGGGCTCAACGCGCTGCGCCACGGGCTCCAGTACATGCTGTTCCATACGGGGCTCCTCACGTCGAACGTCGTCGAAAGCGGCGGCTTCGTCGACACCGCGAACGGCGGTCGTCCCGACGTGCAGTTCCACGTGCTGCCCGTGCTCGTCGGCGACGTCGGTCGCGAGCCGCTCGCCGGACACGGAATCTCGATCAATCCGTGCTTCCTGCGGCCGAAGTCGCGCGGCACGGTGCGATTGCGCAGCGCCGATCCGCACGCGCCGATCCTGTTCGACGGCAATTTCCTCAGTCATCCGGACGATTTCGCGACGCTCGTGCGCGGCCTCTCGCTCGCACGCGAGATCATGCGGATGCCGTCGATGTCGAAGGTGATCTCGGGCGAGATGCTGCTGACCGACGGCGGCCGCGTCGACCTCGACGCGTACGTGCGCTCGCATGCGAAGACCGTCTATCACCCGTCGGGCACGTGCCGGATGGGCGGCGATCCTGCTTCGGTCGTCGATTCGCGGCTGCGCGTGCGCGGCGTCAGCGGACTGCGGATCTGCGATGCGTCGGTGATGCCGTCGCTCGTGTCCGGCAACACGAACGCGCCGACGATCATGATCGCCGAGCGCTGCGCGGAATTCATGCTGTCGCCGGCCGGCGCGCCGAATGCGCGCGCCGAAGCGGGCAGGCAGCAAGCCGCGCTGCTTCATGCAGGCGACGCGCACTGAGCGCCGCGCGTTCACATCGTCGCGTCTTCACGTCATCACGTCTTCAAGCTCAATTCAAGGAGACCTCAGCAATGCATACGTTCAACGACAAGGTTGCGTTGATCACGGGCGGCGGCACCGGCATCGGCGCGGCCGTCGCGCGCAAGTTCGCCGAAGCGGGCGGCAAGGTCGTGCTGCTCGGCCGCCGCCGCGAGCCGCTCGAAGCGGTGGCGAAACCGCTCGGCGGCGCCGCGATCGCCGTCGCGGGCGACGCGGCCGACGCGCACGACGTGCAGCGCGCGATCGCCGAAGCACGCGCCGCGTTCGGACGCGTCGACGTGCTCGTCGCGAACGCGGGCGGCCACGGCGTCGGCAGCGCGCTCGACACTGACGACGCGTCGTGGGCGCAATCGACGCGCGTGAATCTCGACACCGCGTTCGTCTGCGCGCGCGAGCTGCTGCCCGAGCTGATCGAGCGGCGCGGCAACATCGTGATCCTGTCGTCGCTCGCCGGACATTTCGCAGGCCCGAACGTCATCGGCTACGTGACGACGAAGCACGCGCTGATCGGCCTCACGCGCTCGCTCGCGCGCGACTACGGCCGCGCCGGCGTGCGCGTGAACGCCGTGTGTCCCGGCTGGGTGCGCACCGCGATGGCCGACGAGCAGATGGATGCGCTGCGCGACGCGCACGGGCTCGCGACGCGCGAGGACGCTTACCAGCTCGTCACGCGCGACGTGCCGCTCGGCCGCCCGGCGGAGCCCGACGAAGTCGCCGACACGGTGCTGTATCTGGCCTCGCCGTATGCGTCGATGATCACGGGCACGTCGCTGTTGGTCGACGGCGGCGCATCGGCCGTCGATCTGCCGACGATCGAATTCGCGCGCTGAGCGCGAGGCCGCTCCAAAAACACGTCTTTCCGAGGACTCTCCGATGAACGACAAACCGCAGGACTGGAAAAACTACGAAGACTTCGCGGCCGGCATCGATACGAACCGGCTGCCCGCGACGCAGGCGCTCGTCGGTCGCACGTTGACGTTCGAGCTGCCGGACGGCGCGCTCGCGGCGAATTTCGTCGACGGTCATGCGCTCGCATGGCGCCGCGGCGACGCGAGCGACACCGACTGGTACGAAGCGATCGAAGTCGCGCCCGATACGTTCTTCGTCGATATCACGTTCAAGAGCCGGCCGGCCGAAGCGCTGACGCTCGTGTTCGACATCGCGACGCGGCGCGTGCTCGGCATCCTGTCGCGCATCCGCAGCCGCGAGGAGGCGGGCGCCGCGCCGCGCGTCGCGCAGGATTTTCTGGTCGGCACGCTCGCGGGCGACGAAGCCGACGCGAGCGCATCGGGCGCCGCGCCAGCAGAGACGCGCGACCTGATCGGCGCGCGCACGCTGAACGTCTACAGCCCGAACCATACGTACGAGCACACATACCTGAGCTCGACGCGCTACTGCTGGCAATGCCTCGTCGGCGAGCAGCGCGGCCACGGCGACGTCGATCTCGCGACGACCTACAAGTTCGCCGACGATCTCTACGTGTTTACGTTCCGCGAATTCCTGATTCCGGTCGCGTCGGTGTTCGTCTTCAACTTCGCGGCCGGCCGCTCGACGGGCAAGTTCCTCGGCGAAACGGGCGACGGAGCGATCGCGAACCGTCCCGCCGGCTCGTTCATCCGCAAACTG
This sequence comes from Burkholderia oklahomensis C6786, assembly GCF_000959365.1. Lineage (NCBI taxonomy): Bacteria > Pseudomonadati > Pseudomonadota > Betaproteobacteria > Burkholderiales > Burkholderiaceae > Burkholderia > Burkholderia oklahomensis. The sequence continues at coordinate 1,689,343 of NZ_CP009555.1, forward strand.
TCGCAGACCGTCTATCCGGACGATGCGCAACCCGTCTGAGGAATACACGATGCGTACCCCTTATCAAATCGTCGCCGATCACTACGCGGCATCCGACCGGCGCGACCCCGCCGCGATGATGGCCGACATCGCGCCGACGATCGAATGGACCGAGATGGCCGGCTTCCCGTGCGCGGGCACCTACCGCAGCGCGGACGAGATCGTCCGCAACGTGTTCCAGCGCCTCGGCGAAGAGTGGGACGGCTACACGTTCGAGCTCGACACGCTGCACGACGCGGGCGACACCGTGATCGGCCTCGGCCGCTACTCGGGCACCTGCAAGCGGACCGGCAAGTCGTTCGAGTGCCGCGTCGCGCACGTGTGGCGCGTCGAAGCGGGCAAGATCGTGCGCTTCGAGCAGTTCACCGACACGCTGCTCGTCGCACAGGCGATGCAGCCGTGAGCGCGCGCTCGCCCCTTCATCCAACCGTTCCGTTTCGCACGAGACCTTCATGAACCTGGCCGATCTCTCGACACAGCATCAACGCCAATCCGGCTTTCTCGCCCGCCGCGCGTTTGGCAACTGGATCGACGGACGCGCGGCCGAGCCGCGCTCGGGCCGCTATCTGCCCGTCGTCGATCCCGCGACCGAGATGACGATCGCCGAAGTCGCCGCGAGCGACGCGCGCGACGTCGACGCGGCGGTCGCCGCCGCCCGCCGCGCGTTCGATTCGGGCGACTGGCCGCGGATGCGCCCCGCGAACCGCGAGAAGCTGCTTTATCAGCTCGCCGAACTGATCGAGCGCCACGCCGACGAGCTCGCCGCGCTCGAGACGCTCGAGACCGGCAAGCTCGTCGGCATCGCGCGCGCGATCGACGTGCTGGGCGGCGCCGAATACGTCCGCTACATGGCCGGCTGGGCGACGAAGATCGAAGGCTCGACGCTCGACACGTCGATCGCCGTGCCCGCCGACACCGAGTATTTCGCGTACACGCGCCGCGAGGCGGTGGGCGTCGTCGGCGCGATCGTGCCGTGGAATTTTCCGCTCGCGATCGCGTTGTGGAAGGTCGCGACCGCGCTCGCGTGCGGCTGCACGGTCGTGCTGAAGCCGTCGGAGGAAACGCCGCTCACTGCGTTGCGTCTCGGCGAGCTCGCGCAGCAAGCGGGCCTGCCCGACGGCGTGCTGAACATCGTGACGGGCACCGGCGGCGAGGCGGGCGCCGCGCTCGTCGCGCATCCGGGCGTCGACAAGATCACCTTCACGGGCTCGGTCGGCGTCGGCAAGGCGATCGGCCACGCGGCCGTCGATCGGATGGCGCGCTTCACGCTCGAGCTCGGCGGCAAGTCGCCGCTGATCATCTTCGACGACGCCGATCCCGACGTCGCCGCGCGCGGCGCCGCGCAAGGCATCTTCTTCAATCAGGGGCAGGTCTGCACCGCTGGCTCGCGCGTGTACGTGCAGAAGCGCCACTTCGAACGCGTCGTCGCCGGCATCGCGGCCGCCGCCGAATCGATGAAGATCGGCTCGGGTTTCGATCCGCGCACGCAGATCGGCCCGCTCGTGTCGAAGCGCCACTTCGAGCGCGTGCTCGGTCACATCGGCGCCGCGAAGACGGAAGGCGCGACGCTCGTCACGGGCGGCGCACGCGCGTTCGACGGCGGCTATTTCGTGAAGCCGACGGTGTTCGTCGATACGACGCCGTCGATGCGGATCGTGCGCGAAGAAGTGTTCGGCCCGGTCGTCACGGTCACGCCGTTCGACACCGTCGACGATGCGGTGCGGCTCGCGAACGACAGTGACTTCGGGCTCGCGGCGAGCGTGTGGTCGCAGAACCTGTCGCTCGTGCATCGCGTCGTGCCGCGCCTGAAGGCGGGCATCGTCTGGGTCAACACGCACAACATGCTCGACAACAATCTGCCGTTCGGCGGCTTCAAGCAATCGGGCTACGGCCGCGAGCTCGGCCGCGCGGCGCTCGAGCAGTTCACCGAGCTCAAGTCCGTCTGCATCGCGCACTGACGCGCGGCGCACGGCGGGCACGCAGCACCGGCGCAGCACCGGCGCAGTTCCGAAGCAACACCCGAGCAGCACCGAAGCACCAACGCAGTACCCGAGGGCGCGGCCCGTACGCGGAGCCGCGCCCCACGACAACACCAGGAGACACGATGAAGCCGCTTTCCCCCAACATGAAGCGCACGCTCGCCGGCGCATGCATCGGCGCCGCGGGACTCTTCGCGCAGCATGCCGCGTTCGCGCAGAGCTGCGGGCTCTCGAACGGCAAGCCCGCGACCGGCGCGCCGATTCCGATCGGCGCGATCGTCGGCAAGACCGGCCCCGACGACTTCAGCTCGTCGGTGCGCGCGGCCGCCGCGTATTTCAAATGCGTGAACGCGAACGGCGGAATCAACGGCCGGCCGGTCCAGTACCTCGTCGAAGACGACCAGTGGAATCCGGAAACGGCGTCGCAGGTCGCGTCGAAGCTCGTGCGCGACCGCAAGGTGCTCGCGCTCGCGGGCAACGCGAGCTTCGTCGAATGCGGGGCAAACGCGAAGTTCTACGAACAGGAAAACGTGATCGCGATCGCGGGCGTCGGCGTGCCGCGCGAATGCTATTTCGCACGCAACTACGTGCCCCTCAACATGGGGCCGCGGCTGTCGATGACGGAAGCGGCGCTATACGCGAAGCAGCAGTACAAGGCGACGCGGATGGTCTGCATCGCGCCGAACATCCCGAGCCTCGGCGCGTGGTCGTGCGAAGGGCCGGCGCTGTGGGGCAAGCAGAACGGCGTGACCGTCGACACGATCGTGATGGATCCCGATTCCGCCGATCCGACGTCGGTCGTGCTGCAGGCCGCGTCGAAGAATCCGCAGGCGATCCTGCTCGGGCTGCCGAAGGGGCTGATGGTGCCGATCCTGTCGGCCGCCGAGCAGCAGAACCTCGGCCGGCGGATTCATTTCGTGTCGGCGGCGTCCGGCTACGATCTCGGCGTGCCGAAGGCGATCGGGCCGTACTGGAAAGGCGGCTTCGACGTGAATCTCGAATTCCAGCCGCTCGACGCGCCGACGCCCGACAACCAGAACTGGCTCGCGGTGATGAACAAGTACGGCGACAAGCAGGACCCGCGCGACACGTTCTCGCAGGCGGGCTACCTCGCCGCGCGGCTCGTGGCCGACACGCTGCTGAAGCTCCCCGCGAACCAGCTCGATCGCGCGCACGTGACGGCCGCGCTGCGCCAGGTGAAGGACTTCCGCAGCGACATTCTGTGCGGGCCGTTCTACGTCGGCGCGGGCGACCGGCACAACGCGAACAACGCGGGCCGGATGGCGCAATCGACGGGCGCGGGCTGGAAAACGGTGTCGGCGTGCCAGGCGGTCGACGATCCGCAACTCGCCGACATCCGCGCGGCGGAAAAGAAGATGCACTGACGCCATGAACGCGATCGACTTCGTTCCGTATCTGATCTCCGGGCTCGGCGTCGGCGCGGTCTACGCGCTGTCGGGCGTCGGCCTCGTCGTGTTGTATCGCGCATCGGGCGTGCTGAACTTCGCGTTCGGCGCGACGGGCGCGCTGGGCGCGTACGTCGCGGCCGCGTGCCTCGACGCCGACTATCCGCAGACGCTCGCCTGGGCCGCGGCGATCGCCGCGTCGACCGTGGCGTCGCTCGTCTACGGCCTCGTGCTCGCGCCGCGTCTCGCCGCGCGCGATCGCGTCGTGCGCAGCGTCGCGACGCTCGGCTTCGCGCTGATCCTGCTCGGCTTCTGCGAGTGGTATTGGGGCGACACGCCGCGCCGCCTCGTGCTGCCGACCGACAGCGAGGCGCTCGACTTCGGCGACGTTCGTTTCACGTACACGCGAATCGTCGGCCTCGCGCTCGCGTTCGCGATGATGGCCGCGATCGGCGTCGTGCTCGCACGCACGCGGCTGGGACTCCAGATGCGCGCGCTGTCGAACAACCGGCACTTGAGCGGGCTGCTCGGCATTCGCGTGCTGCGCGTCGACGTCGCCGCGTGGGTGATCTCCGGCGTGTTCGCGGGCATCACGGGCCTGTTGCTCGCGAACCTCGTGCGCCTGCAGGCGGCGGTGCTCACGTTCCTCGTGATCCCGGCGTTCGCCGCGGCGATCGTCGGCCGCCTCGCGTCGCTGCCCGCGACGGTTGCGGCCGGCATCGCGATCGGCCTCGCCGAGGCGCTCGCGATCACCGTGCCCGGCTTCGCGCAGTACCGCAGCGCGACGCCGTTCCTGATCGCGCTCGTCGCGATGCTCTTCATCGGCTCCAAATCGATCGGCCACGCCGCGAACGAATCATGAAAACGCCACTCGCCTTTGCTGCGCCGTCGCGCGATGCGGCCGCGCGGGTTCGTCCGTTCGGCGCGCGCCTGCCGCTCGTCGCGACGCTCGGCACGCTCGCCGCGATCGCGCTCGTCGTGCCCGCCATCGCCGACGCCTATTGGATCAAGACGCTGACGTCCGCGCTGACGATCAGCATCGCCGCCGCGGGCGTCGCGCTGCTGTACCGGCAGCTCGGGCTCGTGTGCCTGTCGCAGCATGCGCTGCTCGGCGTCGGCGGCTGGATCGCGCTGCGGCTCGCGCATCTCGGCGTGCCGTTCGAGCTGTGCATGATCGCGGGCGCGGTCGGCGGCAGCGCGATCGGGATGATCGCCGGGCTGCCCGCGCTGCGCCTGCGCGGCCTCTATCTCGCGCTCGTCACGCTGATGATGGCGGGCGGGTTTCAGGTCGTCGTGTCCGCGATCGGCTTTCCGGACGGCGGCGGCGGCTTCACCGGCCATCTGTCGTCCGGCGCGCGCCAGATGATGGCGAGGCCGCTCGTCGGCCAGAGCGACGCCGCGTATTTCCGCTACGTCGCCGCATGGGCCGCGCTCGCGTTCGCGCTGATCGAGCTGCATCGCCGCTCGAAAGCGGGCCGCTCGTGGGCGCTGATCCGGCGCGGCGAAACGACGGCGCTCGCGGCCGGCGTGAACGTCGTCCTCTATCAGACCTGGGCGTTCGGGCTCGCGGGACTGCTCGCCGGGCTGTCCGGCGGCCTGCTCGCGGGCACCGTCGGCCAGCTCGACGGGCGCGCGTTCGCCGCGTCGGAATCGGTGCTGCTGTTCGCGCTGTCGGTCGTCGGCGGCGTCTATCACTGGTTCGGCGCACTGATCACCGGGCTGCTGCTGCGCGCGGTGCCCGCGCTCCTGACCGACTTCGGCGTGAACGGCTATCTCGCGATGATCTTCTTCGGCGCCGCGCTCCTGCACGCGCTGATCACGACGCCCGCCGGCATCGCCGGACAGCTTGCCGGCCTCGCGTCGCGCATCGCGCGTGCGTTCGGCGCGCGCGACGGAGGCACGCGATGATCGAAATCTCGAACCTGACCGTCCAGTTCGGCGGCACGCGCGTGCTCGACGCGCTCGACGCGACGCTCGGCGCGCCCGTGTGCGGGCTGATCGGCCCGAACGGCGCGGGCAAGACGACGCTGCTCAACGTGCTGAGCGGCTTTCTGCGGCCGCGCGCGGGCAGCGTCGCGCTCGACGGCCGCGCGCTGCTCGGGCTGTCCGTCACCGAGCGCGTGCGCGCAGGCGTGCGGCGTACGTTCCAGACCGAACAGATCGTCGAAGACCTGAGCGTCCACGACAACGTGCTCGCGCTCGCCGAGCACGTGATACCGGCGCTCGCCGCGCGCAACGACACCGTGCGTGCGCTCGAGCTCGTCGGTCTCGACGACGTCGCGCACGTGCCGGGCGCGGCGCTCAACCTCTATCAGCGGCGGATGCTCGAGCTCGGCAAGGCGCTCGTCGGCGAGCCGCGTCTGCTGCTGCTCGACGAGCCGGGCGCGGGCCTGAACGAAGCGGAAGCGGCTCGGCTGCGCGACGTGATCGTTCGCATTCCCGAGCTCACGGGCGCGCAGGTGCTGCTGATCGATCACGACGTCGATCTGATCGACGCCGTGTGCGAGCAGACGCTCGTGCTCGACTTCGGCAAGCGGCTCGCGCTCGGGCCGACGCGCGCGGTGCTCGACGACCCGCTCGTGCGCAGCGCGTATCTCGGCAAGGAGGTCGACGGGCATGCGACTTGATGCAGAGCGGCAAAGCGGCCGGCCGATGCCGCTTGCGTCGTCTTGCGCGATTGCGAGCACGGCGTTATCGGCTTGCGGCGCGCATTTCGATCCCGCGACGCCGAGCGACACGCGATCGCGCGAAGCGACGAAGCGCGCCGCGCCGCGTCGCGCAGTCGGCCGATTCCGGCGAGCCATCCACTCCGCAATCGCTCTGCTGCGCCCATTTCCATCATTCGATATTCGCGTCACGCAGGCGCGCGCAGCCGCCCGCTCTCGACGCGGCGCGCGCCGCATCCCATTCGGCAAGGAGTCCGGCGATCATGCAGCTTGAAGTGAAAGACCTCGTCGTCCATCGCGCGAACAAGCCCGTGCTGCACGGCGTGTCGCTCGCGGTCGCGCCGGGCCGGGTGACGGCGCTCGTCGGCGCGAACGGCGCCGGCAAGTCGACGCTCGTGATGAGCATCGCCGGCGTGCTGCCCGCCACGTCGGGCGACGTGCTGCTCGACGGCGCGCCGCTTCGCGCGCTGCGGCCCGAAGCGGTGCGTCGTCGCGGCATCGCGGTCGTGCCGGAAGGGCACCGCGTGCTCGGCGATCTGTCGGTGCGCGACAACCTGCGCGCCGCGGGCGCGTTCCTGCCGACGCGGCGCCTGAACGATGCGATCGAGCGCGTGCTCGCGATCTTCCCGGAGCTGAAGCCGAAGCTCGATGCGCGCAGCAACGACCTGTCGGGCGGACAGAAGCAGATGGTGTGCGTGTCGCAAGCGCTGATCGGCGAGCCGCACACGCTGCTGATCGACGAGCTGTCGCTCGGCCTCGCGCCGACCGTGACGAAGCGCCTCGCGCAGACCGTCGCGCAGATCGCGAAGCAGGGCGTCGCGGTGCTGCTGATCGAGCAGTTCACGACGATCGCGCTCGCGCTCGCGACCGACGCATACGTGCTCGAACGCGGACGCGTCGCGTTCGCCGGCAGCGCGCGGACGCTGCGCGAGCGCCCGGAGATTCTGCACGGCAGCTATCTTGCGTCGAAGGGAAGCGGCACGAACGCGGCTTGATGTTTCCGAACGAAGCGGCGCCCGGCGCGACGCCGCAGCGCCGGGCGCCGCCCGATGCCGAAACGCGGGCGCGGCCCCGGATTCAGGACGACGCGCGTTGCCGCACGAACTCGCGCGGCGTCATTCCGTAGCGCTGCTTGAAGCTGCGGCAGAAATGCGCGCTGCTGCTGAATCCCCAACTGAACGCGATCTCGGAAATGGCAGGCTTCGCCGCGCGCGCATTGTCGAGCGCCTCCTTGCAGCGCTCGAGCCGGTTCGACCAGATGTAGCGGTCGATCGTCACGCCTTCCTCTTCGAAGATCCGGTGCAGGTAGCGCTTCGAGCAGCGCAGCTCGCGCGCGATGCGGTCGATCGACAGGTCGGCGTCGGCGAGATGGCCCTGGATGTACTGCTTGACGCGCATTCGCAGCACGGCGGGCAGTGTCATGTGCGTACCTTGCACGTCGTGCTGCGCGGTCAGCGTCGACACGATGAGGCCGAGGATCGTCTCCGACAGCGCGGTGCCCGTCGTGCCGGGCAGCGACGGCAATTGTTCGGATAACGACATGAGAAACGACGACAGCAGCGAGAACAACCCCTTGAGTTCGAACTCGCGCGCGTCGGACGTGTGCAGGTCGGGCACCGCGAAGCCGCCGAGCTGCTTGCGCGGGATCTGGATCGCGAGCTGCTCGACGTGCGTCAGGTTCGCGATGCTGTACGGCACGCGCGGATCGTACAGGCTCCAGTCGCCCGTGCGCAGCCGGAACACCTTGCCGCGCTGCTCGATCTCGCTCTCGCCGCTCAATTGCAGGATCAGCTTGAAGTAGTCGGAGCCGTGATCGTGCAGCGCCGCGACCGGGCGCACGATCCGGTGCGCGGGCGCGGCGATCGTGAACACCCGCATCGGGCCGATCTCGTACTGGCCGAGCTGCGCGTCGAACGCATCGCCGTCGTCGCAGCACGCATCGAGTCCGCCGAAATACTGCGTGACGACGCGGCCCCAAGCGCGGCCGCGGAACGCGGGCGTTTCACCCGCCGTCGTGAAGAATCTGCCGTTCACCATGCGCTCCTTGCGAGTACACGTCTAGCCGGACCCAGGCTGGGCATCCGGTTACCCGGATATACTTAGCATATTAAATATTTGGGGCGAACTGAATCCGGTTTACTCCGGAACGTGAATTCGACTGTAAAAGCGTCGATTGTGAGGCGATGGCGACGGCCTTATGTGCGCTGGCGCACATAAGGCTCGAGCGCGGCGCAGGCGTCGATGGACGCGCGACCGTCTGAGGAATGCGCACGCGATCGCGCCGCGCGTGCGGCCGGCGGCCCGTCCGCGCGGCGCGTCCGGCGTTTCGCCGGCCGGCATCGCGCCGCGGCCGCCGGGCTCAGAAGCGGGTCAGCATCCCGATGCGCGCGAGGAACTGCGAGCGCGAGCTCGATTGCGCATCGGGCCCCATCACGCCGTTGATCCACGCGTGCGCGCCGGCACTGCCGCCCGCGTACTGGTACACCGTCTCGACATACGCGGACGTGCGCTTCGACAGCGCGTACTGGACGGCCGCCGTGACCTGGTGCGCATAGTTGCGGTCGAGCTGCGCGTTGCCCTTCATGTATTCGTAGTTCGCGCCGATCGTCCATGGCGCGCCGACGTAGCGCGCGCCCGCCTGGATCACGTCGATCGCCGCGCCCGTCAGCGTGTTCTTCGTGTTCGTGTACAGCAGGTTCAGGTCGAACGCCGACAGCGCGTAGCGCGCGCCAAGCCCAAAGTTGCGCAAGCCGTCGTGACCGTTGTTCATCTGCGGATACTTGACCTCGACGTACGCGGCGCCGAGCGCGAGGTTGCCGGTCTCGTACTTGAGGCCCGCGCTCAGCGTGCTGTTCGCCGACAGTCCGCCGCCCGCCTGATTGCCGAAGCCGTACATCAGGCCGAACACGAGACCGTTCAGGTTCGCACTCGTGTACTTGACCGAGTTCGGCACGCGGCTCGAGCCCGCCATCCGGTCGAAATCGAACGAGCCGGTCGGATTGTCGGGAATCCCGAGCTTCGAGAACGGCCCCTGGCGGAAGTTGTACAGGCCGCCGTAGCGGAACGCGCCGTCGAACGAGCCGAACGTCAGCGAATCGGTCATGAAGTCGTATTGCTGGCCGAACGTCACACTGCCGAGCCGCTCGCTCCACAAGCCGACGAGCGCCGTGCGCGAGAACATCGAGCCCGGCGTCGGCAGCGCGGCGCCGTTGCCGAGCGCATATTGCGACGTCAGCTCGAAGATCGCCTTCGCACCGCCGCCGAGATCCTCCGTCCCCTTGAGCCCCCACAGGTTCGGCACCGCGATGCCGTCGTCGAAATACAGATTGTGCTTGCCGCCTTCGTTCGACACGTAGGACACGCCAGCATCGATCAGGCCGAACAGCGTCACGCCGCCGCCGGACGCATGCGCGCCCGCCGCGACGGCCAGGCCGGCCGCCGCTACCGCAAACTTCTTCATCGTCGTCTCCGTTGGGGTTGTCGTTATGCGCGGCGACGCTCGAGGCGTCGTCGTCGATCTCCGGCACGGAGTGTGGAGCAGCGTGCGGCGCGCATCTTTCCCGACGGCGCACAAACACTAGCTCGACGATGCACACGGACATCGTCCGACGTTACGGACGGCGAAATGAAATGCGCGGCCTGGCGCGATGCAGCGCGCGCTTGGGGAAATCCGGCTCGCGCGGCCAAACGCAGCAGGGAAAGGGATGGCGTGCGCGGATGCAGCGGGAAACCGCTGCGCGCCGCACGCCGGAAACGAACGGCGATGTGGCGGCGCAGCGAAGAAACGCGGCGGCGAAGCTCAGGCCGCGTCGTGCGCGTTTGCGGCGGCCGTCGGCAGATCGTCGACGGTGCGCGCGCGCACGTAGCGCGCCGGGTCGTCGACGGCCGCTTCCAGCGCGCGGAAATGCGCGGCGCCGCACTGGATCTTGCGCCGCTCGTAGGCGTGCAGATCGCCGTCGGCGGGGCCGCTCTTCGTCTCGACGACGAAATAGAGCCGCGGCCCGCCGTTTTCGGCGATCACCACCGCCCAATCCGGGCTGTAGTTGCCGAGCGGCGTCGGGATCCTGAACCAGCCGGGCAGCTTCGCATACAGCTTGACCGCGTCGTCTTGCTCGAGCGCGTCGGCGAATGCGCGCTCGGCCGTCGTATCGCACGGCACGTCCTCGTGGATCGATTTCGTCGCGTCGCGCCGCATGCTCGACAGATAGCCGGTGAGCGGCTCGTCCTCGAACAGCGACAACGCATGGACGTGCTGCTCGCCGAGCAGCGTGTACTCGATGCCGTCGACGAGCGCATCGCGCTTGCAGCGCTCGAGCGTCGCGGCGACGAGCGCGATGAAGCGCTGCGGATTGCGCGGAAATTCGTCGAGCCGGCCGCTTTCGATCAGCACCATCGCGATCGTGCGCCGCGTGAGCTGCGTGCGGTCCTGCAGCTCGGTCAGCAGATCCGGCAGATCGACTTCGCCTTCGTCGATCGCGATCGTGCCGGCGTCCGCGGTCTCGGTCGCCTCGACGCCCGCCGCGTCGATCGCGATATCGGCCTTGCGCCACTGCAGCCGCGCGTGCGCGACATCGGGCGCCGCCTTCAGCGCGGCGACGCAGCGCTCGATCAGGCGTGCGTTGTCGAAGTTCACGCGATACGTGGTCCGATATTTGATGCGGTTCCACAGCGCGCGGAACGCGTCGCCGAGATACACCGCCTTGCCTTGCGCGTCGCGGCGCAGCGCGATGTGCCGGCGCTCGTCCGCGTTGCGCACGTCGAGCCGGCCCGCGAGCTTGCGCAGCATGTCGACGATCAGCGCGCGCTGCGCGTCGAATTCGGCGGGCAGCGGCAGCGCGCGCAGCTTGAGCGCCGCGCGCAGCGTGTCCTGCACGCGGCCGCGCGCGTCGAGATAGCCGGCGTCCTTCAGGTACGTCCAAAGCGCCGTCGACAGCTCGACGCCGAGCGGCTGCACGGTGCCGTCCGCGGCCGGCACGGGCAGCGCCGCGAACTGATGCGTTTCGACGACGCCGAAGCGGATCCCCGTATCGGCTTCGATTTCCTTCTGCAGGTTTTCGGCGAACTGCTCGTAGCTCTCGCCGGCGATCACCGTCAGCGTGTTGACATCGAAGCCGCGCACGCGCTCGCCGCGCTGATCGACGGCGAGACGCAGCCCGCGGCCGATCGTCTGGCGACGCTCGCGTTCGCTATGGATGTCGCGCAGCGTGCAGATCTGGAACACGTTCGGGTTGTCCCAGCCTTCCTTCAGCGCCGAGTGCGAGAAGATGAACTTGAGCGGCGTGTCGAACGACAGCAGCCGCTCCTTGTCCTTCATGATGAGGCCGTACGCGCGCTCCGCATTCTCGCGGCTGCCCGCGCTCTTGTCGCTCGTGTCGGTCCAGCCGCCTTTCTTGTCGATCGAGAAGTAGCCGTCGTGCACGGCTTCGGCCGCGCCCTCGGGATCGACGCCGTCGAACAGCGCGCGATACGCGGGCAGCTTCGCCGCGCGACGGTATTCCTCCTCGAACAGCAATGCGTAGTCGCCCTTGAACGGGTGGCCGTGCCGGTCGTACTTGCGATACTTGTCGACCGCGTCGACGAAGAAAAGCGACAGCACCTTCACGCCGAGCGGCTTCAAGCGCAGCTCCTTGTCGAGATGCTCGCGGATCGTGCGGCGGATCATCTCGCGCTGGATCGCGAGCACATCGACGTCGCCGTACGTGTCGCCGACCGACAGGAACGCGTCGCCGCCCGGATAGCGCAGCTCGAGGTACTCGGCGCCGCGCGCCGCGTGAATCTCGCCGATCCGGAAGTTCGCATAGACCGCGCGCTTCGTGACCCGCTCGAGATCGTCGCCGTCCGCGACGGCGAGCGTCTGCCGCTCGACGTCGCCGGCGGGCGTCGCGACATCGAGCTCGACGCGCGCCGTGATCGCGCCGCGCCGGCTGCCGATCGACATCACGCGCATGAACGGCTTGTTGTGCGCGTCCTCGACGGTCGCCGACGCGATCTCGATCTGCTTGACGAGCTTGCGCTCGTACGCGTCGATCGCATCGAGCCGGTACAGCATCTGGTATTTGTCGGCGTGGGTCGCCGAGTAGCGCAGCGTGCACAGCGGCCGCATCGCGTCGAGCGCCTCCTTGCCGCGCCCTTCGAGCCCGCCGTCGACGCTCTGCGGCTCATCGACGATCACGATCGGATGCGTCGCGCGAATCAGATCGATCGGCTTCTCGCCGCCCGTCTTTTCGCTATCCTTATAGAGATTGTTGACGTCCTTCTTGTTGATCGCCGCGACCGTGACGATCATGATCTGCACGGTCGATTTCGACGCGAAGCTGCGCACCTCGCCGAGCCTCGCCGAATCGTAGACGAAGTAGTCGAACGGCACGCCCGCGTACAGGCGCTTGAAGTGCTGCTCGGTGATCTGCAGCGTCTTGTACACGCCTTCCTTGATCGCGACCGACGGCACGACGATCACGAACTTCGTGAAATCGAAGCGGCGATGCAGCTCGAAGATCGTGCGCAGGTAAACATACGTCTTGCCCGTGCCCGTCTCCATCTCGACGGTGAAATCGTTCGAGCTCGGCGCACCGCACGGCGGCAGGCCGTTGCGCACCTGCACGCGCGCGAGGTTCTCGGCGAACGCGTGGGCGTCGAGCGTCAGGCGATTGCCGACGCCGAGCCCCGACTCGGCCATCCCGAGCGACATCTGCGGCGTCGCGCGCCGCCGGGCGGCCTGCGCGGTCACGCTGAATTCGGCGCGGCACGCCTCCTGGCCGCGAAACAGATCGCATACCGCCTCGATCGCTTCGAGCTGATAGTCGAGATCCGACTCGAAATGCAACTGCATGCTCAACCTTCCTTGTCTGCGTGTGGCTGGCGTGCGCGCATCAGAGGCTCCGGATGCGCTTCACGCCGTGCTGCTCGAGGATCGCCGACAGGTTCACCTTTGCGACGTCGTCGGTGAAGCCGCTGTCGCGGAACACGCAGGTCACGTCGCGCGCGTGCGCGGCCGACGCGGCGAGCAGCTCGACGATGCCAGCGCCCAGCGCGTCGGTCGCCGCGCGATCGATGTGCGCGTCGAAGCACGCGACGATCGCGCCGTCGATCACGTAGACCGCCTTGCCGGCGATCGTCCGCGCTTCGATCGGCGCGCACAGGTCGAGGCCGAGCTTCAGCATCAGTTCGTACAGCAGATCTTCGTCGGAACGGCTCGGCTTGATGTGCTCGACGGCCGCGAGCAGCGACTGCTGGATGTCGTCGCCGCGCGGATCCCACTCGGAGACGTTCGTCGAATCGAGCTTGAACACGCGAAAGCCGAGATCGGCGCGCACGCCCGGATGCTCGGCCGCGATCCTCGCCGCCGAGCGCCGCAGCCGCTCCTTCGTCAGCTCGGCGAGATTGAGCGGCCTGCGCCGCGCCGCGCAGAAATCGGCGGCGGCCTTCTGGTCCTTGCTGTCGGCGTCGAGCGGCTCGGGCAGCTGCACGAGCGCGTAGCGGCGGTTGCCGCCGTCGGCCGCGTTGAGCGCCATCACCGCGTGCGCGGTCGTGCCCGAGCCGCCGAAGAAGTCGACGATCAGGTCGTTGCCGTCCGTGCACCAGCCGATGATCGACGCGGCGAATTCGACGGGCTTCGGCTGATCGAACGGAATCTCGAGCGATTTCAGGAGCGCGTCGTCCGAGCCGCCGAACGGCAAGACGGACGGCACGTTCTCGTACATGTTCTCGTCGAGGAAGTAGATCCGCTGCGGCTGCGTCGTCTCGTCCGCGCCGAATTCGACGAGCCCCTTGTCGAGCAGCGCCTGCATCGTCGCGGGCGGATTGCGCCAGCCGCGCTCGGGCACGGGACACGGCCGGCCCGTCACCGGATGCACGAGCGGCACGAAGTAGTCGTCGGGCGCCTTCTTCTTGTTCGGCCACGCCATCGACACGAGCCTGTAGACGCGGCCGTCGGCCGAGATCCGGTCGTACATCGCCTCGCCGCCCGACAGCGTCGTCTGCGACTTCACCCAGCTCCGGTACGCGACGTTCGCCTCCGCGATCGTCGACGCACCCGCGATCGCGCCGCGCGCCGCGTCGAGCATCCGCTGCGCGTTGCGCTTCGGGCGCTTGAGCGGCGCGCGCTCGAACAGCAGCTCCGCGTCGCGCGCGAACAGCACGATCGATTCGTGCTGGTACGCGATCCCGCGCGCGTCGCCCTTCGGATTGCGCTTGTCCCACACCGCGACGCCGAGCTCGTTGTCTTCGCCGAAGATCTCGCGCATCACGAGCACGAGCGCGTGCTGTTCGTGCTCGTCGATGTGCACGGCGATCACCCCGTCGTCGGCGAGCAGGTCGCGCGCGAGCTTCAGGCGCGGATAGATCATGTTGAGCCAGTCCGTGTGGAAGCGGCCGCTCGCGTCGGTGTTGCTGCTGACCTTCTTGCCGCCCGTCGTCTGGCCGGTCAGCTCGAGATAGTGGCGCAGGCTGTCGGTGAAATTGTCCGGATAGACGAAATCCTTGCCGGTGTTGTACGGCGGATCGATGTAGACGAGCTTCGCGCGCCCCGCGTAGCTCTTCTGCAGCAGCTTCAGCACCTCGAGGTTCTCGCCCTCGATCATCAGGTTGCGGGTCGACGCCCAGTCGACGCTTTCGCGCGGGTACGGGCGCAGCGTGCCCGTCGACGGCGTGAGCGCGAGCCGGCGCGCGCGGCGCTTGCCGTGCCAGTTGAGGCCGTATTTCTCGTCGGCGTCGGCGACGGTCGGCGCGCCGACGAGCGCCGCGAGCGCGTCGAGGTTCACCGACGCGCCGTCCGGTCCTTCGGTCACCACGTCCGGAAAGAGCGCCTTCAGGCGCTCGACGTTCGCGGACACGAGATCCGCGGATTGCGCTTCCGGGCTCGCCGCATCGAGTTTTTGCATCTTCCTTCCCATCAATTGCATGTCTTCGCGCCGGCGCGCGCCCGATTCCCGGGCCCGCGCGGCGCGGCAAAGGCGAAACGCTAGCGATCCGTTCGCCGCAGGTCAAGGCCTTGCGGCCGGGGCAGCGGCGCGCGCCGCCGGGCGGGGGGCGCGGCATCGGCGCCGGGGATCGAGCCGCGTTCGGCGACGCAGATGTTTACCACAGGTTCGGAAGGCGGCCGTCTTTGCGCGGTTTTGCCGGTGCGGGTGCCGCGGATCGAAAACAAAAAGCCCGGCGTTGAGCCGGGCTGTCGAATACCGCATTGTCTCGCTGGAGATCGAGCGAACGGAACGGGAGAAGCGCAGGCGCGCGACACGGCCGCGTCGCGGCCGGCCGTACCACGCGGTGAATCAGAATCGCGTGCGGATGCCGGTCGTCAGCTCGAGCTGATTGGTTGCGCCGTGCGTCGACGCAACCGTGTAGCCGCCGTGCAGCCGCATGTAGTCGCCGGCGAGATAAAGCTCGGTGCGCTTCGACAGGTGATAGAACACCGATCCGTACAGCGTCTCCTTGAAGCCGTTGCCGACGCCGGACGTCAGGCTGAAGTTGCCGAGGTTCGCGTTCGGAATGTCGCCGTCGCTGTTGTACGCGGCGTTGTGCACGCGCATCTGCTGATAGCCGAGCTCGTAGTCGAGCGGGCCCTTCGGCGCGACCTTGAACGACACCGTCCATGCGTTGTCCTGACGCTGGCCGAGCGCGCCCTGATTGCCGAGGTAGCGGAAGTAGCCGGCGTTCATGCGGAAGATGTCGAACGTGTAGTTGCCGCCGACCGAGAACGACTTGTTCGTGTAGCCCGCGTGGTTCACGTGGTTGAAGAAGCCCGACACGTTGAATGGGCCGCCGTTGTAGCCGAGCGCGACCTGATAGGTCGAGTCCTGCGCGAAGCTCGTCGAATTGCTGAACGCGTAGCCCGCGCTCGCGAAGATGCCGTTGCTGAACAGCTTCTTCCACGCGAGGCCGTTGTTGTAGCGCGTGCCCGTTGCGCTCGCCGCGTAGAAGATCATCTGCTTGAAGTTGTTCGCGTTCGTCCAGCCGCCTTCCTCCGTCGTCAGCTTCGCCGAACCGTACGGGTCGCCGTAGATCGCCGACGAGTCGCGCGCGATCGTGTTCTGGAAGCCCGCGGTAAACTTGCCGATCGTGTCGTTTTCGATGCCGACCCACGCATCGCGATCGAAGATCTGGCCCGGGTCCTCCATCTGGCCGTCGCCCATCCGGTATTCGCTTTCGAGCCGGAAGATCACCTTCGTGCCGCCGCCGATGTCCTCCGCACCCTTCAAGCCCCAGCGGCTGCCGCTGAACCAAGGCTCGCCGCCGAGCCCCATGCCGATCACGTGATCGCCCTTCGCGTTCGCGTGCGACTGATAGGTGGGCACGCTCAAGTCGATGAGCCCATAGAGCTGGACGCTCGACTGCGCGTGCGCTTGCGGCGCCGCACAGGCGGCCGTCGCGATGGAAAGTGCCAGGTATTGTCGTTTCAAGATCGTCCCCTCCGATATCGTGTTGACCGCCATTCTTTCGTACTACGCAGCGTTGGCCGCGCCTACGCGATGCGATGCGCATCGAACGGCCACGTCATCGTAGTCGGCGCAATCCTTCGCGCCGCTTTCGCGCGAGAGTCGGATATCTCGGGATAAACACGGGGTGGTGCTCGTCGTTCCGATGCGTCAGGCGCACGAGCGCCGTCGCGCGACGCGGCACTGGCAAACGTCGGACGATTCGCGAAGCAGGACGAACTAATTGTGCGCGGACAGCCGGTGCGCGCGCCGCGAGCGTACGGCGTGCGGCGAATCGAGCGGCGGCCTATTCGGCCGCGTCCTTCGTTCGAAGAATGTAGCCGAGCCCGCGCAGCGTGATGATCTGCGCGGCCGAGCCGGACAAGTGCTTGCGCAGCCGGTGGATGTAGATGTCGATCGCATCGGCGCTCGGCTCGTCGTCGAGGCCGTACACGCTGTCCATGAGGCGCGCCTTCGACACTGTCTTGCCCTGCTGCAGCATCAGCGTCTCGAGGATCGCGTGCTCGCGGCGGCGCAGCACGAGCGGCACGCCGCTGCATTGAAACTCGCGCGTCGCGAACAGGTAGACGAGATCGCCGCACGCGAGCTGCGTCGCGCCAACGCCGCATTGCCGTCTGATCAGCGCACGGATCCGCGCGACGAGCTCGCGCGACTCGAACGGCTTCACGACGTAATCGTCGGCGCCCGCGCTGAAGCAATCGACCTTGTCGTCGACCGAGCCGTGCGCAGTCAGCATCAGCACGGGCACATTGTCGCCGCGGCGGCGCAGCCGCGCGAGCAGCTCCTTGCCGCTCATGCCGGGCAGCCGCATGTCGAGCAGCAGCGCGTCGTAGCGCTGCGCCTTCAGCACCGTGTCCGCGCTCTCGCCGTCCGGCGCCGAATCGACGCCGAAGCCTTCGCCGCGCAGCAGATCGACGATCCAGTGCGCGAGTTCCGCATTGTCTTCCACGAGCAGCAGTTTCATCGAGACTCTCTCAATTGCGATAGGCGGGCAGGCGCACGGTCATCTTGACGCCGCGGTTGCCGGGGCCCGTCGCGAGCGCGACCGTGCCGCCGTGCGACTGCGCGATCTCTTCGACGATCGCGAGTCCGAGGCCCGTACCTTCCTCGTCCTTCGCGACCCGGTAGAAGCGCTTGAACACGTGCGGCCGCGCTTCGGCCGGAATGCCGGGGCCGTCGTCGACGACTTCGAGCGCGACTTCATCGCCGTCGCGCCGCGCGCTCACCGTCACGCGGCCGCCTTCGTGCGTATAGCGCACCGCGTTGTCGACGAGATTCATCAGGAGCGCCGACAAAAGGCTTTCGCTGCCCGCGACCTGCAGGTCGTCGTCGAGCTCCGCGCCGAGATCGATGCGGCGGCGCTCGGCCAGCACGATCGCCTCTTCGAGCACGCCGGACACGACGGCCGCGATTTCGACGCGCGCGTTCAGGCGCGCGGACGACGCCGCTTCCGCGTGCGCGAGCAAGAGCAGCTTGTCGGTGACCTCCGCCATCTTGCGGCTGCTGCGCTGCATCGACGCGAGCAGTCCGGCGAGCGCCGCATCGTCGTTCTCGCGCTGCCGCGCGCACTGGATCTGCGTGTCGATCACCGCGATCGGCGTGCGCAGCTGGTGCGCGGCGTCGGCGATGAAGCGGCGCTGCGTCGCCGCATGCAGGTTGAGCCGCGCGACGCATTGATTGATCGCGTCGACGATCGGCCGCAGCTCGAAATGCAGCCGCTCGGTGCGGATCGGCTCGAGCTCCATCGGCCCGCGGTCCGCGACGTCGTCCTTCAGCTTCATCAGCGGCCGCAGCTCGAACGTGAGGCCGAGATAGACGAGCGCCATCGCGAGCGCGAGCATCAGCGCGAGCCGCCAGAGCTGCGGATGCCAGATCGCCGCGATCATCATCTGCCGCGACGTCTGCGTCTTGCCGACGACGACCGTCACCGTCTCCGTGTCGCCCGCGTTATACAGCTCGCGCGTGTATGCGACCGCGCGGATCGCGAGCCCGTTGAGCGTCGTATCGAACAGCACCGGCTGCGCGCCGGGCCGGGTCGCGGCGGGCGGGCCGTCGAGATCGGGGCTGCCGGCGAGCAGCCGGCCGCCGCCCGTACGAACCTTGTAGTACACCTGGTCCTGCGCGGGCGATTCGAACAATTCGAGCGCCGCGGGCGGCACGTTCGCGACGAGCGCGCCGCTTTCCCAGTCGACGTCCTCCGCGATCGCGCGCGCCGACGCGACGAGCGCGCCGTCCTGCACGAGGTCGGCCGTCTTGCGCGCGGTGTCGTACGACATCGCCCCCGCAATCACGACGAATACGGCAAGCGGCAGCAGCAGCCACCAAAGCAGTCGGCCGCGCAGGCTGTGCGACATGCCGTTATCTCCCACATTCCAGCCCAAAAACGAAACGGCGCACCGAAGATGCGCCGTTTCGCTGATGCATCGTCTTCAGAACGCGGCGGGCCGCCACTTCAGGAGCCGCTTCTCGAGCCGCGTCAGCAGGAAGTCGGCAGCGAGCGCCACGACGGCGAGCACGATCATCGCGGCAAACACGCCGCTCGCGTTGAACGCGCCCTGAGCGGTCGAGATTAGCAGGCCGATGCCTTGCTTGGAACCCAGAAATTCCCCGACGACCGCGCCGACGAGCGCGAAGCCGAAGCTCACGTGCAGGCTCGCGAGAATCCAGCTGAGCGCGGACGGAATCACGACGGACGTCGTGATCTGCCGGCGCGACGCGCCGAGGATCTGCGCGTTCGCGATCAGATAGCGGTCCGCTTCGCGCACGCCCTGGAACGCGTTGCCGAACACGACGAAGAACACCATCACGACCGCGAGCGCGATCTTCGACGCCATCCCGAGGCCGAGCGCGATCACGAATATCGAGCCGAGCACGACGCGCGGAATCGAGTTCGCGATCTGGATGTAAAGACCGAACACGTCGGCGAGCAGCTTGTTGCGGCCGAGCACGATTCCGCAGAAGACGCCCGCGACCGAGCCGATCAGGAAGCCGGCGATCGTCTCCTCGAGCGTCACCCAGACCTGCAGCAGCAGCGGGCCCTGCGACGTGCCGTTGACGAACCAGTCCTGGATCTGCGCGACGATCAGCGACGGCATCGAGAAGAAGAACGGGTCGATCCACTTGAGCCGCGCGGCGATTTCCCAGCCGCCCAGCGTGACGACGAGCACCGCGATGCGCAGCCCGACGATCAGGTGCCGGCGCCGCCGCAGCCGGCGCTGCGCGGCGCGCTCTTCGTCCTCGAGCGATGTGGTGGGGGTGGTGCCGAGCGGCGTCGGAAGCGTCATGTCAGTCATGCTCCAGTCCTTTCCTGTTTATCCGATCTGCACTTCTTCGCGCAGATCGTGCCAAATGTCCTTCGAGATTTCGATGAAGCGCTGCTCGTAGCGCACTTCCGACGTGACGCGCGGGCGCGGCAGGTCGATCTCGTACACGCGCTTGAGCGTCGCCGGGCGCGACGTCAGCACGAATACACGGTCCGCGAGCGCGATCGCCTCTTCGAGATCGTGCGTGACGAACACCACCGAGCCCTTGTTCGCCGACCAGAGCTGCAGCAGCTCGTCCTGCATCAGCGTGCGCGTCTGCATGTCGAGCGCCGAGAACGGCTCGTCCATCAGCAGGATTTCCGGCTGGTTGATGAACGTCTGCGCGAGCGCGACGCGCTTTCTCATGCCGCCCGACAACTGGTGCGGGTAGTGCTTCGTGAATTTGTCGAGCCCGACGCGGCGGATCCATTCCTCCGCCTGCGCGTACGCGGATTCCTTCGAGCGGCCGCGAAACATCGGGCCGGCCGCGACGTTGTCGATCACCGTGCGCCACGGGAACACCGCGTCGGCCTGAAACACGAAGCCGATCCGGGGATCGATGCCGTCGACGGGCTTGCCCATCACGCGGACCTCGCCCGACGCGGGCTTGAGGAGCCCCGTGATCATGTTGAGCGTCGTCGATTTGCCGCAGCCCGTCGGGCCGACGATCGCGACGAATTCGCCGCGCGCGACCGACATCGTGAAGTCGTGCAGCGCGACGGTTGCACGGCCGTCCGGCGAGATGAAGCGGCACGACACGTTGCGAAACTCGATCGCGGGTGCATTGGCCGAAACATGTTGATTCATCGCTTGAAGTCCTGCATCGAAACCGGCGCCTCCGTGCGGCGCCGGCGGCCCTCGTGAGCCTGGTTCAAAACTGGCTGCTTGTCGTTCGGATCGCTTACTTCGCGTTCACGAACTCGTTCGTATAAGTCTTCGACAGATCGATGTGCTTGCCCTTCACCGAAGGATTGAACGCGGACAGCACCTTCAGCACGGTCGCCGGACCGTCGGCGGGCATCTTGCCGTCGGGCGTGTACATCGGCAGCGACGCCTTCAGCGCGCTCGCGTAGAGCGCCTTGTCCTTCTGGTAGTCGGCGGGCATCTTCGCGGCGATTTCTTCCGCGCTGTGCGTGTGGATGAACTGCATCGTGCGCGCGAACGCATGCGCGAGCTTCGTCGCCTCCGCCTTGTGCGTGTCGGCCCATGCGGACTGCACGTACAGGCTCGCCGCCGGATACGTGCCGCCGAGCGCGGCGCGCGTGCCGTCGAGCGTGCGCATGTCGACGAGCGCCTTCGCGTCGCCGCTCTTCTCGAGCACCGACACGGTCGGCTCGGTCGTCATCCCCGCGTCGATGCGGCCCTGCTTCACCGCGGCGATGAAGCTCGCGTCCGCGCCGACGGGCAGCATCGTGTACTGGTTCGCCGCGACCCCGTGCTGCTGCGCGAGGTACTGCGTGAGGAAGCTCGTCGACGAGCCGAGGCCCGTCACGCCGAGCGTCTTGCCCTTCACGTCGGCCATCGACTTGATCGATCCGGCCGCCTTCGTCGACACCATCTCGACCTCGCCCGGCACCTGGCAGAGCACCGCGATCGCCTTCACGTCCTTGCCCTTGCTCTGCAGGTCGATCGTGTGATCATAGAAGCCGACGACGCCCTGCACCGCGCCCGCGAGCAGTTCGTTCTCGGCGTCGACGCCGGCCGGCTGCGACTGCAGGTCGACGTCGAGCCCTTCGGCCTTGAAGTAGCCGAGCTCCTGCGTGAGGCGCGCGGGCAGGTAGATGAGCTTCGTGATGCCGCCCACCATGATCGTGATCTTGCCGCCGTCGTCGGCGAAGGCCGACTGCGAAGCGAAGCCGAAGGACAGGCCTGCCGCGACCGCGGCCAAGCTGAGCGCGCGAAGAGTGGTGCGCATCGGGAGTCTCCAATGTTGTCTGTATGAGGCGACGCTTGCTGCATCGTCGAGACGAGTATAGGGAGACGAAGCCTTCCGCAACCTTTCGCGGGCGCGGCTTTCTTTTAGGGGTTTTCCAGCAAGGCCGGGACCGGCGGGGCGGGGGCTGTCTGGTCGCGCTAACCCAAGCCCAGCATCGCAAGCGCGCCGAGCCGGTTCGCCGCCCAGCCCGCGCCGTACAGGCCGATGCCGAAGATCGCGTGCGTGACGACGCTATGGAAGCGCGCGGCCGCCGGGCGCGGCGTGCGGCTCGCCGCGATGCCGGCGCCCATCGCCGGCTGCATCACGAGAAACGGCGCCGCGACGCTGCCGATGCCGACGATAAGCGCGGGCCCGGGCGTCGGACGATACGCCCAGCCGAGCCCCCAGAGCGCGAGCAGCAGCGCCGCGAACGCGACGCCGATCAGGTAATGCGCGAGCCAGCCGATCGCGCGCTCGCCCGGCACGCGCGGCGACGCGGCGATCGGCGCGTGGCGCAAGCGTCCGCGCGCCAGATGGCCGAGCCAGCGGCCGACGAGCCCGTAGTCGAGCGACGGAACGCCGAAGCACCGTTTGCGCACGAGCGCCCAGACGTCCATTGCCGCCGTCGCGCCCGTGCCGATCAGCAGCGCGCAGACCGGATAAGCGAGCGCGCCAGACACCGGCCGCCTCCTTGCGCTGGGATCACTTTGCCGGCGCCCGGGCGCCGGCCAGCCAGCACGCGGCCGTGAAGCGCACGTCGGCGCCGCGCACGTATGGATCGAAAGCGGCGCGGACCGCGTCGACGACCCGTGCGCGCGCCGGCTCGTCGAGGTCCGGAAGAATCTGGCCGACCGGACCGAGCCGGCTGAAATGGCCGGCCAGCTCCCGTGCGGGCAGCGTGCACTCGACGTCGATCGGCCGCACGTCGATTCCGCACCAGCCGCTTTCGGCGAGGATCGACTGGACCCGCCGCCCGTCGCCGAAGAAGAACTGGCCGGGCGCGTCCGGCTGCCGGGCGGGCAGGTTCGGCAGCAGCGGCGCGGCGGCGCGTTCCGCCGTCGTCATGAATGGATTCTCCGCGGCGCTGCGCCATGCGACGAACGCGAGCGCAGCCCCGGGCGTCGCGGCGTGCAGCAGGTTCGCGAATGCGTCGACGGCGTTCTCGAAGAACATCACGCCGAAACGCGAAATGATCGTATCGAAGCTCGCCGGCGCGAACGCATGGGTCTGCGCGTCCGCGCGAACGAAGCGCGCCGGCGCGCCTTCGCGCTCGGCGCGGCCGCGCGCGGCGGCGATCAGCGGCTCCGACACGTCGACGCCGACGCAGCGGCCCCGCTCGCCGAGGAGCCGCGCGACGGCGAGCGTCGTCGCCCCTGCGCCGCAGCCGACGTCGAGCACATGCCGCCCGTCGCCGGCTCGCACCGCCTCGACGAGCAGCTCGGCGAACGGCTCGAACATCCGGTCGAGCACCTGCTGCGCGTCGACCCACGCGGCACCCGCGCGGCCGTTCCAGTGGGCCGCCTGTCCGTTGTCGGTCCGATGCGTGACGTTCATCGTCGTTCTCCAGTGCTTGCCTTCGAGAGGCCGGAGCTACACTGTGCCAATTCAAGTCGACTTGAGGTCAAGAGCGTGGCAAACCTGGATATCGCCGAGGTCGCGCAACAGTCCGGCGTGCCCGCGTCGACGCTGCGGTTCTACGAGGAAAAGGGGCTGATCGCATCGACCGGCAGGCGAGGGCTGCGCCGGGTGTTCGACGCCCGCGTGCTCGAACGGCTCGCGCTGATCGCGCTCGGGCGCGCCGCCGGCTTCTCGCTCGACGAGATCGCAGCGATGTTCGACGCGCAAGGGCGGCCGAGCATCGACCGGAAAATGCTCGCGGCGAAGGCGGACGAGCTCGACGGGACGATCCGCAAGCTGATCTCGATGCGCGACGGCTTGCGGCACGCGGCCGCGTGCAGCGCGCCGAGCCACATGGAATGCCCGAAGTTCCGCCGTATCCTGAGGGCCGCGTCCGGCGCGCGCAAGACGAAGAAGGCGCCGCTGCCGCCGCGCGGCTAGGTTCGGAAGTTTCGGAGGGCGCGCGCCAGAACGCCGTCGTCGCCGTTGCCTGTGCCGTCGGCGAAGGCAGGGAGGAAGGCCGGGATGGAGGCAAAGCGGGTGCCTGCGGCCGATGGCCGGCAACCGCCGCTGGACAGCCCGGCCGCACGGCGCATCGCCGCAGGCTTCGTTCGTATCGGCGTGTTCACCGGCGCGCCGCGCTCCAGCGCCGCCGCGCGTGCACCGCTCAATGCAACCCGGCCGCGACGCGCCCGACGAGATCGACGCCGGTATCGAAGAGCCGCCCGACGAACGGAACCAGGTTCGGCGCCATCAACTGGACAAGCAGCAGGCCGACCAGCATCGTCACCGGAAAGCCGACCTGGAAGATCCCGATCTGCGGCGCGGCGCGGTTCAGGATCCCGAGCGCGAGGTTCGCGATCAACAGCGCGGCGACGACGGGCAGCGCGAGCAGAAGCCCCATCTCGAAAATCGCCGCGCCGAACGCAACGATCGTCTGCCAGCCGGGCGCGCGCAGCAGGCCGGCCGAGATCGGCACGAGCCTGAACGAATCGACGAGCGCGGCGAACACCTGCAGATGCCCGTCGAACGCGAGAAACGCGAGGATCGCGATCGCGTTCAGGAAGCGGCCCATCACGGGCGTCGCGCCGCTCGCGTGCGGATCGAAGAAGGTCGCGAAGCCGAGCCCCATCGACAGGCCGATGATGTCGCCCGCCGCCTCGATCGCGGCGAACACGATCTGCATCGTGAAGCCGAGCGCCGCGCCGATCAGGAACTGATTGACGATGATCCACACGCCCTGCGCGGAGAACACGGTGACGACGGGCATCGGTCCGAGCGTCGGCGCGACGACGAGCGCCATGAAGCCCGCGAGCCCGATCTTCACGCGCACGGGCGTCGCGCGGTGGCCCGTCACCGGCGCGGTCGCGACGAGCGCGAGCATCCGCACGAACGGCCACAGAAACGCGGTGAGCCAGCCGTTCAGTTGCGCGTAGGTGACGGAGAACATCGGTCGATGGCGGAAGCGGGGCGGGGCGGAAAAAGCGGACGAGAGCGCCGCGCTCGGCGGCATCAGCCCGCGCCGAGCGTCGCGACGCGCAGCAGGATCTCGCGCAGGTAGTCGGTCATCGTCGACAGCATCCACGGACCGGCGATCACCATCGTCGCGGCAACCGCGAGCAGCTTCGGGATGAACGACAGCGTCGCCTCGTTGATCTGCGTCGCCGCCTGGAACAGGCTCACGACGAGGCCGACCGCGAGCGCGACGAGCAGAAGGGGCGCGGCGAGCAACAGGCCGATGTACATCGCCTGATGCGCGAGCGTCATCACGTTTTCGGGGGTCATCTCGCCTCTCCTAGGTGAAGCTCTGCGCGAGCGAGCCGATCAGGAGCTGCCAGCCGTCGACGAGCACGAACAGCATCAGCTTGAACGGCAGCGACACCGTCGCGGGCGACACCATCATCATCCCCATCGACATCAGCACGCTCGCGACGACCATGTCGATGATGAGGAACGGGATGAAGATCGTGAAGCCGATCTGGAAGCCCGTCTTCAGCTCGCTCGTGACGAACGCGGGCACGAGGAGCGACAGCGGCACGTCCTCCGGCCCCTGCATCGGCGCCGCCTTCGAGATCTTCGCGAACAGCGCGAGATCGGTCTCGCGCGTCTGCTTCAGCATGAACCCCTTGAACGGCGCGGTGCCGCGCTGGACCGCCTGGTCCATCTGCAGCGTGCCTTCGGAAAACGGCTTGTACGCGTCGGCGTAAGCCTTGTCGAGCACGGGCGACATCACGAACAGCGTGAGGAACAGCGCGAGGCCGACGAGCACCTGGTTCGGCGGCGTCGACGCGGTGCCGAGCGCCTGCCGCAGCAGCGACAGCACGATGATGATCCGCGTGAAGCTCGTCATCATCAGCAGCATCGCCGGCAGGAACGACAGCATCGTGAGCAGCAGCATCGTCTGCACGCTCAGCGAGTAGGTCGTGCCGCCGTTCGGGCCGGGCGCCGAGTTCAATGCCGGCAAACCGGCCGCCTGCGCGCAGGCGAGCGCCGGCGCGAGGCCGATGGCGAGCGCGGGCAGCCAGCGCACGGCGCCGCGCAACAGGATGGTCTTCATCGAACGACGGTCGGAGTGGGCGCGCGCGGCGGAATGCGCGCGCGGCGCGACGAAACGAAGGCGCGACATCTCAGCGATCCTTGCCGCCGTCGCGCTTGAGGCGCTTCGCGGCTTCGCCGAGCATCGCGTCGCGAAAGCGCGCCCCGAAGGACGTGCCCGTGGGGTACTGGCCGAACGCGCCGGAGCGCGGCGTGCCGTCCGGCGCGCCGGGCATCCCGCCGCCCGCGGACACGCCGCCGGGCGCGCCGATCACCCCCGCCGAGCCGGCGGGCAGCGTGTGCAGCAGGCGCACGTTGCCGGGCGCGACGCCGAGCACGAGCCACGTATCGCCGATCTCGACGACGGTCGCGCTTTCCTTGCCGCCGACCGCGACGCTCGCGACGACCTTCAGCGCGCCGCCGCGACGAGACGGCTGGAAGCCGAAGCGCCGCGCGAGCCAGGCGCAGCCGAACACGAGGCCGATCACGATCGCGAGCCCGACGAGCGTCTGCAGCACCGCGCCGACGCCGAGCGACGGCGCGGCCGAACCGACGACGACGCCCGACGCGATCGACGCCGCGTGATTCACCGCGTTCATGTCGGCGGCCGATGCGGGCAGCGCCGCCGCGCCGCTCGCGAACGCGGCGAGCCCGGCGAGCGGGCGCGCGACGCGCACGGCCGGCCGGCGCGTCGAAACGAGCGGCGCGACGCGCGGTTTCATCGGTTCAGCTTCCGGATGCGTTCGGACGGCGTGATGATGTCGGTGAGCCGGATGCCGAACTTGTCGTTGACGACGACCACTTCGCCCTGCGCGATCAGGCAGCCGTTGACGAGCACGTCCATCGGCTCGCCGGCGAGCCCGTCGAGCTCGACGACCGAGCCCTGCGCGAGCTGCAGCAGGTTGCGGATCGCGATCTTCGTGCGGCCGAGCTCGACCGTCATCTTGACCGGGATGTCGAGAATCAGGTCGATGTCGTTGTGCGTCGACGCCGCCGCGGCCTTCGACAGCGGCCGGAACACGCCTGCGCCTGTCGCGCCCGGCTCGATCGGCAACTGGTTCTGCTCCGCGAGCGCGGCCGCCCAGTCGTCCATGCCGGCGTCTTCCTGCGGCGCGTCGGCGGACGCCTTGCCGGCCGCGGCGGCGCTCATCGCGGCGTCCGCGAACGCCTGTTCGTCGACGCCGTCGGTCTCGGGGGTCGAATTCAACTCAGTCATATCCACCTTCCTTCATCGTGTCGCTTGCGCTGACCATCTTCTGCACGCGCAACGCGTACTGACCATTGAAAATGCCGTATCCGCACTCCATCACCGGCACGCCGTCGACCTTCGCGGTGAGCGTCTCCGCGATGTCGAGCGGCAGCACGTCGCCGGCGCGCAGGTTGAGAATCTTCTCGAACGTCGTCGGGATCTCGGCAAGATCCGCGACCAATTCCACCTCGGCCGACTGCACCTGCTGCGACAGCACGCGCACCCAGCGGCGATCCACCTCGAGCGCCTCGCCCTGGATCGGCGAGCTGAGCACGTCGCGGATCGGCTCGATCATCGAGTACGGCATGCAGATGTGCAGCGTGCCGCCCGTCGGGCCGAACTCGATCGAGAACTGCGTGACGATCACGATCTCGTTCGGCGTCGCGACGTTCGCGAACTGCGTGTGCATCTCCGAGCGCACGAACTCGAACTGCAGCGGCCGCACGCTCTTCCACGCGACCGAGTAGTGCTCGAACACGAGGTTGAGCAGCTTGCCGATGATCCGCTGCTCGGTCGCCGTGAAGTCGCGGCCCTCGACGCGCGTGTGGAAGCGTCCGTCGCCGCCGAACAGGTTGTCGACGACGAAGAACACGAGGTTCGGATCGAACACGAACAGCGACGTGCCGCGCAGCGGCTTCACGTGCACGAGGTTCAGATTGGTCGGGATCGGCAGGTTGCGGGTGAACTCGCTGTACTTCTGCACCTTCACCTGGCTCACGGAGATTTCCGCCGTGCGCCGCATGAAGTTGAAGATGCCGATCCGCAACAGACGCGCGAAACGATCGTTGATGATCTCGAGGCCGGGCATCCGGCCGCGGACGATCCGCTCCTGCGTCGCGATGTTGTACGGGCGAACGCCGGACGCTTCGGCCGGTTCGTCGGCCGAGTCGTCTTCGCCCGTGACGCCCTTGAGGAGTGCATCGACCTCCTCCTGGGACATGAATTCTTCGTGGCCCATGCGCGTTCGTTCCTTTGCCGGCGGCGTTATTGAACGACGAACTCGGTAAACAGCACGTCGTCGATGCGCGCGCTCCGATTGCCGGGCTGGGTCGGCTGCTCGATCAGCGTCTTCAGCTCGTCGGCGAGCGCGCGCTTGCCTTCGAGCGTCGCGAGCTGCTCGGGGTGCTTGTTCGACAGCGCGAGCAGGATCCGGCTGCGCAGCTCCGGCATGTGCTGGGTCAGGTATTCCTGCGCCTTCGCATCGGTGAGCTTCAGCGACAGACCGACGCGCAGGTAGTGCTGGATGCCGTCGTCCGACTGCAGGTTCACGGTGAGCGGCTCGAGCGCGAAGAAGACGGGCACCGCGAGCGGCGCGGGCGCGCTCGGCGCCGCGCCGCGCACGCCTTCCTTCGCCAGCACGAAATACGTGCCGCCCGCGGCGGCGGCGGCGGCGACGAGCCCGATCAGCAGGATCAGGACGAGGCGCTTGAGCTTGCCGGACGGGGCCGGTTTGTCGACGGTCGGGTTTGCGGTCGTGGTAGCCATGGCGTGCATGCGAGAAGACTCTAGGTAGCCTGCATTGTTCGGCATCCGAGCCAGGCGCGATGGGCGGAATAGAAGGGGGATTTGCGGCTATCTCAGCCGTTTGTTCGTCGCTCGGGCGGGCGGGACGGGACACGATCGGGTCGAACGGGCGCGGGCGGGACAGGGCGATGCGGACGGCGGAGGCGGGCGGAAGCCGCGAGCGGGCGTGTCATCATCGGGGCTGGAAGCGCGGAAGCGGCGGGCGGAGCGGCACTGGAGGCGGGCCGCCGGCGCGGCCGGACGAATCGGGTGGCTCGACGCCCGTCGGGCGCGCATCGTGAAAACCGACGGCAGAACGACGGGACGACCCGGCGCGCGTCGCGGGCGCGCCCGGCCGGACCGCGGACCGGCAAGTCAGATCGGCAGCAGCGTCAGCAGCGGCGCGATCAGCACCATCGCGACGCCCGCGATCATCATCGTGAGGCTCGACACGACGCCTTCCTCGCTGCCGATCTCGCGCGCCTTCGCCGTGCCGACCGCGTGCGCGGCCGCGCCGAAGAGGGCGCCGCGCGCGAGCCGCGAGCGCAGCGGCACGAGCGCGAGCACGAACTCGCCGACGAGCATCCCGCAGATTCCGGTCGCGATCACGAAGAGCGCGGTGAGGTCGCGCGGCGCATGGATCTTGTCGGACACGGCGAGCGCGAACGGCGTCGACACCGAGCGCGTGACGAGGCTGCGCTGCAGTTCGGGCGACAGGTGCAGCAGCTTCGACAGCAGCAGCGACCCGCAGATCGCGACCGTGATCCCGACCACGACGCCGACCATCAGCGAGAACCAGTGACGCTTCATCAGCGCGCGGTATTCGTAGATCGGCACGGCGAACGCGATCGTCGCCGGGCCGAGCAGCCACATCAGCCAGCGCGTGTCGCGGAAGTAGACCGCGTACGGGATGCCCGTCAGCGCGACGAACGCGACGAGGACGGCCGGCACGAGCACGAGCGGCGAGAAGAACAGCGTCTTGCGGTACGCGTAGAGACGCTTCGACGCGAAATAGAGCGCGATCGTCAGCGCGAAGCAGCCGGCGGAAATCGCGGCGCTCGCGGGCGCGGAAAGGAGCGAAGGATCGGGCGTCGTCATGATGCTCTCGGTGGAACCGGTGCCATAAACAAATGGAAGAAAGACGGGCGCGGCGTCCGTGTCAGGCTCTCGCGCGGCGGCGGCCGGCGCGCACGCGCATCACCGCGAGGCGCCGCTCGAAGCCTGCCGCCACGTCGACCGCGACGGCGACGGCGAGCATCACGAAGGTCGTCCCGGCGACGACGACGAGCGCGAGCCGCCACCCGTCCTCCTTGAAGAGCCCGCCGTACTGGACCGCCGCGACGGTCGCCGGGATGAAGAAGAGCAGCATGTCGGACAGCAGCCAGTTCGCGCCGTCCTTCACCCAGCCGGGCGCGACGCGGCCCGACAGCAGCAGCGCGAGCAGCACCGCGAGGCCGACCACGCCGGACGGCACGGGCACGCCGAGCGCCCGCACCGTCCAGTCGATCGCCGCCCACAGCGCGCCGAGCGCGGCGGTCTGCAGCGCGATGCGGGCCGCGCGGCCGGCGCGCGCGCGCGGCGCTGCCGGATAGGTCGCCGCCGTAGCCGTAGCCGAGAGTTTGGTCATGAATGGTCCCGAAATGCCTTGCTTTACCGAATGGAGGCAGTATAGGATTCACGCGATCATAAATAAAATGACTTGGTTCTATAAAAATCATTCCGTTTAGGAATCTTCACCGACTCGCTCACTGAAGGAGGCGCCGATGGAGCTGCGCGCGTTGCGTTATTTCGTCGAGGTGGTCAGGCAGCAGAGCTTCACCGTCGCGGCCGAGCAGATGCACGTCACGCAGCCGACGATCAGCAAGATGGTGAAGTCGCTCGAGGACGAAATCGGCTCGCCGCTCCTGCTGCGCGACGGTCGCCAGATGGTGCTGACGGATGCCGGCCGGATCGTGTACCAGCGCGGCCAGGATGTGCTCGCCGCGCAGGCGCAGTTGCAGGCCGAGCTGAACGATCTCGGCACGCTCGGGCGCGGCGAGCTGACGATCGGCATCCCGCCGCTCGGCGGCTCGCTGTTCACGCCGGCGATCGCCGCGTTCAAGCAACGCTATCCGAAGATCGAGCTGAAGCTGTTCGAGCAGGGTGCGCGGATGATCGAAGAGGCGCTCGTCGCGGGCGAGCTGGAGCTGGGCGGCGTGCTCGAGCCGGTCGATCCGGCCGTGTTCGACGTGCTGCCGATGGTGCGCGCGCCGCTTTGGCTCGTCGCGCACCACGGCTCCCGCTGGGACGACGACGAAACCGTGCCGCTCGCCGACCTTTCCGACGAGCCGTTCGTGTTCTACGCGGAAAGCCTCGCGCTGCACGACGCGGTGCTCGACGCATGCCGGAAGGTCGGCTTCACGCCGCAGATCGTGAGCCGCAGCGGCCACTGGGATTTCATGGCGGCGCTCGTGCATGCGGGCGTCGGCATCGCGCTGCTGCCCGAGCCTTATTGCCGTCGGCTCGACACCACGCAGTTCACGTGCCGGCCGATCGTCGAGCCGGAGATCACGTGGGCGGTCGCGATCGGCTGGCTGAAGAAGGGCTACCTGTCGCACGCGGCGCGCGCGTGGCTCGACGTCGCGCGCGAGACGGGCCCCGTCGATCCGGGCGACGATCTCGCGTTCGGCAGCCTGCGCGCGCGCTGAAGCGGCGGGCGGACGCCGCGCCGCCGATACCCTGCGTCCGGCTCCGACCGCGCTCGCCCGCCGCCCGCAACTGTCCGCCGCGCGGCGTGCGCGGCCGCCCGCTCAGTGCCCCATCGCGGGCCCGACGCCTTTCTTCGGCTTCGTCACCCACACGAGCGCCGCGAGCGCGACGAACGCGAGCGCCGAAATATAGAAGAAGTCGTTGGTCGCCATCATGAAGCCCTGCTGCGTGACGATCTGGTTGATCTGCGCGGTCGATACCTGGCCGGCGATGCCGAGCCGCGCGAGCGCGCCCTGGTAGTCGACCGTGCTCTGCGCATAGATGTTCACCGATTCCGCGAGGCGCGCGTGGTGATAGATCGCATCGTTCTCCCAGAACGTCGAGCTGACCGCGGTGCCGATCGCGCCCGACAGCGTCCGCAGGAAATTCGACAGCCCCGACGCGCTCGCGAGCCGCTCGTCGGGGATGCTCGACAGCGTGATCGTCGTCATCGGCACGAAGAAGCACGCGACGCCGATCCCCTGCACGAGCCGCGGCAGGATCACGTGGTTGAACGGCACATCGAGCGTGAACGTCGAATTCCAGATCGACACGACGGCGAACACGACGAACGCGAAGCTCGCGACCATCCGCAGGTCGAGCCGTTGCATGTTGCGGCCGATGAGCGGCGACAGCACGAGCGCGAGGAAGCCGACGGGCGCGGTCGCGAGGCCGGCCAGGCCGGCCGTGTAGCCCATCACGGTCTGCAGCCACAGCGGGAAGATCACGACCGAGCCGAAGAACGCCATGAAGCCGAACGAGATGATCATCGCGCCGAGCGCGAAATTGCGGTCCTTGAAGAGCGACAGATCGACGACCGGCTCCTTCTCGGTCGACTCCCAGACGAGCATGAACGCGAGCGACACGACGGCGATCAGCGCGAGTGCGGTGATGAACGTGGAATTGAACCAGTCGCGGTCCTTGCCGAGGTCGAGCATCATCTGCAGGCACGACACGCCGATCACGAGCAGCGCGAGCCCGATCGCGTCGATCCGCTGCTTGGTCGTCTTCGTCTCGCGGCCGCGCAGCAGGAAGAACGCGCACGCGGCGGAGAAGATCCCGATCGGCAGGTTGATGTAGAAGATCCACGGCCACGTGTAGTTGTCGGTGATCCAGCCGCCCATCACCGGGCCGAAGATCGGCGCGACGATCACCGTCATCGCCCATAGGCCGAGCGCGAGCCCGCGCTTCGCGGGCGGATAGCTGCGCATCAGGATCGTCTGCGACAGCGGCACCATCGGGCCGGACACGAGGCCCTGCAGCAGCCGGAACGCGATCAGCGATTCGAAGTTCTCCGCGAGGCCGCAGAGCGCGGACGCGATCGTGAACGCGAGCACCGACAGCGTGAAGAGCCGGACCTCGCCGACCCGCCGCGCGAGCCAGCCGGTCAGCGGCACCGCGATCGCGGACGCGACCGAGTACGACGAGATCACCCAGGTGCCTTCGCTCGTCGCGACGCCGAGGCTGCCGGAGATCGTCGGCACGGCGACGTTCGCGATCGACGTGTCGAGCACCTCCATGAACGTGCCGAGCGCGAGCCCGACCGTCAGCAGCGCAAGCACGCCGCCCGACAGCGGCGCCGGTTCGGCGGAAGGGGAAGCGGAAGCGGGGGCCGTCGCAGCCATGCGTCTCTCCTAAGGGGCGACAGTTGCCCCGACATCCTTTTGTACAGCGGCATCGACCGGCAGTAAGTGACCTGTCAGCTTCTGCCCAGACAGATAAATGTGCGGCGTGCGAGCCGCGATCCAATGGCTACCCAATGTCATTCCCGGTCATTCGTCGTCCGGCCGCAACGCCGCCGCGCACGCGGCATCGGCCGCGCCCGGCGCGTTCGCGATGAAGCGCCGCAGCAGGTCCGTCAGGAGCGCGAGCTCGTCGGGCGAAAAGCCTTCGAGCTGCGCGTTCAGCTCGGTCGCGATCAGGCCCGGCAGCGCCTGCGCGGCATGCGCGCCGCGCTCGGTCAGCGCGAGCTCGATCACGCGGCGGTCCGATTCGCTGCGCGCGCGCACGACGAAGCCCTTCTTTTCGAGCCGGTCGAGCATCCGCGTCATCGAGCCGCTGTCGTACGACATCTTGCGCGACAGCTCGAACGGCGTGCGCGCAAAGCCGCGCGCGAGCAGCAGGATCACGCCGATCTGCTGCGCGGTCAGGTCGAGCGGGCCGAGCGCGCGATCCAGCCGCTCGACGAGCGCCTGCCGCGCCTTCGTCAGGTAATAGCCGAGGCTCGATTCGAGCTCGATGTGCTCCGGGTCGTAAAGGCCGCTCATCGTCAAGCTGTCCGGTCGATTGTGCGAACCGCAACAGTGCATTCCAGGAAAAACGCCGCCAGTATCTTGAATATTTATTGCATAGTCAATATTATTTCAGTCAATGAGTTATGCGCTTCATGCGCCGCCAGAGACGATGTTCTGAGCCTGACCGCTTTACCCACGCAGCCGCATTCGCTCGGCGTGCGTCCCGAGGATTTCCCCCCATGCCGTTCCTGAAACATGCCGCCGGCGCACTGCGCCGCAACCTGTCCGACACCGCCCGCCACACGCTTTCCGGTCCGCATCGCGGCTGGAAGATCGCGCTGTACGCGGTGCTGCTGATCGTGCCGGGCGGCTCGCTCGCGGCGCTCGGGTTCGCATGGTTCGATCAGCGGCGGCACCGCGCCGCGCGCAACGGCGGCGGCCGGCCCACGTCGGCTCAGGAGCCTTCGGCGCGACAGCTATGCCTCGCCGCCCCGCAGTGCGATCCCGTCCGCTGCTCGTGAGCCCCCGCCGCGTAACACACGGTAAACCGGCGCACCGCGCCGGTAACACATCCGGCCCCGTCCGCGCTTTACCCTAACGTCTGCGCATTCCCGCATCCGTCAGTTACCATTTCGGCCACGCCTTCGGCGTTTCGGCCGCATCGTCCGCTCGCCCGGCCCACGGGCGGCCGCCTCGACAGGAATCCAGAACATGTCGCAAGTCCCACACCCGCGCGCGCGCCGCGCGCTGAGCGCCGCCGTCGCCATTGCGGCCGCCGCGCTGCTCGCCGGCTGCGCGGTCGGGCCCGACTATCACCGTCCCGACGCGGCGATCCCCGCCGCATACAAGGAAGCGCCGCCCGGCTGGAAGATCGCGCAGCCGGCCGACCGCGCGGACCGCGGACCGTGGTGGACGATCTACGACGATCCGCAACTGAATGCGCTGATCGACAAGCTCAACACGTCGAACCAGACCGTCGCGCAGTACGCGGCCGCATACCGGCAGGCGCGCGCGCTCGTCGCCGAGGCGCGCGCGTCGTACTTTCCGACACTCGGGCTGACGGCGAGCGAATCGCGCGCGTCGAGCGCGCTGTCGTCGAGCAGCTCGGCGTCGCGCAGCACGACGCGCACGATCGGCAATACGTATAGCGTCGGCCTCGACGCGTCGTGGGAGCCGGACCTGTGGGGCAAGGTGAGCCGCACGGTCGGCGCCCAGAAGGCAAGCGAAGCGGCCGCCGCCGCCGATCTCGCGAACGCGCGGCTGTCCGCGCAAGCGACGCTCGCACAGACCTATTTCCAGCTGCGCGCCGCCGACGCGACGCAAAAGCTCCTCGACGACACCGTCGCGTCGTATCAGAAATCGCTGCAGTTGACGCAGAATCAGTACGCGCAGGGCGTCGCCGCGCGCTCGGACGTGATCCAGGCGCAGACGCAGCTCCAATCGGCGCAGGCATCCGCGATCGACAACGGAATCGCGCGCGCGCAGTACGAGCACGCGATCGCGACGCTCGTCGGCGAGCCCGCGTCGACGTTCTCGCTGTCGCCGATGCCGCTCACGGCCGAGCCGCCCGCGATGCCGATCGACGTGCCGTCGGCGATCCTCGAGCGGCGCCCCGACGTCGCCGCCGCCGAACGGCGCGCGGCCGCCGCGAACGAGCAGATCGGCGTCGCGATCGCCGCGTTCTTTCCGACGCTCACGCTATCGGCGTCGGGCGGCTTCCAGAGCTCGGTGTGGTCGCAGCTCTTCACGCTGCCGGCGCGCTTCTGGTCGGTCGGCCCGCAGCTCGCCGCGACGCTGTTCGACGCGGGCCTGCGCGCCGCGCAGACGGAGGCCGCGCGCGCGACCTACGATCAGGACGTCGCCACGTACCGGGCCGCCGTGCTGTCCGCGTTCCAGGACGTCGAGGACAATCTCGCGTCGCAGCGGATTCTGGAGCAGGAAATCGGCGTGCAGCGGCAGGCGGTCGAATCCGCGCAGCACGCGCTCGACATCACGCTCAATCAGTACAAGGCGGGCACCGTCGGCTATCTGAACGTGCTGACCGCGCAGACCACCGCGTTCAGCGCGCGGCAGAAGCTTTCGACGATCTCCGGGCAGCGGATGGTGTCGTCGGTCGGGCTCGTGAAGGCGCTGGGCGGGGGCTGGGACGTCGCGCAGATCGCGCGCGAGACGGGCGGCGTGCAAGCGCCCGCGCCGGTGCCGGCGTCCGCGCCTGCGGGCGTGCCGGCGCCGGCGGCGGCGCAACCGCCAACGGCGGCCGCTGCGCAAGCCGCAGCCGGCGGCGGCTCGGCCGTCGGTTCGACGACGACCGCCGCGCAACCGTAAAACGAAACGGCGGCCGCCGACGGTACGCGGCGCTCGCCGGCACGATCTCGGCCGCTTCGCCTCCGGTGCGCCGGCTGCCGTCGGCGCGCCCGCGAAACAACCGACGCCGCCGAACCGATCTCGCGTCGCCGCCGCCCGACATCGGCCGCAGCGTCGAAGCGTTGCCGGAGCGCCGCTCGGAATCAACCGACTCAACCCGCTCGCTTCGCCGCGTCGCCCGCGCCCGTGACGAAGCGCGATTCAACGCAAAACCGAAACCGCGCGCTTAGCGCGCCGCGTCGCCGTAGATCAACGACACCGTGCCGTCGCCGATCGGGTGGCCGAGCAGATTCAAGAGACCCGCGAGATTGTCGCGCTGCTCGGGCGCGGCGCTCGCGGTGCCGCGAAACGACGCGCCCGTCGCGCCGAAATTCCCTTGCCCCGACATCATCAGCGGTCCCTTCAACGTCGACAGGTCGAGCGCCGAAGTCGCGCCGCGCGCCTCGATCACCGCGCGGTACGATCCGAGCGGCTTCACGCGCGACACGCGCGAGCTCATGTCGGTGATCGTCACGGACAGCTGGCCGAACGCGTCGTTGCCGAAGAGCCGCCAGTCGGTCCAGTCGATCCGCACGTTGCCTTGCAAATCGAGCGTGTTGAACGGCGTGCCGAGGCCCGCGAGCAGCGACGCCGGCACCGCCATCGAGCCCGACGACAGCACCGCGCCGCGCAGCGTCGCGTCGAGCGTGACCGCGTCGGGCATCGCATCGGTCTGCCGCAGCCGCATGCGCACGCGCCCCGTGAAGAGCGGCCAGAACTGCGTGTGCCATTCGACGCGCCCCGGCAGCAGCGTCGACGCGCTGCGGTCCGCGCCGGGCGCGAGGAGGAGCGTTGCCGAGCCGTGCCAGAGCGAGCCGTCCGGATCGACGAGATTGACGTGGCCGCCCGTTGCCCGGGCGAACCGCGGCGTGACCCACGACGCGGGCAGCAGCGCGACGAGCGTGACGAAAATCGCGAGGCCGCCGACGACGGCCCACGGCACGAGGCGCCGCATGCGCATCGGCCAGGTCATCGGCATCCGCGCTCCGCCTTGTCGGCCATATCGGGCATCGACGTCGCTCACTTGACGGACGCCGGCTGCAGCACCGCCGTCAGGTCGACCTGGCCGTCTTCCTTCAGCGCGGTCACGTGCGCTTCGACGACCTGCGCCTTCAACTGGCGGCGCACGTCGTCGAGCCACTGCGTCCACGCGGGGAACGACGCGTTCTTCAACTGGATCTGCACGCCGCCGCCGACGATCTGCGGCGCCGCCGCGGCGAGCCCGTGATCAGACAGCGACGCGGTGAGCGCATCCTTCAGCGCGATGCCCGTCGGCGCGACGCCTTGCGCGGCGGTGGCGAGCGAGCGCGCCTCGTTCGCCTGCGCGGTCATCTCCGCGAGCTCGTGGCGCATCGTCGGCAACTGGCGCTGGATCTGCGCGCGGCCTTCCTGCGCGGGCGACCACAGCACCGAATACGCGATCACGACCACGAGCACCGCTCCGCCCCAGCCGAGCAGCAGCTTCTCGCGTTCGGTGCGGCTTTCCCAGAACTGGGTCAGCGTTTCGTTCAACTCCGTTTTCATGACCGGCTCCGAATGGTCCACTTGCCCGTGCTGCTGTCGATCTCGCCCGACAGGCCGTTGCGCGCGAGGCGCTGGGCGAAGTCCGGATCGACCTTGATCTCGGGCTTGAAGCCGACGTCGAGCCGGCGATCGTGATAATCGAGCGATGCGATGCCGTTCGGCGGCAGCGGCCCGAGCGAGCGCGCGACGCCGCTCGCGAGCGACAGGAAATCGTTCGGCGACAGCTCGCCCGCCGCGATCCGCAGCCGGTCGAGCTGGCGCGTCATCTGCGCGGCCGGATCGAGCACCGTCGTCGTCTTCGGGAACGCCGACAGCAGCGTCTCGGTGATCTGCGCGGACAGCGCGTCGCGTTCGCGCGCGAGCTTCCACCAGTGCGCGTTCATCCCGATCACCGCGACCGCGAGCGACGCCGCCGCGAGCGCAAGCGGCACGCGCAGGCGCGTGAGCGTCGCGCGGTCGAAGCGCCACGGCGCGAACTCGAATTCGAACTGGCAGAGGTCGAAGCGCGAGTCGAGCGCGCGGCGCACGAGCGCATCGAACGGCCAGATTGCGGCGCCCGGCAGCAGACGCTTGTCGTCGAGCGGCCGCACCGACGCGAGCTGCGGCTCGGCGCCCGGCTCGCCGAGCTCGTAAAGCTCGAGCGGCGTGCCGTTCGCGAGCGCTTCGAGCGTCATCACCGCGGTCGACACCGGCGCGGCAAAGCCCTCGCCGAGCGCGCCGCGGGCGAGCGCGAGCTCGACGCGCGGCGCGGCGGCCGTCTCCGGCGGTAGCGCCGTCGATTCCTCGGCGAGCGACGGCGCGCTCGCCGTCGCGGCAAGACCGAGCGCGACCGCGACGATCGATTCGGGCGGCTTCACGGCGTCCGCCGCCGCGCCTTTGGCGGCCGCGTGGCCGTCGCCCGGCCCGCCGGCGGCCGCTTCGTGCGCCGCTTGCAGCTCGTGCGCGACGTCGGCTTCGGCCCCAACCTCGGCCGCTTCGCGCCGCGCCGGCAGCGGCAGGCAGCGCGTGACGGGCACCGCGCGCAGATGGCGGTGCCCCGCCGCGGTGAACGCGTCGACGATGAACTTGAACCACCCGCGGTCGATCACGGCGAGCACGCGGCGTCCGCCGTCGAGCGCCGCCGGGTCGACCGCGATGTGACAGCCCTGCGGATCCTGAATCAACTGATCCTCGATGATGTTCGGCAGCGCCTGCTTCAGTTTCGGCCCCTTCAGGGGCGGCACGGTCTGCGCGAGCATCAGCAGGTCGCGCGCGGCGACGACGAGCACCGTCGTCGCCGCCTGCGGCAGCAGCGACAGCGACGCGCGGCCCGCGCGCTGCGTGTGGCCGCTCTTGTCGACGAGCGCGAACGGCAGCTCGGGCCATTGCCATTCCTGCAACGGCACGGCCGGCTCGCGCGGCGGCAATAGGACAATCAACGTGCTCAAGAGCTCCTCTCCCGAATGGCGTTGTTATAGCTGATCGCGAACGCGCACGATGCGCGTCGTGTGCGTGGTCGGATCACGATACACGAGCGACGTGCGATCCACGACTGCACGATCGTGCTCGATCCGGCCATGCACGATGAAATAGCTGGACGTGACGTCGACCTGGCTCGAATCGAGGTTCACGTTCGGCGCGCCGGCGCCACGCAGCGCGAGCGTCACGTCGCCGACGTTGCGGAAAAACACGGTCTCGCGCCGCGACACGAGCGCCTGCGCGGACGACACCGACATCCCCGGTATCAGCGCCGCAATCACTTCCGCGGGCGCGGTGTTCATGTTGACGGGCGTCACCGTCGGCAGCACGGTGACGAACGGGCGCAGCCGCTCGACCATCTCCGGCGTGAAGCCCTCGACGTCGAGCAGCGAATCGACGCTCGTCATCATCAGCGGCGCGGGCCCGCGG
Source organism: Burkholderia oklahomensis C6786 (assembly GCF_000959365.1). Lineage (NCBI taxonomy): Bacteria > Pseudomonadati > Pseudomonadota > Betaproteobacteria > Burkholderiales > Burkholderiaceae > Burkholderia > Burkholderia oklahomensis. The sequence continues at coordinate 1,728,762 of NZ_CP009555.1, forward strand.
CCTTCGCCGCCCGCGAGGCCCGGCTCGTCGGTGAAGTTGCCGCCGCTCTCGGTGCCGCCGTCCGGCAGCGGAACGGGCACGCCGCTCGCGGCGCCCGGCAGCGTAGCCGCCTGGAAGCGCGTCGCGGACTGCTTGAGCCCCGCGCGCACGTGGCGCGCGACGATCTTCGCGAGCTGCTGGTCGAGCCCGAGCGTCGCGAGCAGCCGCTGGAACGTCTGCACCTGCGCCGCGTTCAATTGCAGCGCGCCGGGCGCGGGCGACGACACGAGGTTGCGCAGGTTGAACTTCGCCTGCGCGTCCTCGATCGAGCCGGACAGATAGGTATCCGTGCCTTCGGCCGCGTCGGTCACGCCGATGCGGCCGAGAAAATCCGACAGCTTCGTCTTCGCGATCGGCACGGCCCAGATCCCGCCGAGATACGTGATGCCGGGCGCCGTGTCGCCTTCGGAGCGCAACACCATCCGGGTCCAGTCGAGCGCGCCGCGCGCGACCCATTGGGCCTGCGCGAGCAGCCGCTGATTCTCGATCCGGCGCACCTGCACCTGCTGGCGCCACAACATCCCGGACACGAGGATCGCCGACAGCGCGACGACCAGAAGCGCGTTGATGATCGCGACGCCGCGCTCGCGGCGGACGCCGGCGCACTCGCCTGCGCGGGCGCCGTCGCGGCTCGGCAAGCGTGGCGCGCGCGGCATGAACGACGCATGCGCCGCGAACGGCGCACGCGAGCGGCGAAGCGAAGCGAAACGAGCGAGGAGGGCGGACGCGCGCATGTCACTCCCCGATCAGAAAGATGCGCGTGATCGGCACGCGCAGCGACGTCGCGCCGATGCTGACCTCGAGCCCCGTCACCGCGCGCGGCGGCGGCGCATTGCCGAGCATCGGCACCTTGAGCGCGTTGTTGTTCTGCTCGAGCGCGTTGTCGGCGTCGGGCATGCTGGTCGTCCAGCCGACCTTCGGCACGTACAGACGCGCGTTGATCATGCCGACGCCGCGCATCAGCCGCACCGAGCTCCAGCCTTCGGTGTCGCCGCCGCGCACCGCGTCGCGCAACGCGTTGACGTCGCCGATCGGCGGCGACGCATAGCGCACGACGCTGCCGTTCGAGATCCGGTAGCGCACGACCTGCAGACGCGGCGCCGCGCCCGGCGCGTCGAGCTCGCGCACGATCTGCAGCGTGTCGCCCGCGACGCGCACCGCGGGCTGGCCCGCTTCGTCGTCGGTCGCGGCGCGGCGCGCATCGATGCGCATCTGGTCGAACATCTGCGCGAACACGCGCTCGTCCTCCATCGCGGCCGACACCTTCTCGCGGCCGCGGATGATCTGGTCGAGCCCGCGCCACGACAGGATCGCGATCACCGCGAGGATCGTGATCGCGATCATCATTTCGATCAGCGTGAAGCCGCGGACGCCCCGAGGCGCGCGCCCTTGGGATGCGCGCCGCGTCCCCCAAGGGGACTGCCTTCGGGGCGCGCGGCGCTCAGAGCGAACGGCTGGTTTCATTCGCGACCACCGTGACCATCTGCGCGAGCACGCCGGCGCGGCCGTTCATCGACACCGCGATCTCGACGCGCCGGAACACCGGATTCGGCGTCGAGCTCACGCGCTGCGTGCAGGTGAGCGCGACATTGCCCTGCGAGCAGTCGAACGTCTGCGTGCCGATGTCGGGCCACGCGTGCGCGAGGCGCAGCTGCGCGAGCGCGTTGTCCGCGCTCCAGCCGGCCAGGAGACGCGTGTGAAGATCGGATGCGCCCGTCGCCATCGAGCCGACCGCGCGGATCGACGCCGCGAGCGCGACCGCGATGATCGCGAGCGCGACGAGCACCTCGATCATCGTGAAGCCGCGCGAACGCGCGAGCGAGCGGGTGAGAGCGTGGGCGCGCATCGTCAGCGCACCTCGTAGCGGCCGTTGCCGGTGCCGACGATCGTCGCGCTGCCGACCGCGGAATAGAGCGTGACGCGCACCGGCACGTCGATGCTCTCGGTGCCGAACACGACGGCGTCGGTGTGCGTGTCGGAGCCGGGATAGTCGATCGCGGCGCCCGTCACGCCGCCGTCCCAGTTGCGCGCGCGCAGTACGTCGTCGCGCAGCGGACGCCAGCCGTCGCCTGTCCGGATGTCGAAGCGAAAGCCGTGATCGGTGGCGCGCCACGCGATCGGGCGCGCGCGCACCTGCGCCTCGTCGCCCGCCGTCTCGAACAGCAGCGCGACGCGCTGTGCTTCCTCGCGCAGATCGGTGCGCGGGTTGCGCCTGAGCGTCAACGATGCGACCGACACGAGGATGCCCGCGATCACGAGCACGACGAGCATTTCGAGCAGCGTGAAGCCCCGCGCACGGCGCCCGAAGGAAGTCCCTGCGGGGCGCCCGAAGGAAGTCCCCGTGGAATGCCCGAAGGAATCCTCTAAGGACGTCCCGAAGAAAGCCTCCACGGATCGACCGCGGGAAGCCCCCGCGTGACGCCGCGTGCCGAAAACGGAAGACATGCCGGGCAGTGCGTACATCGAAGAGTGCGTGCGTCTCGCGTGAGGGTGGCGTCAGCGGCTCATTGCCACGAGCCGATGTCGGAATCGTTGTTCTCGCCGCCTTCCTTGCCGTCGGCGCCGTAGCTGAACACGTCGATCTCGCCGTGCACGCCCGGGTTCAGGTACTTGTACGGGTTGCCCCACGGATCGTTCGGCAGGCGCTCGAGATAGCCGCCGTCCTTCCAGTTGTTCGGGATCGGATCGGTGGACGGCTTCTGGATCAGCGCGGTCAGGCCCTGATCCTGGGTCGGATAGCGGCCGTTGTCGAGGCGGTACAGCTTGAGCGCCTGCATGATCGTGCCGATGTCCTGCTTCGCCGCGATCCGGCGCGCTTCATCCGGACGGCTCATGATCTTCGGCACGATGAGCGCCGCGAGAATGCCGAGAATCGCCACCACGACCATGATCTCGATCAGCGTGAAGCCGCGTTGACGGCGTGCTGCCTGAGAACGGCGAGTGATCCACGTTTGCATGAGTGACTACCTCTTCTTCAAAAAAATGAGCGGTGAGTGAGTGACGCGCGCGGCGCGAGCCGCTCGGCGTCCGCTGCGTGAAGCCGCATTGTAAGGCGCGACTCGCTTCGGGCTTCCACTCAACGCAAATTTCATATTCCTCCGTACAATAACGCGCATGAACGCGCTATCGATCCGGCTCCTTTCCCTCACCCTCTTCGCGGTGCTCTGCGCGACGACCACCTATTGGTTCGTCACGCTGTCCGCGCATCAGGCTCCGCTACCTGCCGCCGCCGCCCGCACGCCGGTGCGCACGGAGGACGCCGCCGCGCTCTTCGGCGGGCAACTGACCCGCAATCCGGTGCAGGACATCCACCTGTTCGGCATCCTCGCGCTGCAGCGCGGCGCGGCGGCCATCGTCGGCATCGGCGGCGACGCACCGCACGCGGTGTCGCTCGGCAGCGAGATCGCGCAGGGCGCGAAGCTCGCCGAAGTGCGCGACCGCTCGATCGTCGTCGAGCGCAACGGCGCGCGCTCCGAGATCTTCCTGCCCGCCAACACGCCGTCTCCCGCGATCTACGTCCGCTAGAAGCGCCGCGCCGCTTCGTCTCGGCCGGCCCGCCGCCGCGGGCCGCGCCGATCTTCCGTCACTGCACCATGTTGTTGAGCTCGATGATCGGCAGCATCACCGCGAGCACGATCACGAGCACGATGCCGCCCATCGCGAGAATCAGCAGCGGCTCAAGCAGGCTCGTCAGGAACATCGTGCGCCGCTCGAGCTCGCGCGATTCGCCTTCCGACGCGCGGTCGAGCATCGTCGTCACGTCGCCCGTCGCCTCGCCCGAACGGATCAGGTGCACGAGCACGGGCGGAAACGTCTTCACGTTGTTGAGCGCGCGCGACAGCGCCGAGCCTTCGCGCACGCGCACGATCGCGTCCTCGATGTTGCCGCGCATCGCGCGGTTCGACAGCGTCTCGCCCGCCGCCTGCAGCGCGCGCAGGATCGGCACGCCCGCCGCGGTCAGGATGGCGAGCGTGCTCGCGAAGCGCACCGTGTTGTAGCCGCGCACCAGCTTGCCCGCGAGCGGGGCGGTCAAGAGCCACCGGTCGAACGCGAGGCGCGGGCCGTCGCGCGACAGCGTCGCCTTCACCAGATAGACGACGACCGCGATCCCGATCAGGATCGCCCACCACCAGTGCCGAACGAAATCGGACAGCGCCATCATCACGATCGTCAACAGCGGCAGTTGCTGTTTCGTGCTCGCGAACACGTTGACGACCTGCGGCACCACGTAGCTCAACAGGAACGTGACGATGCCGAGCGCGATCACCGTGACGATAGCCGGATACGTGAACGCGAGCACGATCTTCTGCTTGAGCGCATTGCGCTCCTCGATGTAGTCGGCGAGCCGCGACAGCACGATCCCGAGCTTGCCGGTGTGCTCGCCCGCCGCGACGAGCGCGCGATAGATTTCCGGGAAATCGCGCGGATGCTCGGCGAGCGCGACCGCGAGCGAGTGTCCGCCCAGCACCTCGGCGCGGATCGCCGCCATCAGCTCGCGGATGTAGTCGCGCTCCGCCTGCTCGGTGAGCACCGAGAGCGCCTCGTCGAGCGGCAGCCCGGCGATCAGCAGGCTCGCGAGCTGGCGCGTCAGGATCGCCTGCTCGCGCTGCGACAGCTTGCGGCCGAGCGCGAGGCGCTGGCTGCGTTCGCCGCGCTTGCGGCTCGCCGCCGGTTCGACGACGAGCGGCGTGAGTCCTTGCGTGCGCAGGTGGCCGCGCGCATTGCGCGCGCTGTCGGCCTCGATGACGCCCTTTTGCGCGCGCCCCGCTGAGTCGATCGCTTCGAAACGGAAGGCCGGCATGACGCTATGCGCCTCCCGTCACGCGCAGCACTTCCTCGAGCGACGTCGCGCCCGCCGCGAGCCAGCGCTCGGCGTCGTCGCGCAGCGTGTGCATTCCGTTCGCGCGGCCGGTCGCGAGGATCTCGGCGTCCGCCGCGTTGCGATGGATCAGCGAGCGGATCGGATCGTCGACGATCAGCAGCTCGTAGACGCCGCGCCGGCCGGTGTAGCCCGAATGCCCGCACCTGTCGCAGCCGACCGGATGCCAGAGGGTGCGGCCGTCCTCGTGCCGCTCTTCCTTGCATACCGGACAGAGCTGACGCACGAGCCGCTGCGCGAGCACGCCGAGCAGCGACGATGCGAGCAGATACGGCTCGACGCCCATGTCGGTCAGACGCGTGACGGCCGACGCGGCATCGTTCGTGTGCAGCGTCGCGAGCACCAGGTGGCCCGTCAGCGACGCCTGCACCGCGATCTGCGCGGTCTCGAGATCGCGGATTTCGCCGATCATGATGATGTCCGGATCCTGCCGCAGGATCGAGCGCAGCGCGCGCGCGAACGTCATCCCGATCCGCTCGTTCACCTGCGTCTGGCCGATGCCGGACAGGTCGTATTCGATCGGATCCTCGACCGTCATGATGTTGGTCGTCGCGGTCTCGAGGCGCGACATCGACGCGTACAGCGTCGTCGTCTTGCCCGAGCCGGTCGGGCCCGTGACGAGCACGATGCCGTGCGGGCGCGAGATCAGCTTGTCGAATTGCACGAGCGTCGCGCGGCCCATTCCGAGCGCCTCGAGATTCAGGCGCTGCGCGTCCTTTTCGAGCAGACGCAGCACCGCGCGCTCGCCGTGCCCGGTCGGCAGCGTCGACACCCGCACGTCGACGGGCCGGCCGCCGACGCGCAGCGTGATGCGGCCGTCCTGCGGCAGGCGCTTCTCGGCGATGTCGAGCTGCGCCATGATCTTGATCCGCGAAATCAGCGCGCCGTGCAGCGCCTTCTTCGGACGCACGACGTCGCGCAGCGTGCCGTCGACGCGAAAGCGCACGACCGACGCGTTCTCGAACGGCTCGATGTGAATATCGGACGCCTGCTCGCGCGCCGCTTGCGTGAGGAGCGCGTTGATCATCCGGATGATCGGCGCGTCGTCTTCGGATTCGAGCAGATCCTCGACCTCGGGGATGTCCTGCATCAGCCGCGACAGGTCGACTTCGCCCTCGACCTCGCCGACGATCTGCGCGGCGCTGCCGTCCTGGCGCGCGTAGGCCTGGTTGATCGCCTGCGCGAGCTCGTCGGCCGACACGCGCCGCACCGAGATCGCGCCGAAGTTGCGCGCGACTTCGGCCAGCGCGGCCGCGTTCGTGCGCTCGCTGATCCACACTTCGAGCGTGTCGGCATGCTGGTGCGCGATCAGGATCTGGCCGGTCTTCGCGAACCCGTACGGCAACAGGCGCGCGGCGAGCGGCGACGGCGCGGCGGCGGCCGGCTGATCCTGAGCGCCTTGCGCGAGCGCCTGCGTCACGGATGGGCTCCCGGCGACGCGGCGCCGTTCTCGCCTGCCGCCGCGGGCGCGCTGGCGGGCGCGGGCGGGGCGAGCTGCTGACGCCGCATCTTGTCGATGTCGAACAGGTTCATCGCCGGCGAGCCGCCCTGGCTCGGGCCGATCGGCATCGGCGGGACGACGGGGTCGTCCTTGTCCCGGATGATGTTGTTGTCCGACTTGTACGCGCCCGTCACGCCCTGGATGTAGTCGTAGCGGTTGGACGTCACCGCCTGCGCGGTCTCGCGATCGCCGATGATGACCGGGCGCAGGAACACCATCAGGTTGGTTTTCGTACGCGTCTTGCCTTCCGAGCGGAACAGCTGGCCGATCCACGGAATGTCGCCGAGGAGCGGCACCTTGTTGTTCGCGACTTGGTAGTTGTCCTGCATCAGGCCGCCAAGCACGATGATCTCGCCGTTGTCGGCCAGCACGGTCGACTGGATCGAGCGTTTGTTGAACGTCGGGCCGGTCTGGGAGGTGAGCGTGCCGTTCACGACCGACGAATCCTCCGTATACAGCTGCAGCTTCAGGATCCCGCCGTCGGTGATTTGCGGCTTCACATGCAGCGTCAGGCCGACGTCTCGCCGGTCATACGTGTTGAACGCATTGTTCGTGTTACCGCTCGTCAAGTTCGAATACGAGCCGGTCGGAATCGGCACGTTCTGGCCGACGACGATCTTCGCTTCCTCGTTGTCGAGCGTGACGAGGTTCGGCGTCGACAGCACGTTTGCGTCGCTCACGCCGGAGAAATACTGCAGCAACCCGCCGAGCCCCTGGATGCCGAACATGTTGCGCAGCCAACCGATATTGAGCCCCGGCGTGAGCGCACCTACTACGTTAAGCGGGTTCGTCGCGCCGGCCGTCAGATTGGTGATGCTGTTGCCGCCGCCCACGCCGCCCGTCGTCAGGTTCGTCCCTGCGTAGAGCGCGTTGTTCGCAACCTGCCATTGAATCCCGAGGTTCGCGTTGGTCGTCGAGTTCAGCTCGACGACCAACGCCTCGATGTACACCTGCGCGCGCCGCGCGTCGAGCTGGTCGATCACCGCGCGCAGGTTCCGGTACACGGGATCCGACGCGGTGATGATGAGCGAGTTCGTCGCCGCATCGGCCTGGATCATGCCGCCCGGCTGATTCTCGTCGCTCTTGTCCTTGTCGCCGCCGAGGAGGCCGCCCGTGCCGAGACCGCCGCCGCCCATCGTGCCGCCGGTGCCGCCCGACGAGCTCGACGACAGCCCCGACGGCAGCGGCGGGGTGCCCGACGTGCCCGTCGAGAAGTTCGAGCCGCTCTGCGAGCCGCCTTGATTGAACGCATTCGCATCGTTCGAGCTCGCCGACGAGCCGCTTTCGCCGCCACCCTTGCCGAGCATTCCGCGCAGCGTCTTCGCGAGCTTCACCGCATCGGCGTTGCGCAACGGCACGACGTGCATGTTGCCCGGCACACCGCTCGGCGCGTCGAGCTGCTGCGCGAGTTTCTTCGCCGCGGCGAGGCGCTGCGCGTTCGACGCGCGCAGAAGCAGCGCGTTGGTCCGCGGATCGGCCTGCACGGTGACCTTGAGCGTCGCGTCGGTGTTGCCGATCGCGCCCGGATCGAGCAGCTTCGTCAGCTGCGCGGCGATGTCGATCGCGTTCGCGTTCCTGAGCGGCACGACGGCGACCTGCGCACCCGCCGCGCTGTCGACGCCCGAGATGATCCGCGCGATCCGGCGCACGTTGTCCGCGTAGTCGGTGACGACGATCGTGTTGTTGGCCGGATACGCGGTGATCGTGTTGTTCGGCGAGATCAGCGGACGCAGCACCGGGAGCAAGTTGTTGGCCGATTCGTTGCGCAGCTCGAACACTTGCGTGACGACCTGATCGCCGCGCGCCTGCGGCGTGTTGCCGATGTAGGTCGGCACGCCCTGCAGCTTCGCGTCGGCTTCCGGCACGACCTTCAGCACGCCGTGATCCTGGACGAGCGCGAAACCCTGCATCCGGAGCGCGGACTGCAGCGTCTTCAGCGCCTGATCTTCCGGCACGGGGCGTTCCGATACGAGGTTCAGCTGACCCTTGACGCGCGGGTCGACGATGATCGTCTTGCCCGTCGCGGCGCCGATCGCCTTCGCGACCTGATCGATGTCCGCATTGACGAAATTGAGCGTGACCTGAGCGTGAGCGGCCTGCGCGACGACGATTCCGGCGACGACGAGCGCCGTTGCGACGCGCCGCAAAGCAAAGCGAGTTCTTGTCATGGAGTAATGGATCGATGCCGACGGCGGCCGTGTCCGATGGTATTACGTAAGATCGATGTCAAAAAAGCAGACATTAGCAGTTTTTCATGTCCGAAATATCACATTGAACTGAGAACTGTCTCACATACGCCATAAAAAAAAACGAATGCGTATGCCGCATGTAAGTTATCCCATGCGAAGTCTCGCGAAGAACCAGCACGATAATGCGGTATAAACGTGCTTGGCAAACGCCGTAGTCCGAACCAACCGAACGGCCTCCCTGCATTGCGAACCGTTCGGTTGCAGGTATGATACGGGCGGCCGGAGCGGCTTCGCGCGAAAAGCGCGTGCGGGTTTTCCCGGCCTTCTGCGAAGCGTAAAACAATTCACCGGTTCATTTCCTTCCATATGAGGATGCGGTTCGTCATTGTCGCGATGTTCGCCGCCGGCGCCTGGTCCGCCAGCGCGCCCGCACGCGCCGACTGTTACGACGAGGCCGCAAAATACCAGAAGGTGAATCCGCTGATCCTGCGCGCGATCGCGTGGCAGGAATCGCACAATCGTCCGGAGGCGCTCAACAAGAACGCGAACGGCTCGACCGATTACGGCCTCATGCAGATCAACTCGATCCATCTGCCGACGCTGTCCCGCTACGGGATCACGAAAAACACGCTGATGGAGCCGTGCAAGAGCGTCTATATCGCCGCGTGGCATCTGCGCCGCAAGATGGACAAGTACGGCAACACGTGGCAGGCGGTGGGCGCCTACCATTCGGAGACGCCGTCGCTGCGCGACAAGTACGCGAAGCAGATCGCCGATATTCTCGTTCGATGGAAGCTGATGCCCGCGCCGGACGCACAGGATGCGCAGAGCGCGCAACGCTAGCCGAACCGATCGCGAAGCAAACCCGGCCGCTGAGCCTATATAGATAGAGCGGGAATGCGCCGCCGGACCGCGCTTGCGCGAACCCGACGCTCGCGCCGCGTGCAAGCGCTTCCGTCCGTCCCGTTCACGCCGCACGCATCATGAAATCGCCGCCGGCTCGCCGTCGCGCACGGCCGTCTGTCTATATTTGATGCACAATGCGGCTTTCCCGCCGCTCGTCCGCGCCGGCCGCACGCCGGTGCCGCCCCGTTTTCCGGGGCGCGGCGGCTCGCTTCCCGCTTTTTTCGTTGGTGCGCACCGCAATGAACCAGCCGTTGCCCGTCACCGTGCTGTCCGGCTTCCTCGGCGCCGGCAAGACCACGCTGCTCAATCACATCCTCGCGAATCGCGCCGGCCTGAAGGTCGCCGTGATCGTCAACGACCTCGCCGCCGTCAACGTCGACGCGACGCTCGTGCGCGACGCGGCCGAGTTGTCGCACGTCGAGGAGCGTCTCGTCGAAATGTCGAACGGCTGCATCTGCTGCACGCTGCGCGACGACCTGCTCGTCGAGATCCGCCGCCTCGCTGCCGAAAACCGCTTCGACGCGATCCTGATCGAATCGACCGGCATCGCCGAGCCGATGCCGATCGCCGAGACCTTCACGTTCGTCGACGACGACGGCTCGACGCTCGCCGACGTCGCGCGCCTCGACACGATGGTCACGGTCGTCGACGCGTTCAATTTCCTGCGCGACTACGGCCGCGACGACGCGCTCGCCGAGCGCGGTCTCGCCGCAACCGAAGAAGACGACCGCACGCTCGTCGAGTTGCTGATCGAGCAGATCGAATTCTGCGACGTGCTCGTCATCAACAAGGCGGATCTCGTCGATGCCGACGCGCTCGCGCGTCTGCAGCGCATCCTCGCGAATCTGAATCCGCGCGCGCGGCAGATCGTCAGCCGCTTCGGCGACGTGCCGCTCGCCGACGTGATCGACACCGGGCTCTTCGATTTCGACGCGGCCGCGAATGCGCCGGGCTGGCTCGCGTCGCTCGAGCATCGCCACGACGAAGACGCCGACCACGACCACGGCGATGTGCACGTGCACAGCGAAGCCGACGAATACGGGATCGGCCACTTCGTCTATCGCGCGCGCCGGCCGTTTCATCCGGCGCGGCTCTGGGCGCTGCTGCACGAAGAGTGGAAGGGCGTGCTGCGCAGCAAGGGGTTCTTCTGGCTCGCGACGCGCGACGACATCGCCGGCTCGCTGTCGCAGGCGGGCGGGGTGTGCCGGCACGGTCCGGCCGGGCACTGGTGGGCGGCGCAGGACCGCGCCGAATGGCCGCAAGAGGGCGACGAGCTGTACGAAGAGATCGTCGCCGACTGGCACGGCGACCTCGCCGATACGTCGATCGGCGACCGACGGCAGGAGCTCGTGCTGATCGGCGTCGGGCTCGATGCGCCCGCGTGGCGCGCGAAGTTCGATGCGTGCCTGCTCACCGACGCCGAGTACGTGCAAGGCAAGCACGCTTGGGCGAGCTACGCGGATCCGTTCCCGGCATGGGACGTCGACGATCATGATCATGAGCACGGCCATGACCACGACAACGACCACGGCGACGACGCCGAGATCGTCCATCGGCACTGATCGTCAAAGATTGAAAAAGACCATGCGGCGTGGCGAAAAAGCCGCGCCGAAAAGAAAAAACCCGCTGGCACCAGCGGGTTTTTCGTTCGCGAACAGCTCGTCTCAGCGCTTGTTCACTGCGTCCTTGAACGCCTTGCCAGCCGTGAACTTGACCGTCTTGGCTGCCGGGATCTTGATGGTCTCGCCCGTCTTGGGGTTGCGGCCCGTGCGCGCTGCGCGCTTGCCCGAACCGAAGCTACCGAAGCCGATCAGTTGAACTGAGTCGCCTTTCGACACAGACTTCTTGATCACTTCGAGGAGCGTGTCCAGCGTTTCGCCGGTTTGAGCCTTGCTGGCGCCCGTCTGGGCGGCGACGGCGTCGATCAGTTCCTGTTTGTTCATTAAGGTTCCTTTCCAGGTTAGGTTGACACGAACAGCGCGAACGCGCCGATTATACGTGCGCGAACCGTGCCGTCTATAGTGTGTGGCGACGGCACGGCGCAATGTATTGCGCCGCGCAACGCACCGCCGGGTTTGCCTCCTGGCAGCTCCGCGATACGGCGCTTGCTATGATAGCGCAGCGCAAACCCAATAACGACAAGGGTTTCAAAGATTTTCGAGCGAATTTTGTCGAGTTAGATGCCTCGCGCGCGGTTTCCGAGCCGCGCGTTCCGGCTTCGCCGCGGCTCGTCCGAGGCTGACGCACCGTTCCGTTGGATTTTGCCAACGCCAGGCGGGACGGGGCTCGCGCGGCGGTTCGTCGCAATTTCGCCGCCTTCTTTTTTGTTTCGCATGCCCGATCGAATCGTTCCGGCGACGCTCGTCTTCCGCGAAGACGGCACCGTCGTCTCGCCCCTCTACGGCGACATCTACCATAGCGCAGCAGGCGCGCTGGCCCAGGCCGACCACGTGTTCATCCGCGGCAACGGCCTGCCACGGCGCTGGCGGCACAAGCGAACTTTCACGATCGTCGAGACGGGTTTCGGCATCGGCTGCAACTTTCTCGCGACATGGGCTGCATGGCGCGCCGATCCGTCGCACGGCGAGCGGCTTCACTTCGTGTCGGTCGAAAAGCACCCGTTCGCGCGCGACGATCTGCGTCGCGCTGCCGCGCATATCGTTGCATATACAACTATTGAGCCGCTCGTCGACGAACTCGCGAACGCATGGCCCGCGATGACGCCGGGCGTCCACCGTCTCGAATTCGACGACGGCCGCGTGACGCTCACGCTCGTGTTCGGCGATGCGCTCGACGTGCTGCCGAATCTCGTGCTGCGCGCAAACGCGTTCTATCTCGACGGCTTCGCGCCGTCGAAAAACGCGGACATGTGGTCGCCTGCGATCTTCAAGTCGCTCGCGAAGCTCGCCGACGAGCATGCGACGTTCGCGACCTACACGAGCGCGGGCACCGTCAAGCGTGCGCTCGACGAAGCGGGTTTCACGCATCGGAAAATCGAAGGCTTCGCCGGCAAGCGCGCGATGCTCGTCGGTGAATTCGCGCCGCGCTGGCGCGTGCGGCGCCATGAGCCGCCGCGCGCGCGCGCCGTCGGGACGCGCGATGCGCTCGTGATCGGCGCAGGGCTCGCCGGCTGCGCCGTCGTCGAGCGGCTCGCCACGCGCGGCTGGCACGTGACGCTGATCGAGCGACGCGCGGAGATCGCGAGCGAAGCATCCGGCAATCCCGCCGGCGTGTTCCACCCGATGATCGCGCGCGACGACAATCTCGCGGCCCGTCTGTCGCGCGCCGGCTTCCTTCACGCGCTGAACCGCTGGCGCGCGCTCGAGCGCGCAGGCCACGCGTTTGCGCGCAGCACGCAAGGTCTCGTGCAGCTCGCGACATCGGACGACGAGTTCGAGCGGATGCGCGAGAGCATCGAGGCGCTCGGCGTGCCGGCCGAGCTCGCGTCGACGCTGTCGCGCGACGAAGCACGAGCGCTGTTGCGAACGGACGTCGCATACGGCGGATGGCTGTTCCCGCAAGGCGGCTCGATCAGCCCTGCCGCGCTCGCGGCCGCGCAATGCGCGGCGGCCGGCGAAAAGCTCACGCGCATCGTCGGCGTCGAAGTCGCGCGGCTCGAGCGCGGCGACGACGGCCGCTGGCGCGCGCTCGACGCATCGGGCGCGACGCTTGCGCAGGCGAGCGTCGTCGTCGTCGCGAACGCGGCCGATGCCGCGCGCATCGCCGGCCTGCGGCATGCGCCGACGCAGCGCGTGCGCGGCCAGCTCACGCTGCTGCCACCGGGCAGCGCGCCGGACGTGCCGGTGCCCGTGATCGGCGACGGCTACGTCGTGCCGCTTGCCGGCGGCGTCACGCTGACGGGCGCGACTTACGAGCCGGACGATACGGGCACGACACTGCGCGAAGCGGGCCATCGCGAAAACCTCGTCCGGCTCGAACGGCTGCTGCCTGAATTTTCTGCGGCCTCGCTCGACGCGAGCACGCTGACGGGCCGCGTCGGCTTTCGCTGCGTCGCGAGCGACCGGTTGCCGCTCGTCGGCGAACTCGGCGACGAGGCGGCGGCCGCTCGCGATGCGGCGGCGCTGACGGGCGCCAGGCTGCGCGACGTGCCGCGCGCGGCGAGCCTGTACGGCGCATTCGGCTACGGTTCGCGCGGGCTCGTCTGGGCGGCGCTCGGCGCGGAGCTGATCGCCGCGCAGATCGAAGGGGAGCCGTGGCCGCTCGAACGCGAACTGGCCGAAGCGATCGACCCGGCCCGCTTCCTCGTCCGCGCACTGCGGCACGGGCGCGTCGACTGACTCGCTCGGCCGACTCACTATCTGGGCAACGGCGCCCCTCCTTTCTTGCGCGTCGCCGCTCCGTTCTCGAACCCGACGCAGACGCCGCACACAGAGTCGCCGCGCGGTTATCCACCCGGCCCTGTGGATAACCGCGCGAATTCCTAGCGCAATCACTGTGCAATCGATGTGGACGTAAACGGGGCAACTTCGCACAGCCGCACAGAGTCGAAAAAATTGCTCATCGAAACCCTGTGCGGGCAAACAGGCTGTACATCCGGTTATGCGGCGCGCAAGTCCATGATCCATCGGCGTAAACGCCGGTTATCCACAGAAAATCGGCTGCTTTGTTAACTTCTACTATGTATGTATACAGGTTTACCTCGAAGTAAACGGGCTAGCCCTGGCGATCGGCCAACCCGTTGCCCAAATTCGGTCCGGTCCGGAATAGCTGTGGCACAATCGGTCTCCTTCACGCATGTCACGGCGCTGCGCCACGCTTGCATCAACGGAACGGTCGGCTCGAATTCGAATCTGAGGATTTGAGATCGCGCTGTCCATTCACACACGCCAGGCCGACCCCAGATCGGCCGCAAGCCCGACTGACCGTCGCACCCTTTTCGGCGACGCGGGCTTACCCCATGTCCTACTGGTCGTACAGAACAACGAACGACGGGGCAACCACTCATCCAGCGCGCATCATTCGCTCGACTCGCTCGATCCGCGTCGCCGGAGGTTGCCTTCCAAAGGAGAAGTCACCACGATGAAGTCAGCGTTCTCGTTTCTACCCAACTGGCCCCTCGTCCCGGATGCGATTTTTTGGGCCGGCTTCGCACTCTTTGCCGCGGGTCTCTGCGGCGAGCTCTGCTATCGCGCGTGGCGCCTGCCGCGGATCACCGGCTATGCGGTGATCGGGCTTATCGCCGGCTCGTTCGGCTTCGGCGTGATCGACGCGAGCACCGACGACACGTCGCGGCTCCTCGTGAACGTCGCGCTCGGTCTGCTGCTGTTCGAGCTCGGCAGCCGGCTCGACTTGCGCTGGATCCGCCGCAATCCGTGGCTCATCGCGTCGAGTCTCGCCGAGGCGACGCTCACGTTCGTGCTCGTGCTCGCGGTGCTGCTGCTGCTCAAGGTGCCGGGAATGATCGCGCTCGTGCTCGCGGCGATCGCGATCTCGACGTCGCCCGCGATGGTGATCCAGTTGAAGACGGAATTGCGCGCGGAAGGGCAGGTGTCGCAGCGGCTCATCACGTTGTCGGCGCTGAACAGCGTCTACGCGGTCGTGCTGACGAAGCTCGTCACGAGCTGGCTGCATCAGGAAGCGTACGGCAACGTGTTCGCGACGATCCTGCAGCCGATCTATCTGCTCGCCGGCTCGTTCATCGTCGCGTATCTGTTCGCTCGCGCATGCAATTATCTGTTCAGGCATGTCGCCTCGACGATGCGCGACGAGCATTCGTTCGTCGCGCTGTTCGGCCTCGTCGTGCTCGCGATCGCGGTCGCGCAGGTGCTCAAGTTGTCGACGATGCTCACGCTCCTGCTCGCCGGCATCATCGTGAAGAATCTCGAAGCGCGCCCGCAGTTGTGGCCCGAGCATTTCGGCACCGCCGGGTGGCTGCTCACCGTGATTCTGTTCGTGCTGACGCTCACGTCGTTCGCCTCGCAGGACATCGTCGCGGGTGGACTCATCGCGGGCGCGCTGATTGCGACGCGCTTCGTCGCGAAGCTCGTCGGCGTGCTCGCGTTCGCGAAGCCGAGCGGCCTCGGCGTGAAGCAGGGCGTCGCGCTCGGCTTCTCGCTCGTGCCGATGTCGGCGCTCGCGTATCTGCTCGTCGACGACACCTACCAGCTTTACCCGAATTTCGATCCGCGCCTGCGCGCGGTCATCATGTGCTCGATCGTCGTGCTGCAGTTGATCGGGCCGCTCATCGTCTATCGTAGCCTGTCGGCCGTCGGCGAACGGCGCGACGCCAGTTGATCCGCGCGTCCGACGCTTCCCGCCCCGTTATCCGGAACCACGCCATGGCACTCGAAACCTTCGTCAACTCCGAACCGTTCACGTTCGGCATCGAGCTCGAAATCCAGATCGTCAATACTCACAACTACGATCTGACGAAAGCGTCGTCCGATTTGATGCGGCTCATCAAGGATGCAAAATTTCCCGGCAACATCACGCCGGAGATCACCGAAAGCATGATCGAGCTGTCGACCGGCATATGCAGGACGCACGATCAGGCGTTGGGCGAACTGCACGCGATCCGCGACACGCTCGTCAGCGCGGCCGACCAGCTGAACGTCGGTCTCTGCGGCGGCGGCACGCACGCGTTCCAGCAATGGAGCGAGCGGCAGATTTTCGATGCGCCGCGCTTCCAGTACATCTCCGAGCTGTACGGCTATCTCGCGAAGCAGTTCACGGTGTTCGGCCAGCACGTGCACATCGGTTGTCCGGACGCCGACAGCGCGCTGTTCCTGCTGCACTCGATGTCGCGCTTCATCCCGCATTTCATCGCGCTGTCGGCGTCGTCGCCGTACGTGCAGAACGTCGACACCGGCTTTCATTCGGCACGCCTCAATTCCGTGTTCGCGTTCCCGCTGTCGGGCCGCGCGCCGTTCGTGCTCACCTGGAACGGCTTCGAGGAGTACTTCACGAAGATGGTGAACACGGGCGTCGTCAACAGCATGAAGGACTTCTACTGGGACATCCGTCCGAAACCCGGCTACGGAACGATCGAAGTGCGCGTGATGGACACGCCGCTGTCGGTCGATCGCGCGGCCGCGATCGCGTGCTACATCCAGACGCTCGCGCGCTACCTGCTGATCGATCGACCGCTCAAGCTGTCGGAGGACGACTACCTCGTCTACACGTTCAACCGTTTCGAGGCATGCCGCTTCGGACTCGAGGGCACCTGCGTGAATCCGCAGACGGGCGAGCGCCGGACGATCGCCGAGGACATCCTCGACACGCTCGACCGCATTGCGCCGCATGCGGCAGCACTCGGCTCGCGCGCGGCGCTCGACGAGATCGGCGCGCTCGCGAAGGCGCGCGTCAACGACGCGTCGTGGCTCCGGACGATCTTCAAGCAGGAAAAATCGCTGAACGAAACTGTGCGCCAGCAGTGTCTGCGCTGGCGGGAATGAAAAATAGTTTTTCAAATCGTCGCATCCGACGAGAACGGGTTTAGGTTTACCCCAACGTATACGTATGTAAACGTAGTAGTAGTTAACAAGCCCCCGCCGATTCTGTGGATAACTTGATATTTCGCCGCAAAGTCAAAGACCTGTGACATTGACAACGACGCGAATCGAGTAGGAATTTCGGCGGACGGCTCGGGACGGAAAATTTTTCGGCGAGCCTGTGCGGCAGGTTGTCAAGAAACGACACACAGTTCGTTCCTGTGTTTATTCAGTCGTTATCCACAGGTTTGGTGGGATAACTTAGCTGTACGATTTTCCGCTCTCGCTTAGAATGTCGGCTTCGCGGTGGTCGGCGCCGACGGGGGTGCTGAAACCGCGTGCAGGTTCGCGGCGTGTGCCTCGCGGCGAACATGTCGGACGCGCTCGTCCGGGTGCGCCCTTTTGAGACAGAGATCGAGACCTGATCTCCCCACAAACGGCCGCCTTCAAAAGACGGCCGGCAACAGCGAAAAGACTATGAGCGAAGGTGTTTACGGGAATCAGGCTGCGGGGCGAGTGACCCACAGCCTGTTGCGGTTGAGCACGGCTATGCGGAGCCAGGCATGGGATTGGGCGGAAGGCGCGGGGTTGACGCCGACGCAGGGTGAAATCCTCGTGCTGCTGCTTCAACGCAAGGGGCCGATGCGGCTGGGCGAGATTGCGCGCGAAACGCAATTGACCGCGGCAACGACGAGCGATGCGGTGAGCACGCTCGAGCACAAGGGGCTCGTCGAGAAGCGTCGCGCGCTCGACGACGGTCGCGCGCTCGCGGTGCGCTTGAGCGCGCGCGGCCGCACGGCGGCGAAGAAGGCGCTGCAGTGGCCGGACTTCCTGTCGAAGGCGGTCGGCACGCTCGGCAGCGACGAGCAGGGCGTGCTGTATCGCGCGCTGCTGAAGACGCTGCGCGAGCTGCAGGTCAAGGGCGACATTCCGCCGCACCGGATGTGCGTGACGTGCAAGCACTTCCAGCCGGGCAAGGCGGTGCGCAAGCCGACCTACCGTTGTTCGTTGCTCGACCTGACGATGGCGGACAGCGACCTGCGTCTCGACTGCGCGGTGCACGAGGAAGCGGACGCCCTGACGCAGAAGAAGACCTGGAAACTCTTCGCGCAGGCGTAATGCGCGTCGAGCGGGGGCTCGGACGAGCCGGAGGCGCCGATGAACGCTGAAGCCGTTGCGATTCGCCACGTGCATTTCGAGGACCTCGGGAGTTTCGAGCAGGTGCTCGGCGAACGCGGGCGGCGCGTGCGCTATGTCGACGTCGGCGGTTCTCGCGTCGAGGCGCTCGACGCGCTTGCGCCGTCGCTGCTCGTCGTGCTCGGCGGGCCGATCGGCGCGTACGACGACGAGCTGTATCCGACGACGGCGCTGCTCGCGGCGCTCGTCGGCAAGCGGATCGAAGCCGGCTTGCCGACGCTCGGCGTTTGCCTCGGCTCGCAGCTGATCGCGCGTGCGCTCGGCGCGCGCGTGTATCCGGCGGCGAAGGAGCTCGGCTGGATGCCGCTCACGCTGACGGAGGCGGGGCGCGCGTCGCCGCTGCGGCACGTCGACGGTGCGATCACGTCGATGATGCACTGGCACGGCGACACGTTCGACTTGCCTGCGGGCGCGATCCATCTCGCGTCGACGCCGGTGTGCCGCAACCAGGCCTTCTCGTGGGGCACGCACGTGCTCGCGCTCCAATGCCATCCGGAGATTCGCGCGGACCGCTTCGAGCCCTGGCTGATCGGCCATGCGGGCGAGATCGCGGCGACGCCCGGGATCGACGCGAAACGATTGCGCGAGCAGACCGCGCAGCTCGGTCCGACGCTCGAATGCGCCGCGCGCAAGATGTTCGGCGAGTGGCTCGATTCGGTCGGGCTGTAGCGGCGCCGGTCGGCTTCGGCCGCGTTCGTCCGAAACGAAAACGGTTCCAGGCTCGTCGCCGAGCCCGGCGCCGTTTCCATTTGCGCTTCATTGCGTGAGTCGTCGCGCTCGCGGCAAGCCTGTGCGCCGCGTGCTAACCTCGGTCGCTCGACTTCCTTCGCGAGAGCGGCTGCCATGAGTGCGTTGTTTTCTCCGTTCACGCTGCGCGGCGTGACGCTTCCCAATCGCATCGTGATTTCGCCGATGTGCCAGTACTCCGCCGAAAACGGCGAGGCGCGCGCATGGCACCTGATCCATCTCGGCCATCTCGCGCTGTCGGGCGCGGGACTTCTCTGTATCGAGGCGACGGCGGTCGAGCCCGACGGCCGCATTTCGTCCGGGGACCTCGGCTTGTGGGACGACGCGACCGAAGCCGCGCTCGAACCCGTGCTCGCCGCGATCCGCAAGCATTCGCCGATTCGCGTCGCGATGCAGCTTTCGCACGCGGGCCGCAAGGCGTCGAGCGACGTGCCGTGGAACGGCGGGCAACTGATCCCGGTCGACAAGGGCGGCTGGCAGCCGTCCGCGCCGTCCGCGGTCCCTCATCGGGAAAACGAACCGTCGCCGCTCGCGCTCGACGCGGCCGGGCTCGAGCGCATCCGTCAGGCGTTCGTCGAATCGTCGAAGCGGGCGGCGCGTCTCCGCATCGACGCGCTCGAAGTCCACGCGGCGCACGGCTATCTGCTGCATCAATTCCTGTCGCCGCTGGCGAATCGCCGCACCGACGCGTACGGTGGCTCGCTCGAGAACCGGATGCGCTTTCCGCTCGAAGTATTCGACGCGGTGCGCGCGGCGTTTCCGGACGATCGTCCGGTCGGCGTGCGGGTGTCCGCGACCGACTGGGTGCCGGGCGGCTGGGAGCTCGACGGTACGATCGCGTTCGCGCACGAGCTGAAGCGGCGCGGCTGCGACTGGATCGACGTGTCGTCTGGCGGCGTGTCGCCGCTGCAGAAAATTCCGCTGTCGCCCGGCTATCAGGTGCCGTTCGCGCAGGCGGTCAAGCGCGCGGTCGACATGCCGACGGTCGCCGTCGGCCTCATCTCCGATCCCGAGCACGCGAATCGCTTGATCGAAGCGGGCGATGCGGATTTCGTCGCGATGGCGCGCGCGATGCTCTACGATCCGCGCTGGCCGTGGCACGCGGCCGCGAAGCTCGGCGCGACGGTCAGTGCGCCGCCGCAGTATTGGCGCTCGCAGCCGCGCGAGCACAAGGCGCTGTTCGGCGACGTGTCGTTCGGTCAGCGTTGAGCGGCGCGTGTGCGTCGCATATGCGACGCGTGGCGGATGAGCGGCGGGCGATCGGCGCTCGCGCCGAACCGGTCGCCGATTCGATCGACGTCGCGTGGTTTCGTGCGATTTCGTGCATCGAGCGGCCGTTCGATGTTGAACGAAGCAATCCCTAACGTGTAGGATTCGGGTGATTCGCACTCGGCCGGCACACGGCATGCAATGCCGCTTGCGCCGCGATCGACGAAGCGGTGCGCGCAACATGCGATGCGCAGCGCGTTCGTTTCAGTTTCAAGTCGTCTTCAAAGGATTCGTTCGATGAGTTCACGCAGGATCGTGGTGCGCCGTTCGGGCGTTCACGGCAAGGGCGTATTCGCCGCGGTACCGATCAAAGCGGGAGAGCGCGTAGTCGAATACAAGGGCGAGCGGATCTCGTGGAAAGAGGCGCTGCGCCGCCATCCGCACGACCCGGACGATCCGAATCACACGTTCTATTTCGCGCTCGAAGAGGGCGGCGTGATCGACGGCAAGATCGACGGCAACAGCGCACGCTGGATCAATCACTCGTGCGCGCCGAATTGCGAAGCCGAGGAGGTGGACGGACGCGTGTTCATCCACGCGCTGCGCGACATCGGCGAGCAGGAAGAGCTCTTCTACGACTACGGCCTCGTAATCGATGCGCGCCTGACGAAGAAGCTCAAGCGCGAATACGCGTGCCGCTGCGGCGCGGCGACGTGCCGGGGCACGCTGCTTGCGACGTCGGAAGACGACGAAGGCAAGAAAAAGAAGAAGGCGAAGAAGGGCGGCAAGGACAAGAAAAAGAAGAAGTGACGCCGCCGCGGCGATGCGCGATGCCATCGCGCGCACGCCGCGGTTTCGCCGGTTCGAGCGGGCGGACGAATCGAAAAAGGCCGCCCCGATGCTTTCCAATCCCAACTAATCGGCTGCGGCTGCGATCCTTCGCAGGGTCGGCGCGCGTCATTTGCGCCGTGTCGTCGATGAGGCGTTCGTGAACGCATAGCGCAACGTCGCGCGCGAACATCGGTCGGCGCGGCATCGATCGGGCCGCGTTGAGCGGTCGTCATTCGAGAATCTCGGATCGCTGCGCGGACGCGGCGTAAATGGGCAAGCCGTATCGCCCGCCCGCGCACGTCGCTCGTGCGCGGCTCGTGCGGACACAAGCCCGCGCACGAGCCGCCACCGTGTCAGACCGAAGCGGCCGGCGATTCGGACGAATGGGGCGCCGGCGCGGACGGCTTGTCGGCGAGCGGTACCCGCACGACGAAGCGCGAGCCGCCCTCGGGCGCATCCGCGTACGACACGGTGCCGCCGTGCATCGCGATGATGTCGTGAACGATCGCGAGGCCGAGGCCCGCGCCCGTCTCGACGCCGCTGCCGCTTTGCGCGTCGCCGCGGAAGAAGCGCTTGAAGAGGTCCGCCTGCTGCCCCGCCGGCACGCCGGAACCGTTGTCCTCGACGACGATCTCGGCCGCCGCCATGCCGTTGTCGAGCGCGATCTGCGACACGTCCATCGTGATCCGCGCGCCTTGCGGCCGCGCGAGCGGGACGTACTTCAGCGCGTTGTCGAGCAGATTCGCGATCACCTCGCGCAGCAGCACCGGATTGCCGCGCACGACGAGCGGCTCGTCTTCGGCGCGGCCGTCGCCGCGTTGGAAGCCGAGATCGACGTGCGAGGCGAGCGCACGCGGCACCCATTCGGCGCCGGTTTCGAACGCGAGGCCGGCGAGGTCGACGTCGACGAAGCGAGCGGCCTGCTCGCCCGGCTCCGCGCGCGCGAGCGACAGCAACTGATTCGACAGCCGCACCGCGCGGTCAGCCGCCGAGCGCAGCTCGCGCACGGCGGTCAGCGCCTGCTGCGGATCGCGCGCGATGGCCGCCTGCTCCGCGTGCAGCTTGATCGCGGTGAGCGGCGTGCGCAGCTGGTGCGCGGCGTCGGCGATGAACTTGCGCTGCGCGTCGAGCGCGGTCTTCAGGCGACCGAGCAGCGCGTTCATCGCACTCGTGAGCGGCCGGATCTCGAGCGGCACTTCGGTTTCGTCGACGGGCTCGAGCGACGTGTGGGTCTGCCGGTTCAGCGAATCGGCGAGATGCGTGAGCGGGCCGAGCTGCTGATTGACGACGCGCCACACGATCCCCCAGCCGGCGAGCAGCAGCAAGAGGAGCGGCATCATGATCGCGACGAGGAATTCCGCCGCGATCCGGTAGCGGTAGCGCACCGGCTGCGCGACCTCGACGATCATCGGATTGCCGCTTTCCGTCTGCTCGACGCGCACCTGCGCGACCCGCACCGCCTGGTTGTCGTATTCGGCCTCGAACACGTACGCGACGTGCATCCGGCGCACGCTCGCGCCTTGCAGCGGCAGCTTCGGATCGCCGGCGAGCTCGTGCTCGCCGTCGCTGATCCGGTAGATCAGCTGTTCGGTGGGATCGGAGAACATCGCCTGAGCAAGCGGCGGCACCGTGAACGGCGCATCGGGGCCCGCGATCTGGATCTGCTTCGAGATGGCCGACGCGAGATCGGCGAGCGATCGGTCGACGACGTGCTGCGTGTATTGCCACGCAAGCCAGTACGCAATGAGGCCGCTCATCAGCGCGAGCATCGACAGCGGCGCGGCGAGGCGCCGCAGCAGCGTGCGGCGCAGGCTGGTCACAGCCGGATCAAGGGACATCGCGCGAACGAATAGGATAAGCGCCGCTTCGCGAAGCGGCGCGGGTAGGCGCGCGGCGCGCGCGGCGCGCGCGGCCGCAGCGCGCCGCTTCGGACCGTCAGACGCTCGCGGTCTGGCGGATTTCCTGCAACAGGTAGCCGAAGCCGCGCACCGTGACGATCTCGACACGGCACTGCTCGAGCTTCTTGCGGACCCGGTGCACGTAGACTTCGATCGCGGTGTCGCCGAGATCGCCGCCGAAGTGCGTCAGGTGATCCTGCAACTGCGCCTTGCTGACGACGCGGCCGTGGCGAAGCAGCAGCATCTCGAGCACCGCGAATTCGCGCGGCGACAGCTCGAGCGGCTTGTCGTCGTTGAAGATGCGGCGATCGACACCCGACAGGCGCACGCCGCCGAGCGACACTTCCGGACGCGGCATGTCGCTGTGCGGGCCGCTGCGACGCATCACCGCGCGGATCCGCGCTTCGAGTTCGGCGGGCTCGAACGGCTTCAGCATGTAGTCGTCGGCGCCGGAGTTGAGGCCCTGCACGCGATCGTTCAGCTCGTCGCGCGCGGTCAGCACGATGACGGGCGTGTGGCGGTTGGTCTGGCGGAAGCGCGACAGCAGCGTCATGCCGTCGATGCCGGGCAGGCCGAGGTCGAGGATCACGAGTTCGTGGCGGTTTTGCGCGAGCGCCTGCTCGGCAAAGATGCCGTCGTGAACCATGTCGACTGTGAAGCCCGCCTGTTCGAGGCTGCTTTGAATGCCGCGTGCGATGGGGCGGTCGTCTTCGATCAGAAGGAGTCGCATGAGATTCGCTCAAGTACAATGGGTTGGCGGTTCAGGCACGCGGGACAGCACGACGCCGTTTCCACGAAAACGTCGCATGCCCGGCGACAAGCAGGACGGCCAGCAACGAACATCTCGATCATGTCCGATATTTCGATCCACGAACTCGAAGCCGCGATCAATTTCTGGCGGGCCCGCTCGCCGTCGAGCGGCGACGAACTCGAACTCTGCGAAGAGGCTAGCGCGCTTTCCAAACCGTATGCGTTGCTGATTGTACAGCGCCAAAGTGCGCTGCAACTGGAAGGATTGGACCCTAAAGCACGCAACGCATGGGACTCTTACGTTCGACTTAACAACGGCTTGGAAAGCTGAAGGCTTTCGCTTCATTCAGCATAGAAAACGCTTACCGAAAGCGATACGTTGACGATCCGATTTCGAATCTCCATCAGGGTAATTACGCAGCCTTTGCGTGCTTGCCCACTTCCTCGATGAAATGCGCGAGCTTGATGTCGCGCTCGGTGAGACCGTCGGCGTCGTGCGTCGACAGCGTGATGTCGACGCGGTTGTAGACGTTGAACCACTCGGGATGGTGATTCGCTTCCTGGGCCTTGATCGCGACGCGCGTCATGAAACCGAACGCTTCGTTGAAATCGGCGAAGCGAAAACTGCGCTGGATGGCGTCGCGGCCCGGCACGGCCGTCCAGTGAGGCAGGCTTTCGAGTTGCGTCTTGCGTTCTTCCGATGTGAGCTTGTGAATCATTTTCATACCTCGTCCGATAGCGGCGCGGCCGCGCGCCTTCGCGCGGCGAAGTGCCGTATCGGCCATTCTTTCATATTTGTTCGTCAAGCGTCTTCATCGATCGCCCAGCCTTCGCCCGTGCCGCGCGTGAGCACGCGATCGCCGTCGAGCACCGCGCCCGCCGCGTGCTCGGGCGCGTCGGCGAGCCGGGCGGCGAGTGCGCGTGCGTCGACGTGCGCGAGCGCAAAGAGCTGTGCGAAATCGTCGATCACGAAGTAGGTCTTCTGGAACGTGTCGATCCGGTAACGGGTCCGCATCACGCGCTCGAGATCGAAGCCGATCCGGTTCGGCGCCGGGCTCTCGAGGCTGTAGAGCGTCTCGCCCTTGCTCGACACGATGCCCGCGCCGTAGATCCGCAGCCCGTTTTCTGGGCGCGCGTCGCGGATCAGGCCGAATTCGACCGTATACCAATAGAGGCGCGCGAGCAGCGCGAGCGCGCGCGGATCGTCGGCGACGGCAAGCGCCGCGCGACCGTACGCGTGCATGTAGTCGGCGAAGACGGGATCGATCAGGAGCGGCACGTGGCCGAACAGATCGTGGAAGCAGTCCGGCTCCTGCAGGTAGTCGAGCTGGTCCGGTCGACGCATCCACCAGGTGACCGGAAACCGCCGGTTCGCGAGATGCTCGAAGAACACGGCGTCCGGCACGAGGCCCGGCACGGCGACGATCCGCCAGCCGGTCGCGGGCTCGAGCCGACGGTTCACGTCGGCGAACGACGGCACGCGCTCGGGCGACAAGTCGATGCGCGCGAGGCCGCCGACGAACGCGTCGCACGCGCGGCCGCGCAGCAGCGACGCCTGGCGCGTATAGAGCTGCTTCCACACCGCGTGGTCGACTTCGCCGTAGCGGGCGAGCGGTTGATCGATGGTGAAATCGGCACGGGTTTCGAGGCCCGCGTCGAACTGTTCCTTCAGTTTCGCGGTGACGACGGTGGACATGGTGAACGCTTGCTTCGCATCGGTTGGGATGCATGCAAGTGTAGAGCGGGCGGTACGCGGATTGGGCGCAAAGTCGTCGAGTATTCGGTTATAAATGCGATAATCTCGCATCACAACGCAGAATTACGCGGAGAATCTTCATGGTGGAACTCGATCACTTCGATTTGGCGCTGCTCGACGTGCTGCAGCGCTTCGGCCGCGCGACGCACCAGCAACTGGGCGAAGAGGTGCCGTTGTCGCCGTCGCAGATCGGCCGGCGGCTGCAGCGGCTCGAGGCGGCGGGCGTGATCGACGGCTACCGCGTCGTGCTGCGGCCCGAACGGCTCGGGCTCGGCGTCACCGCGTTCACGAGCCTGAAGCTCAAGCATCACGGCGATTCGATCATCGAGCAGTTCCAGCAGCAGATCGACGTGCTGCCCGAGGTGCTCGAATGCCATGCGGTGGTCGGCGATGCCGATTATCTGCTGCGGATCGTTGCGCCGGATCTGAACGCGCTGTCGTCGTTCGTGATGAAGAAGCTGATGCGGGTGCCGGGCGTCGACAGCGTGCGCTCGAACATCGTGCTCACGACGTTCAAGCGCAACGGGCCGCTGCCGCTCGGCCATCTGGCGTCCGGCACGCCCGCTGCGTGACGCGAGGGGCGGGAGGCCGGCGAGCGGGCACCGGCGGCGGCCGGCACGCGGCGCCGACGAATCTCACGCGGCAGGTTCGGCCTGCGCGTTGAGCAGATCGACGTACGCGACCGCGACGAGATCGTCGCTCGGCACGCCGAGCTTCTCGAATACCGCTTGCGCTTCCGCGTGGCCGCCTTCCTCGTCGTCGTCCGGCGCGAGCACGACTTCGAGTTCGACGAAGTCGCCGAGGCCGTCGACGCGGTCGAGATGGATTCGCGTGCGGCCCGCGAGATAGACGTGCCGCTCCTTCGTCACGATGCCGCGGGTCGTCAGCGCGGTCGCGAGGAGCGCGTGCATCGCGTCCGGGTTCGTCACCGGGCTGCGCGTGTAGTACGACGCCTTCGGGCCGTCCTGGTCGTCGCGCTGGTAGAAGATCAGCTCGGCGGGCGTGCCGTCTTCGAAGCGGCGCAGCTTCAGGCGGCCGCGCGGCACGTCGTAGAAGAAATCCTGCTGCCGGTAGAAGAGAGGCGCCTCGGTCGCCAGCTCGGCGGCCCGTTCGCGCAGTTGTTCGAATTCGCGTGCGCGGGCTTTGATCTCGATGTTGCGGGCCATGCGGGCCTCCTGTGAAGAGCGTTTGCGGGTCCGGACGAACCATCCAGCAGCTTCCATTCTATCGGGGCGCGAGCCGCTTTGACGCGACGCGGAAGACAGCGAGCCGCGCGCGGCGGATACGGTTGCGCCGCGGGCGTCTGCGCTGTGCGAGCGGTGCCGGGATGGGCGGGCGCCGACGCGGCATGGCCCGGACGTGGCGGGGCAGCGCGGCGGCCGTCGCCGGTGCGGCATTGAGCCGCAGCCATGCGGTTCGAAGCCGGCACGCATGCGCGAGCGTCGTGCCGTCGCACGCGGCGTCAGCGAGTCATTCGCCAACCCGTGATATCGAAGCCGTCGCGTCGATCGTCATCAGCGGCGCTCATATCGCCCATTGCTCGTCGATGAGGCGCAGCGCGGCGGCGATCGCCGGCTCGTCGCGCCGCTCGGCGAGCGTGACGAACGTGAGCTCGGCGGGCACCGCGACGTGCTCGACGATCGTGAGCGCGTGCGCATGCGCTTCCCTCAGCGCGACCGAGTCGCGCGCGAGCGTCAAGCCGACGCCCGATTTGACGAGATCGAGCATCGACGTCTCCTGATCGACTTCGGCGACCTTGACGGGCTGCACGCCGGCGTCGGCGAAGCGGCGCGACAAGAGCCGCTGGTGCGCGGACGCGGCGGGCGTCCAGATCCACGGCAGCGCGGCGAGCTCGCGCCACGTCCGTGCGCGCTGCACGCGCTCCTTCCAGCCGGCGGGCGCGAGCACGCGATAGCGGAACTGCGTGAGCGTCACCGTGTGGAAGCGCTCGGCGTCGCGCGGATCGTCCTCTTCCGGCCGGCCGATGTAGTAGCCGACGTCGAGCTCGCGCGCGCGGACCTGGTCGAGCACCCAGCCGGACATTCCGTGCCGGAGCGCCGTCTCGATCTGCGGATAGGTCTCGACGAGCCGCTTCAGGAAGCCGCCGAGCCGCAGGAATTCCGGATCGAGGATCGTGCCGATCCGCAGCCGTCCGCGCACTTCGTGCCGCAGCGCGGCGGCCGCGCGCTTCACGTCGGCCGCCGCGTCGAGCGCGCGCTCCGCATGCGGCAGCAGCGCCTGGCCGTCGCGCGTGAGCGCGAGCCCGCGCGACGTGCGCACGAACAGCGCGACGCCGAGCAGGTCCTGCAGATTCTTGATCTGCAGGCTGACGGCGGGCTGCGTCAGATGCAGTTGCGTCGCCGCGCGCGTGAGGTTGCCCTCGCGCGCGACCGCGGCGAACGCGCGGAGCAGAGTCAGGTCCATCGAGCAATATTAGCGCGGCTTATAACGCAATTGAGCATAACTCATTGGATCGCGAACGGGGCTCGCGGGTACGCTTCATCCCCGAAGCGCGCGATTCGCATGCGGCACGCAAGGCGGAAAGCGGCAACGGCAAACACGGAGGACGACATGACCGACACCCACTCGAACGATTCGCGCGTGCGCGCACTGACCCATTTCATCGGCGGCCGCGCGGTCGACGGCGTGAGCGACCGCTACGGCGACGTGTTCGACCCGGCGCTCGGCAAGGTGACGGCGCGCGTGCCGCTCGCGACGGCCGCGGAAGTCGACGCGGCCGTCGCGGCCGCGGCCGAGGCGTTCCCCGCGTGGAGCGAGACGTCTGCGCTCAAGCGCGCCCGCGTGATGTTCAAGTTCAAGGAGCTGCTCGATCGCCATCACGACGAGCTCGCCGAGCTGATCACCCGCGAGCACGGCAAGGTGTTCTCCGACGCGAAGGGCGAAGTGATGCGGGGGATCGAAGTCGTCGAGTTCGCGTGCGGGATTCCGAACCTGCTGAAAACCGACTTCACCGACCAGATCGGCGGCGGCATCGACAACTGGAACCTGCGCCAGCCGCTCGGCGTCGTCGCCGGGATCACGCCGTTCAACTTCCCGATGATGGTGCCGTGCTGGATGTTCCCGGTCGCGATCGCGTGCGGCAATACGTTCGTGCTGAAGCCGTCGGAGCGCGATCCTTCGGCGTCGATCCGGCTCGCCGCGCTGCTGAAGGAAGCGGGGCTGCCCGACGGCGTGTTCAACGTCGTGCACGGCGACAAGACGGCCGTCGACGCGCTGATCGCGCATCCGGACGTCGCCGCGCTGTCGTTCGTCGGCTCGACGCCGATCGCCGAGTACATTCACACGGAAGCCGCGCGGCGCGGCAAGCGCGTGCAGGCGCTGGGCGGCGCGAAGAACCATCTCGTCGTGATGCCGGATGCGAACCTCGATCAGGCGGTCGACGCGCTGGTCGGCGCCGCGTACGGGTCGGCCGGCGAGCGCTGCATGGCGATTTCCGTCGCGGTCGCCGTGGGCGGCGTCGCGGACGCGCTCGTCGAGCGGCTCGCCGAGCGTGCGAAGACACTGAAGATCGGCAACGGGATGGAAGGCGACGTCGAAATGGGGCCGCTTGTGACGGCCGCGCATCGCGCGAAGGTGTCCGCGTACATCGATGCGGGCGTCGCCGCGGGTGCGAAGCTCGTCGTCGACGGGCGCAATCATGTCGTCGAAGGCTGCGAGAATGGTTTCTTCCTCGGCGGCACGCTGTTCGACGACGTCGCGACCGACATGTCGATCTACCGCGAGGAGATCTTCGGACCGGTGCTGGCCGTCGTGCGGGTGCCGGACTTCGCGAGCGCGGTCGAACTCGTCAACGCGCACGAGTTCGCGAACGGCGTGTCGTGCTTCACGTCCGACGGCGGCATCGCGCGCGCGTTCGCGCGGCAGATTCAGGTCGGGATGGTCGGCATCAACGTGCCGATTCCGGTGCCGATGGCGTGGCATTCGTTCGGCGGCTGGAAGCGCTCGCTGTTCGGCGATCACCACGCATACGGCGAGGAGGGCGTGCGCTTCTACACGCGCTACAAGAGCGTGATGCAGCGCTGGCCGGACAGCATCGCGAAGGGCGCGGAGTTCACGATGCCCGTCGCGAAGTGACGCGATCGCAACCGGTGTTTTGACGACGCGGCGCGGCTCCCGAACAGGGGCCGCGCGGTCTATGCTTTAACGGCGCGCATCGACGCTCTGCGCCCGATGCGCGGCCTGCGCCGCGGCGCACGACGGCGGTCCACGCAAGACCGCCGCACCAGAATCGAGGAGACAGAGACGGTGGCTACCGAACGTACGCTCGAAGGCGAATTCGATTATGTGATCGTCGGGGCCGGCACGGCCGGCTGCGTGCTCGCGAACCGGCTCACCGAGGATCCCGGCGTGACCGTGCTGCTGCTCGAAGCCGGCGGCAAGGACGACTATCACTGGATCCACATCCCGGTCGGCTATCTGTATTGCATCGGCAATCCGCGCACCGACTGGCTCTACAAGACCGAGCCCGAAGCCGGGCTGAACGGCCGCGCGCTGTCGTATCCGCGCGGGCGCGTGCTGGGCGGCTCGTCGTCGATCAACGGCATGATCTACATGCGCGGCCAGCGCGGCGATTACGACGATTGGGCGCGCGCGACGGGCGACGACGGCTGGTCGTGGGATGCGGTGCTGCCGATCTTCAAGCGCAGCGAGGATCATCACGCGGGCGCGAGCGACGCGCACGGCGCGGGCGGCATGTGGCGCGTCGAGAAGCAGCGGCTGCGCTGGGAGATCCTGGACGCGTTCGCGCAGGCCGCGCAGCAGACGGGCATTCCGTCGACCGGCGATTTCAACCGGGGCGACAACACGGGCGTCGGTTATTTCGAGGTCAATCAGAAGCGCGGGATTCGCTGGAACGCATCGAAGGCGTTCCTGCGTCCCGCGCTGACGCGGCCGAACCTCACCGTGATCACCGGCGCGCAGGCCGAGCGGCTCGTGTTCGACGGCAAGCGCTGCGCGGGCGTCGAGTATCGCGGCGGCGGCGCGCCCTGCGTCGCGCGTGCGCGCGGCGAAGTGCTGCTCGCGTCGGGCGCCGTGAATTCGCCGCAGTTGCTCGAGCTGTCCGGTATCGGTGACGGCGGCCGGCTGCAGGCGCTCGGCATCGGCGTCGTCGCGGATTTGCGCGGCGTCGGCGAAAACCTTCAGGATCACTTGCAGTTGCGGATGGCGTTTCGGGTGCGCGGCGTGCGCACGCTGAATACGTTGTCCGCGCACTGGTGGGGCAAGCTGATGATCGGCGCGCAATATGCGCTGATGCAGCGCGGGCCGATGTCGATGGCGCCGTCGCAGCTCGGCGCGTTCGCGAAATCGGACCCGAACGATCCGGCGCTCGCGCGGCCCGATCTCGAATATCACGTGCAGCCGCTGTCGCTCGAGCGTTTCGGCGAGCCGCTGCATCGCTTCAACGCGTTCACAGCGTCGGTCTGCCATCTGCGGCCGACGTCGCGCGGCAGCATTCACGCGGGGTCGCCGGACCCGATGCACGCGCCGTCGATCGCGCCGAACTATCTGTCGACCGATTACGATCGCCACGTCGCGGCAAACGCGCTGCGCCTGACGCGCCGGATCGCCGCCGCATCCGCGCTCGCGCGCTATGCGCCTGAAGAAATCCTGCCGGGTGCCCAGTATCTGAGCGAAGAAGAATTGATCGCCGCGGCGGGCGCCGTCGGCACGACCATCTTCCATCCGGTCGGCACGTGCAAGATGGGGCGCGCGGACGATCCGGACGCGGTCGTCGACAGCCGCCTGCGCGTGCGCGGCGTGACGGGGCTGCGGGTCGTCGACGCGTCGGTGATGCCGACGATCACGTCGGGCAATACGAACTCGCCGACGCTGATGATCGCCGAGCGCGCGAGCGACATGATTCGCGCGGATCGTCGCGGCGCGTCGGAGCGCGGCGCGGCTGCGCGCGTCGAAGCCGTGCTGCCGACGTAAAAGTGACACGATCCGTTGAAAGAATCGGCAAAGAATCGAAATAAAAAAACGGCTGAGGGTTAACCCAAAAGCGCAACGAAGCATCTCGCAGGTACTCGATCGCGGCGTTTGTTTCGATTCGTACCGGAACGCGTTTTTTCTTCGAAGATCTTTTCGCCGCGCGTAGAAAAAAATAGGCATGTCATCAGGGTTTGCGTGAGGTCGGAAACGGTTTCGCGCAAGCCGGCAGGCGGCGCGGCGGTGCGCGAACGCATTGATCGCCGCGACAAAAAAGCATGTAAAAAATGCTTATGGCCGTCGCGCCCTATAAGTGCAAATCCCGATGAATGCACTGCACCAACGGCGCGACAATGACACGCAGTCTGAATCTGCGACTTGCGTGAGGAGACCAGCCTCGACGCAATGACATAAAGCTCGGGGGCAGCCTCACATCCGCTGTGCATCGTGGCCGCTTGCGCGAGATCTCCCAGCGCTTCGCCTCACTTCGTAGGAAGGGAACATGATTCTCGGCGACACGATTCTCGAAACACGCGGACTCACGAAGGAATTCAAGGGCTTCACCGCGGTGAACGGCGTGAACCTGCGCGTGCGGCGCGGCTCGATCCATGCGCTGATCGGGCCGAACGGCGCCGGCAAGACCACCTGCTTCAATCTCCTGACTAAATTCCTGAAGCCGACCGCGGGTCAGATCGTCTACAACGGCATCGACATCACCGACGAGCGCCCCGCGCAGATCGCGCGGCGCGGCGTGATTCGTTCGTTCCAGATTTCCGCGGTGTTTCCGCATCTGACGGCGTTGCAGAACGTGCGCATCGGCCTGCAGCGCTCGCTCGGCACCGCTTTCCATTTCTGGCGCAGCGAGCGGTCGCTGAAGCGTCTCGACGATCGCGCGATGGATCTGCTCACGCAGGTCGGCCTCACCGATTTCGCGCACGTGCCGACGGTCGAGCTCGCGTACGGCCGCAAGCGCGCGCTCGAGATCGCGACGACGCTCGCGATGGAGCCGGAGCTGATGCTGCTCGACGAGCCGACGCAGGGGATGGGCCACGAGGACGTCGATCGCGTGACGGCGCTCATCAAGAAGGTTGCGAGCGGCCGCACGATCCTGATGGTCGAGCACAACATGAACGTGATCGCGGGCATCTCCGACACGATCACCGTCCTGCAGCGCGGCGAAGTGCTCGCGGAAGGCACGTACGCGGAGGTGTCGAAGAATCCGCTCGTCGTCGAGGCGTACATGGGCAGCGCCGACGCGGCGCTCGCGGGGGCGCACGCATGAATCACAGCGAACGGGAAGAGCGCGAGTTGAACAATGTCGAAAGCGGTACGCCCGCGCTCGCGCTCGCGGGGCTCGAAGCGTGGTACGGCGAATCGCACATCCTGCACGGCGTCGATCTGACCGTGCACCGAGGCGAGGTCGTCACGCTGCTCGGCCGCAACGGCGCGGGCCGCACGACGACGCTGCGCGCGATCATGGGGCTCACGGGCCGGCGCAGCGGCTCGATCAAGATCGCCGGCCACGAGACCATCGATCTGCCGACGCACAAGATCGCGCATTACGGCGTCGGCTATTGCCCGGAGGAGCGCGGAATCTTCTCGAGCCTGTCGTGCGAGGAGAACCTGCTGCTGCCGCCCGTGCTCGGCGACCGCCGGAGTGCGATGTCGCTCGACGACATCTACGAGATGTTCCCGAACCTCGCGTCGCGCCGCAGCAGCCAGGGCACGCGGCTGTCGGGCGGCGAGCAGCAGATGCTCGCCGTCGCGCGGATCCTGCGCACGGGCGCGAACCTGCTGCTGCTCGACGAGATCTCCGAAGGCCTCGCGCCCGTGATCGTGCAGACGCTCGCGAAGATGATCGTCACGCTGAAGGCGCGCGGCTACACGATCGTGATGGTCGAGCAGAATTTCCGTTTCGCGGCGCCGCTCGCGGATCGCTTCTACGTGATGGAGCACGGCCGCATCGTCGAGCATTTCGGCGCGACCGAGCTCGAGGGGAAGATGCCCGTGCTGCACGATCTGCTCGGCGTCTAGCGCGCCGCTTTGCCGGTCCCCCGATGTGTACATAACCTGACAACCACAACGCACTACACCAGGAGACGTCAATGAAATTGAAGACCCTCGCGCACGCATGTCTCGCCGTCGCCGCCGCGTGGTCGGTGGGCGCCGCGCAGGCCGCGGATACCGTGAAGATCGGCTTCATCACCGACATGTCCGGCCTCTATGCGGACATCGACGGGCCGGGCGGCCTCGAGGCGATCAAGATGGCGGTGGCCGATTTCGGCGGCAAGGTCAACGGCAAGCCGATCGAAGTCGTGTACGCCGATCACCAGAACAAGGCGGACATCGCCGCGTCGAAGGCGCGCGAATGGATGGACCGCGGCGGGCTCGATCTGCTCGTCGGCGGCACGAACTCGGCGACGGCGCTGTCGATGAACCAGGTCGCGGCCGAGAAGAAGAAGGTCTACATCAACATCGGCGCGGGCGCGGATACGCTGACGAACGAGCAGTGCACGCCGTACACGGTCCACTACGCGTACGACACGATGGCGCTCGCGAAAGGCACGGGCTCGGCGGTGGTGAAGCAGGGCGGCAAGACGTGGTTCTTCCTGACCGCCGACTACGCGTTCGGCAAGGCGCTCGAGAAGAACACCGCGGACGTCGTGAAGGCGAACGGCGGCAAGGTGCTCGGCGAAGTGCGGCATCCGCTGTCGGCGTCGGATTTCTCGTCGTTCCTGCTGCAGGCGCAGTCGTCGAAGGCGCAGATTCTCGGCCTCGCGAATGCGGGCGGCGATACGGTGAACGCGATCAAGGCGGCGAAGGAGTTCGGCGTCACGAAGACGATGAAGCTCGCCGCGCTGCTGATGTTCATCAACGACGTCCACGCGCTCGGCCTCGAGACGACGCAGGGTCTCGTGCTGACGGACAGCTGGTATTGGAATCGCGATCAGGCGGCGCGGCAGTGGGCGCAGCGCTACTTCGCGAAGATGAAGAAGATGCCGTCGAGCTTGCAGGCGGCTGATTATTCGTCGGTGACGACGTACCTGAAGGCGGTGCAGGCGGTGGGCTCGACCGATTCCGACAAGGTGATGGCGCAGCTCAAGAAGATGAAGATCGACGACTTCTACGCGAAGGGCTACATCCGCGCGGACGGCAGCATGATTCACGACATGTATCTGATGGAAGTGAAGAAGCCGTCCGAGTCGAAGGAGCCGTGGGACTACTACAAGGTCGTCGCGACCATCCCGGGCGAGCAGGCGTTCACGACGAAGCAGGAGACGCGCTGCGCGTTGTGGAAGTGATGCGGCGCGTTCGCCGCGCGCGTTTCGGCGTGCGGCGAACGCACGCGCAACGGCGGCTCCAACGCGGCCGTTGCGCCCATTTTGTTGCATGCGCAACGATTTCAACCTGACAGACTGACTGACGGCAGATTCGATGGACATCTTCGGCATTCCGATGTCGGCGATGCTGAGCCAGTTGTTGCTCGGACTCGTCAACGGCTCGTTCTACGCGATCCTGAGCCTCGGGCTCGCGGTGATCTTCGGGCTGCTCAACGTGATCAACTTCGCGCACGGCGCGCTCTTCATGCTGGGCGCGATGCTCGCATGGATGGGGCTCACGTATCTCGGCCTGCCGTACTGGGCGATGCTCGTGCTCGCGCCCGTCATCGTCGGGCTGTTCGGCATCCTGATCGAACGCTCGATGCTGCGCTGGCTCTACGAGCTCGATCACCTGTACGGCCTGCTGCTGACGTTCGGGCTCACGCTCGTCGTCGAAGGCGTGTTCCGCGCGGTCTACGGCTCGTCCGGACAGCCGTACGACGTGCCCGAGCTCCTGTCCGGCGCGACGAATCTCGGCTTCATGTTCCTGCCGAACTATCGCGCGTGGGTTGTCGTCGCGTCGCTCGCGGTGTGCCTGGCGACGTGGTTCGTGATCGAGAAGACGCGGCTCGGCGCGTACCTGCGCGCGGGCACCGAGAACCCGAAGCTCGTCGAGGCGTTCGGCGTCAACGTGCCGATGATGGTCACGCTGACCTACGGCTTCGGCGTCGCGCTCGCCGCATTCGCCGGCGTGCTCGCCGCGCCGGTGATCCAGGTGTCGCCGCTGATGGGGCAGCCGATGATCATCACCGTGTTCGCGGTCGTCGTGATCGGCGGGATGGGCTCGATTCTCGGCTCGATCCTGACGGGCCTGATGCTCGGCGTGATCGAGGGTTTGACGCGGGTGTTCTATCCGGAAGCGTCGGCGACGGTCGTCTTCGTGATCATGGCGATCGTGCTGCTGATCCGTCCGGCGGGTTTATTCGGCAAGGAAAGATGATGCAGAGAAAAGCGCTCTACGGGCTGCTGCTGATCGGTCTGCTCGTTGCGCCGTTCGTCGGCGCGTATCCGCTGTTCGTGATGAAGGTGCTGTGCTTCGCGCTCTTCGCGGCCGCGTTCAATCTGCTGATCGGTTTCACGGGTCTGCTGTCGTTCGGCCATGCGATGTTCCTCGCGACCGCGGGTTACGTGACGGGCTACGCGATGCAGTCGCTCGGCACGACGCCCGAGCTCGGCGTGCTCGCGGGCACTGCGGCGGCGACCTTGCTCGGCCTCGTCGTCGGGTTGTTCGCGATCCGGCGGCAGGGCATCTATTTCGCGATGATCACGCTCGCGTTCGCGCAGATGGTGTACTTCATCTATCTGCAGGCGCCGTTCACGCACGGCGAGGACGGCCTGCAGGGCGTGCCGCGCGGCCGACTGTTCGGGCTCGTCGATCTGTCGTCGGATCTCGCGCTCTATTACGTCGTGCTCGTCGTGATCGCGTGCGCATGCTTCTTCATCGTGCGCATCGTGCATTCGCCGTTCGGGCAGGTGCTCGTCGCGATCAAGGAGAACGAGCCCCGCGCGACGTCGCTCGGCTACGATACCGACCGCTTCAAGCTGCTCGCGTTCATCCTGTCGGCCGGGCTGGCTGGCCTCGCGGGTGCGCTGAAGGTCGTCGTGCTCGGCTTCGAGACGCTGAGCGACGCGTACTGGACGATGTCGGGCCTCGTCGTGCTGATGACGCTCGTGGGCGGCATGGGCACGCTGTTCGGCCCGCTCGTCGGCGCGGCGCTGATCGTCGCGCTCGAGGATCGGCTCGGCGACATCGGCGGCTGGCTCGCGTCGGCGACGGGCATCGACTGGTTCCGCTCGCTCGGCGAATCCGCGACGATCGTCACGGGCCTCATCTTCATCGCGTGCGTGCTCGCGTTCCGGCGCGGAATCGTCGGCGAGGTGATCGCGCGGGTGCGGCCGCTGAGGGCGTCCTGAGCGATCGTGCGGTGCGCAACGATCGTTGGGAATCCGATCTAATTTGCGCGGCAAACGCCGGCCCAGCCTGCCTGCGACGTGCCCCAATTTCGTGCGGCGATGCACCATAGGGGTAAATGCTAGGTTGTCGCACCGTGCTGGCTTGCATTAACCTTCGTGTCAGTTCTGATGCACCGCGAAACGAATTTGCAGGTGGAGAACGAGGAGACATTCGAGGCACTGAGTGCCCGACCCAAAGCGCTGTTGGATTCATTCCAACAGCGCTTTTTATTTGCGCGTTCGCGGTGGCCCGAAACATCGTCTTCGCCGAATGCCGCCGATCCCGCTGCCGTCCCTGACCGTTCGCATGCACCGGTCGGCGGCCGCCGCTGCGGGCTAACCCGGTTGCCGCGCGCGCAACGCGTCCGCTACACTCGCCGTTCCCCGACTCGTCGGTCGGGATTGGCCGAGCGCAAGACACGGAGACGAACTCGATGATAGAGGCGTGGCGATTCTGGGGATTCGGCGCGGCAGTCGCATGGGCGGCCGTCGCGGGCCCCGCGTTCGCGGACGTCGAGATCGGCGTCACCGTCTCCGCCGTCGGCCCTGCCGCGTCGCTCGGCATCCCCGAAAAGAACACGATCGCGCTGCTGCCGAAGGCAATCGGCGAGCGGAAGGCGAGCTACGTCGTTCTCGGCGATGCGACCGATTCGACGCAGGCTGTGAAGAACGCCCGCAAGCTCACGAGCGGGGACAGGGTCGACGCGCTGATCGGCTCGACTGTCGTGCCGAACGCGCTCGCGATGACCGGCGTCGCTGCGCAGACGCCGATGACCTCGATGGCGGCGGCCGCGTCGATCGTCGAGCCGCTCGATGCGAAGCGCGCATGGGTCTTCAAGACGTCGCGGAACGACATCCTGATGGCGAGCGCGATCGCCGGACACGGGGCGAAGCGTGGCGTGAAGATGGTCGCGTTCATCGGTTTCGGCGACGCATGCGGCGAGATCCGGCTCGAGGAATTCGGCAAGGCTGCGGCCGGGCGTTTCGCGTGCGCCGACACGTCGGTGACGGCGCTAATGCCGAAGGCGCGGTTGAAGCGGCCCGATGCGGCGCTGATCGTGGGCGCGGGCACGCCGGCCGCGCTGCCGCAGAAGACGCCGAAGGCGCGCGGCGACACGGGCGCGATCCATCAGACGCATGGCGTCGCGAACAATGATTTCCTGCGTGTGTGTGGCAAGGGCTGCGAAGGCGCGTATCCGCCTGGCGGCCCGATCCTCGTTGCCGATCGGCTTCCCGATTCGAATCCCGTCAAGCCATCCGCGCTCGCGTACAGGCGCGCGCACGAGAACGCATACGGCGCCGTCACGGTGTCGACGTACGTCGGACACGTGTGGGACGCGGCGCTGCATTTGCCGCGCGCGATTCCGATCGCGCAGAAGGGCGGCCAGCCCGGCACGCCGGCGTTTCGAAGCGCGCTGCGCACGGCGCTCGAGAACGCGAAGGATGACGCCGGCGCGCCCGCCGTGTTCGACATGAGCGCCGCCGGCCACGCCGGTCTCGACGAACGCGCGCGCGCGTGATGGTCGAGATCGCCGACGATCCGCGGAAGCTCGCGCGGAACTGAGCGCGGCGCATTGCGCAGCAGACGGGGCGGCGCAAGGCGCGTGCGATCGGCCGCGCTTTTTTTGTGACCGCGCGCGGCGGGCAGGATTCATCGGATGATTGCGCAGTGGCAGCAGAAGGGCGCGTGCGATGTGCGCGCGCAAGGGAGCGCAACAGAACGCGCCCCGCGCCGATTCACGGTGGAACGTGAAACCGGCCGCGGCGGCGTGCAGGTTCGATCGGCGCGCCGTGTCGCAGCGGCGCGCTCGATCGCGTTTCGCGCAGCGTTTGGAGACACACAATGAAAATGAATCGATGGATCGAGGCCGTGCTCGCGGCCGGCTGCTTATGTACCGCCACGCTCGCGTCGGCGCAGGTGAAGATCGGCGTCACGGTGTCGGCGACGGGCGCCGCGGCGTCGCTCGGCATTCCCGAGAAGAACACGGTCGCGCTGCTGCCGAAGGAGATCGGCGGCAAGCGCATCGAGTACATCGTGCTCGATGACGCGTCGGACACGAGCCGCGCGGTGCAGAACACACGCAAGCTGATCGACGAGGATCATGTCGATGCGATCGTCGGCTCGTCGATCACGCCGAATGCGCTCGCAATGATCGACGTCGTCGCGCAAGGCAAGACGCCGACGATTTCGCTCGCCGCGAGCGCGCACATCATCGCGCCGATGGACGCGAAGCGCGCATGGGTGTTCAAGACACCGCAAAACGACCGCTTGATGGCCGACGCGCTCGCCGGCTACATGGCGAAGCACGGCGTGAAGACGGTCGGCTTCATCGGCTTCGCCGACGCGTACGGCGACGGCTGGTACGGCGTATTCAGCGCGGCTGCGGCGGCGAACGGGCTGAAGATCGTCGCGAACGAGCGCTACAACCGCACCGACGCGTCGGTGACGGGCCAGGTGCTGAAGACGCTGGGCGCGCGTCCGGACGCGGTGCTGATCGCGGGCGCGGGCACGCCGGCTGCGCTGCCCGCGAAGACGCTGAAGGAGCGTGGCTATACGGGCAAGGTCTATCAGACCCACGGCGTCGCGAACAACGATTTCCTGCGCGTATGCGGCAAGGATTGCGACGGCGAACTGCTGCCGGCGGGGCCCGTGCTCGTCGCCGACCAACTGCCCGATTCGAACCCGGCGAAGCAGCCGGCGCTCGCGTACAAGGCCGCGTATGAGAAGGCGTACGGCGCGGGCGCGGTGTCGACATTCGGCGGCCACGTGTGGGATGCAGGCTTGATGCTTCAGCGCGCGATTCCCGACGCGCTGAAGAAGGCGCAGCCCGGGACGCCGGCGTTCCGCGCGGCGTTGCGCGCGGCGCTCGAGAACGTCAAGGATCTGCCGGTGTCGCACGGCGTGATCAACACGACGCCCGCCGATCACAACGGCTTTGATGCGCGCGCTCGCGTGATCGTGCAGATCGTCGGCGACAAGTGGAAGCTGCAGGCTGATTGAGTTGCGGTTGCCTCAGCGGCGTGGCGTGGCGTAGCGTGACGCGGGGCGCATCGCGCGTGCTGCGGAGACGCCGGGCGGCACGCGCAGCGGCGAGGGGGCTCGTGAGCTTCGCTTGGCGTATCGCGTTCTGCCGCGTTGGTTTCATGTCGCTCCGGTATCGGTGAGCGGCGCGTCCCGCCCGTTTGCCGGATGATGAAAGTCGTCCGGCACGGCGGCGAGTCGCGCCGCTTCGCGACAGCGCCCGTCGTGCAGGCCGGATTTCCGTTTTTTCCGTCGACGCATTCTCTACCGAAGAGACCACATGGATTTCTCTATCGCGGCGATTCTCGCGCAGGACGGCATCACGACGGGCGCAATCTACGCGCTGCTGTCGCTCGCGCTCGTGCTCGTCTTCTCCGTCACGCGCGTGATCTTCATCCCACAGGGCGAATTCGTCACCTACGGCGCGCTGACGCTTGCCGCGCTGCAAGCGCAGAAGTTTCCGGCGACCTGCTGGCTGCTGTTCGTCGCGGGCATCGCGTGCTTCATGCTCGAAGTGGGCGGACTGATCCGGTATCGCGCGCGCCGTCACCAGGTCGCCCGCACGCTGACGACGCTCGCGAGCCGCTACGTGCTGCTGCCGCTCGCGATCTACGCGGTGACGAGAAGCGTCGCCGCGCAGCCGCTGCCGATGATCGCTCAGATCGCGCTCACGCTCGCAATCGTCGTGCCGCTCGGGCCGTTCATCTATCGGCTCGTGTATCAGCCGATCGCCGAAGGCACGACGCTGCTGCTGCTGATCGTGTCGGTCGCCGTGCATTTCGCATTGGTCGGACTCGGGCTCGTGATGTTCGGCGCGGAAGGCTCGCGCACCACCGCGTTCTCCGACGCATCGTTCGGGCTCGGTAGCCTGTCGGTTTCGATGCAGAGCGGCTGGGTGGTCGGTACCGCGCTCGTGCTGATTGCCGCGCTCTATCTGTATTTCGAGCGCACGCTGTCCGGCAAGGCGCTGCGCGCGACGTCGGTGAACCGTCTCGGCGCGCGGCTCGTCGGCATCGGCACGACCGAGGCCGGGCGGCTCGCGTTCACGCTTGCGGCGGGGCTCGGCGCGCTGTCGGGCGTGCTCGTCGGGCCGCTGACGACGATCTACTACGACTCGGGCTTTCTGATCGGCCTGAAGGGCTTCGTCGGCGCGATCATCGGCGGGCTCGTCAGCTATCCGCTTGCGGCAGCGGGCTCGCTGCTCGTCGGCGTGCTCGAATCGTATTCGTCGTTCTGGGCGAGCGCGTACAAGGAAGTGATCGTTTTCACGCTGATCGTGCCGGTGCTGCTGTGGCGCAGCCTTGCGGCGCCGCAAACGGAAGACGAGGAGGCGTGACGCGATGAAGGCGATCTTGCGCAACAAGGCGTTCTGGCTGTTTCTCGTCGTGCTGTTCGCGCTGCCGGCGCTGCCTGGCGCGGTGCGCGTGCCAGAGTACTGGATCACGCTGCTGAACTACATCGGGCTCTATGCGATCGTCGCGATCGGGCTCGTGATGCTGACCGGGATCGGCGGGATGACGAGCTTCGGGCAGGCGGCATTCGTCGGCATCGGCGCGTACGCGACCGCGTATCTGACGACGGCGTACGGCGCGTCACCGTGGCTCGGACTGATCGCGGGCATCGCGCTGACGGCGCTCGTCGCGCTCGTGCTGGGCGCCGTCACGATGCGTCTGTCGGGTCATTTCCTGCCGCTCGGGACGATCGCATGGGGGCTCGCGCTGTTCTTCCTGTTCGGCAATCTCGATTGGCTCGGCAAGTACGATGGGATCAACGGCATCCCCGCGCTCACCGTGTTCGGCCAAACGCTCGACACGGGCCGCAGCCTCTATTACGTGATCTGGGTTGTCGTGCTCGCCGCGATCGTCTCTGTTCAGAATCTGCTTAATAGCCGGCCCGGGCGCGCGATCCGCGCGCTGCGCGGCGGCGGCGTGATGGCCGAGGCGATGGGCGTGAACACCGGGTGGATGCGCGTTGCGATCTTCGTTTATGCGGCGGTGCTCGCGTCGATCTCGGGCTTTCTGTACGCGCATCTGCAGCGCGCGGTGAATCCGACGCCGTTCGGGCTGAATCACGGAATCGAGTTCCTGTTCATGGCGGTGGTCGGCGGCGTCGCGCACGTATGGGGCGCGGTGCTCGGCGCCGTGATCGTGACCGTGTTGCAGGACAACCTGCAGACACTGCTGCCGAAGCTGCTCGGCGCCGAAGGCAACTTCGAGATCATCGTGTTCGGCGTGCTGATGGTGCTGCTGCTGCAGTATGCGCGGCAGGGCGTCTGGCCCTTCGTTGCGCGGCTCTTTCCGCGCGAGCCGGCCGCACGGGCGCCGCAGCACGCGGAGCCGCTGCCGCAGCGCGCCCGGCCGCAGGCCGGCGAAGCGCTGCTCGTCGTCGATAACGTGCGCAAGCAGTTCGGCGGGCTCGTCGCTGTGAACGACGTAAGCTTCGACGTGCTGGCAGGGCAAATCATCGGCTTGATCGGCCCGAACGGCGCTGGCAAGTCGACGACGTTCAACCTCGTGACGGGCGTGCTGCGGCCGACGAGCGGTGCGATTACGTTCCGCGGCGAGCGGATCGACGAACTTGTTTCACGTGAAATCGTGAAACGGGGCATTGGCCGCACATTCCAGCACGTGAAGCTGCTGCCTGGAATGACGGTGCTGGAGAACGTCGCGATCGGTGCGCACTTGCGCGGCACGGCCGGCATCTGGCGCAGCATCGTCAGACTGAATGCGAATGAGGAGGCGCGGCTGATGGTCGAAGCAGCGAAGCAGATCCGGCGCGTCGGGCTTGAGGCGCACATGTATGACGAGGCCGGCAGCCTCGCGCTCGGCCAGCAGCGGATTCTCGAGATCGCCCGCGCGCTGTGCAGTGATCCGACGCTGTTACTGCTCGACGAGCCCGCAGCGGGCCTGCGTTATCAGGAGAAACAGCAGTTGGCCGAGTTGTTGCGGAAGTTGAAGGCAGAGGGAATGAGCGTGCTGCTCGTCGAACACGACATGGATTTCGTGATGAACCTGACCGATCGGCTGGTCGTGATGGAGTTCGGCACACGGATTGCCGAAGGGCTGCCTCAGGATGTGCAGAAGGATCCTGCGGTGCTGGAAGCTTACCTCGGCGGGGTGGAATGATGGATCAGTCGACGACGCCGGTTCTCGAGGTGCGGGATTTGTCGGTGCGTTACGGCAAGGTCGAGGCGCTGCATCGCGCGGCGCTGAAGGTCGAGGCGGGGCAGATCGTCACAGTGATTGGCCCGAACGGTGCAGGCAAATCGACGCTGCTCAACGCGGTGATGGGGGCATTGCCGACGAACGGCCACGCGGCCGGTACGATTCGCTATCGCGGCGACGACGTGGGCGTGTTGCCGGTCGAGCAACGCGTATCACGCGGCATGTGTCTCGTTCCGGAAAAGCGGGAGCTGTTCAGTACGATGTCGGTCGAGGATAACCTCGTGCTGGGTGCGTACCGGCGGAAGAGGGCTGGCGACCCGAATTTTCTCGACCAGCTCGAGCCGGTTTTCACGCTGTTTCCGAGGCTGAAGGAGCGGCGCGGGCAGGCGGCGGGGACGCTGTCGGGCGGCGAGCGGCAGATGCTCGCTGTCGGGCGCGCGCTGATGGGCAAGCCGGACCTGCTGATGCTCGACGAGCCGAGCCTTGGGCTTGCGCCGCTGATCGTGAAGGAGATTTTCCATATCATCAGCGCGTTGCGTGGAACCGGCGTGGCGACGCTGCTGATCGAGCAGAACGCGCGCGCGGCGCTGCAGATTTCCGATTACGGTTATGTGCTCGAGACCGGTGAGATCGCCCTCGACGGCCCGGCGGGCGAACTCGCACGGAATCCTCTGGTGATCGAAACCTATCTCGGGCTCGCGAAGAAGGCGGTTTAGCGGCCGTTTCGCGTGCTCTGGCCGACGGCGTGTTTCACGTGAAACACGCCGTTTTTTATTGGTCGGCCGTTCGAACGAGATTCGGGTCAAATGCTAACCCGCTATAATTCGGCCCATACATTTCTCTGATAGGTTCGTGCGTCGTCCTGCGCGAAGTCCGCAATGCTTTATCCCACTGAATTTGACGTCATCGTCGTCGGCGGCGGTCACGCCGGCACCGAGGCCGCGTTGGCTTCCGCTCGCATGGGCGCGAAGACGCTTCTGCTGACGCACAACATCGAGACCCTCG
Organism: Burkholderia oklahomensis C6786; assembly: GCF_000959365.1. Lineage (NCBI taxonomy): Bacteria > Pseudomonadati > Pseudomonadota > Betaproteobacteria > Burkholderiales > Burkholderiaceae > Burkholderia > Burkholderia oklahomensis. The sequence goes on from NZ_CP009555.1 coordinate 1,772,588, forward strand.
GGCAGATGAGCTGTAACCCGTCGATCGGCGGCATCGGCAAGGGCCATCTGGTCAAGGAAGTCGACGCGCTCGGCGGTGCGATGGCGGCCGCTACAGATGAAGGCGGTATCCAGTTCCGAATCCTGAATTCGTCGAAGGGGCCGGCCGTCCGCGCGACGCGTGCGCAGGCCGATCGCGTGCTGTACAAGCAGGCGATTCGCCATCGTCTGGAGAATCAGCCGAATCTGTGGCTGTTCCAGCAGGCGGTCGACGACCTGATGGTCGAAGGGGATCGGGTGGTCGGTGCGGTCACGCAGGTCGGCGTTCGATTCCGGGCGCGTGCGGTTGTGCTGACGGCTGGCACGTTCCTGGACGGCAAGATTCACGTCGGGCTCAACAACTATACGGGCGGCCGTGCTGGCGATCCGGCTGCGGTGTCCCTATCGTCGCGCCTGAAGGAGCTGAAGCTGCCGCAAGGGCGACTGAAGACCGGTACGCCGCCGCGTATCGACGGCCGGACGATCGACTTCTCGAAGCTCGAAGAACAGCCGGGCGATCTCGATCCGATCCCGGTGTTCTCGTTCATCGGGCGAGCCGAGCAGCACCCGCAACAGTTGCCGTGCTGGGTCACGCACACGAACGAGCGCACACACGACATCATTCGCGGCGGCCTGGATCGCTCGCCGATGTATACAGGCGTCATCGAGGGCGTCGGGCCCCGTTATTGCCCGTCGATCGAAGACAAGATTCACCGCTTCGCATCGAAGGATTCACACCAGATCTTCCTCGAGCCGGAAGGACTGACGACCAACGAGTTCTATCCGAACGGCATTTCGACCAGCTTGCCGTTCGACGTGCAGCTCGAACTTGTGCACTCGATGCGCGGCCTCGAGCAGGCGCACATCCTGCGCCCCGGCTATGCGATCGAGTATGACTATTTCGATCCGCGCGCGCTGAAGTCGTCGCTGGAAACCAAGGCGATCAACGGCCTGTTTTTTGCGGGCCAGATCAATGGCACGACCGGCTACGAAGAGGCAGCGGCGCAAGGACTGCTGGCTGGCATCAACGCAGGCCGCTATGCACAGGAGAAAGAAGCGTGGTGTCCGCGGCGCGACCAGGCATATCTCGGCGTACTCGTCGACGATCTGGTCACGCGTGGTGTGTCCGAGCCGTATCGGATGTTCACGAGCCGCGCCGAATATCGACTGAGCCTGCGCGAAGACAACGCGGACATGCGTCTGACCGAAATCGGGCGCGAACTGGGCGTCGTCGACGACGTCCGCTGGGGCGCGTTCAACCGGAAGCGCGACGCTGTTTCACGTGAAACCGAACGGCTGCGCACGACATGGGTGACGCCGAAGACGCTGCCTGCCGAAGAGGCGACCGCGTTGCTCGGCAAGCCGATCGATCACGAATATAGTCTTGCGGAGCTGCTGCGCCGTCCCGGCGTCAGCTACGAAGGCGTGTGCGAGCTGCGCAACGGCGAATGCGGCCCGACCGAACCACTGGCCGACGACGAGATCCTGCTCGCGCAGATCAAGGAGCAGATCGAGATCGGCATCAAGTATCAGGGCTATATCGAGCGCCAGGCCGGCGAGATCGAACGGAACGGTGCAAACGAAAATACGCGATTGCCCGATGGCATCGACTACACGGAAGTGCGCGGTTTGTCGTTCGAAGTAAGTCAGAAGCTGAATCAATTCCGTCCGGAAACGATCGGGCAGGCGTCGCGGATCTCGGGTGTGACGCCCGCTGCGATCTCGCTGCTGATGGTCCACCTGAAAAAGCGCGGGCTCGGCCGGAGGAAGGGCGCCGACGGCGCCTCGAATGCCGACGCGGGGGCCAACAACGCCGCGGCGCAGCAATGACGGCGCAACGTCGTCAAGCCCCGATTGCCAGCCGGGAAACGCTGGGAGCATTGCTGTCGGAAGGTGCGGAAGCGCTGGGCGTTGCGTTGAGCGATGCACAGCATGGCGCGCTGCTCGATTACGTCGCGCTGCTCGCGAAATGGAACGCGGTCTACAACCTCACCGCGATCCGCGATCCGCGACAGATGCTGGTTCAACACATCCTCGATTCGTTGTCGATCGTTCCGCATCTCGGCGCGCGCGGAGCGGCTGCGACTGCGCTGGACGTCGGTTCCGGCGGCGGTCTGCCGGGCATCGTGCTCGCGATCACGCTGTCTGAATGGCAGGTGACGCTGAACGACATCGTCCACAAGAAATCCGCATTCCAGACCCAGGCGAAGGCCGAGCTGAAGCTCGGCAATCTGTCGGTCGTGACGGGGCGCGTCGAAACGCTGCGTCTCGGCGCCGATGTCCCGGGGAAATTCGATGTGATCGTGTCGCGGGCATTCGCGGATCTGGCGGACTTCGTTACACTTGCCCGGCACCTCGTCGCGCCGGGCGGTTCGATCTGGGCGATGAAGGGCGTGCGTCCCGATGATGAAATCGATCGCTTGCCTGCCGGCGCGCGCGTCAAGCAAACGGTCCGTCTGACGGTTCCGTCGCTCGACGCGGAGCGGCATCTGATCGAAGTCGAGCTCGACGAAGCAATTTAACCGGCGTGCCGCGAGGCGCCCGGACCATTTGAAGAGAAGGAACACACCAACGATGGCAAAGATCTTCTGCGTGGCGAACCAGAAGGGCGGCGTCGGCAAGACGACGACGACGGTCAATCTCGCCGCGAGCCTCGCGGCGCAGGGGCAACGCGTGCTGCTGATCGATCTGGACCCGCAGGGCAATGCCACGATGGGCAGCGGCATCGACAAGGCCGAATGCGAGTCGACGGTCTACGAAGTGCTGGTCGACGGTGTCACGGTTGCCGACGCGCGCGTGCGTCCCGAAGCGGTGAAGTACGACGTGCTGCCGGCGAACCGCGAGCTCGCCGGCGCGGAAATCGAGCTGGTGAGCGTGGAGAACCGCGAGCGCCAGCTGAAGACCGCGCTCGCGATGGTTGCGGACGACTATGACTTCGTGCTGATCGATTGTCCGCCCGCGCTGTCGCTGCTGACGCTGAACGGTCTGTGCGCGGCGCACGGCGTCGTGATCCCGATGCAGTGCGAATATTTCGCGCTCGAAGGGCTGTCCGACCTCGTCAACACGATCAAGCAAGTGCACGCGAACCTGAATCGCGACCTGAAGGTGATCGGCTTGCTGCGCGTGATGTTCGATCCGCGGATCACGCTGCAGCAGCAGGTTTCCGATCAGCTGAAGGCGCACTTCGGCGACAAGGTGTTCGACGTAGTGATTCCACGCAACGTGCGGCTCGCCGAAGCGCCCAGCTACGGACTTCCCGGCGTGGTGTTCGATCGCGGCTCGCGCGGCGCGCAAGCCTACATTCAGTTCGGTGCGGAAATGATCGAGCGGGTGCGCGCGCTTTGAACCGGCCTTCCAGACGAGAATCGAGGGAACAGAACATGAATGCGGTAGCGAAGAAAAAGGGTTTGGGACGCGGTCTGGAAGCGCTGCTCGGCGGCAGCGCCGACATCACCGAAGCGGTGAAGATCGACGGCGCGCCGAACGTGCTCGCGCTCGGCAAGCTGCAGGCCGGCAAGTATCAGCCGCGTACCCGAATGGACGAGGGCAGCCTGCAGGAGCTCGCCGCGAGCATTCGCGCGCAGGGCGTGATGCAGCCGATCCTCGTGCGCCCGATTTCGTCTGACAAATACGAGATCATCGCGGGCGAGCGGCGTTTCCGCGCTGCGCGCCTCGCGGGCCTCGACGAGGTGCCGGTTCTCGTGAAGGACGTGTCCGACCAGGCCGCCGCCGCGATGGCGCTGATCGAGAACATCCAGCGCGAGGATCTGAATCCGCTCGAAGAGGCGCACGGCATCCAGCGTCTGCTCGACGAATTCAGCTTCACGCACGAGCAGGCGGCGGAATCGGTCGGCCGCTCGCGCAGCGCGGTGTCGAACCTGCTGCGTCTTCTGAACCTCGCGATGCCGGTGCAGACGATGCTGCTCGCGGGCGATCTCGACATGGGCCACGCGCGCGCGCTGCTCGCGGTGGATGCCGCGACACAGATCACGCTCGCGCATCAGGTCGTCAACAAGCGGATGTCGGTGCGTGAGACGGAAAAGCTGGTCACCCACACGACGAAGGCCGAACCGGCGGTGAAGGCGCGTGCGAAGGACGACGGCGGCCGCGACACGCGGCGCCTCGAAGAAGAGTTGTCGGATTTGCTCGCGTCGAACGTGAAGATCAAGGTCGGTCGCCGCGGGCGCGGCCAGCTGACGATCGATTTCGGCGACCTCGACGCGCTCGAAGGCATCCTCGCGCGATTGCGCGGCAACGTTGCTGCGTAACGCAGACGTGTCGAATTCGGTCGACGGCCGTGCGCAGGCGCGCATCATCGCGTTCATCCGGCACGAGCCGGTCCTGTCCATCCTTATCGCGGCGCTGATCGCGCTGCAGCTCGCGCATCCGCAATCCGCGACCGCGCTTGCGCGGCTCGTCGACTGGCAGACGGTCGCGACGCTCGCCGGCCTGTTGATGCTGACGAAGGCGCTCGAGCTGTCGGGCTTCCTGATGTGGCTCGCGCATCGGATCGTCCACCGCGTGCATTCGGAGCGTGCGCTTGCCGCGTTGCTCGTCGTGTTCGCCGCGGCGTTGTCGGTGTGGCTCACGAACGACGTCGCGCTCTTCGTCGTGATCCCGCTCGTGTTGTCGCTGCGGGAGCTGACGCCGCTGCCGTTCAGGCGCCTCGTGATCTTTATCGCGCTGGCGGTGAACGCGGGGGCGATCGCGACGCCGCTCGGCAATCCGCAAAACCTGTTTCTGTGGCAATTGAGCGGCGTCTCGTTCGGCCGTTTCGTGATCGCGCTCGGGCCGCTCGCGCTCGTGCTGATGGCGCTGCTGCTCGCCGTGACCGCGTGCGCGTTCGACGGCCGTCCGCTCGACTTGTCGAGGGATCGCACCGAGCGGCCGGTCGATCGCGCGCATGCGTTCGCGACCGTCGCGATGTTCGCGGGCTTCGTGCTGCTCGCGGATGCGCATCACGCGCTCGTCGGCTTGCTCGCGGTCGCGGCGATCTTTCTGATCGTGCGGCGCGACGCGGTGTTGAAGATCGACTGGCTGCTGCTGCTGATCTTCGTGCTGATGTTCATCGTGCTGCGCAGCGCGGCGGCGCTGCCCGCGGTCCAGCGGACGATCGCCGGCATCGGCCTCGACACGCCGCTGCGCGCGTATGCGGCGGGCGCGCTGCTGTCGCAAGGCATCAGCAACGTGCCCGCTGTGATCCTGCTGTCGGAGTTCACGCGAGACTGGCGCGCGCTCGCGTTCGGCGTGAGCGTCGGCGGCTTCGGCGTCGCGATCGGTTCGCTTGCCAACCTGATTGCGATCCGGCTGTCGCGCGCGCGCGGGATGTGGCTGCCGTTCCATCTCGTGAGCATTCCGTTCGGCGTCGCGAGCGCCGTGCTCGGCGCGCTCATGCTGCATTATTTTTGAGCATCCGGACGCACCGGATCAGGGCGGGGGAGGGGGTGTTTCACGGCGCGCAAGCGATCAAAAAAATTCACCTTACAGCTGCCGTCGGATGCCAAAAATTCACGAACTTTTCGCATCATGAAGCGCCGTTTCATACGGATTTTTGTCGCGTCTAAAGCCTTGAATCACCTGCAACTATCGCTTACAATCGCCCGGATTTGTTAGTTAGGCACCCCTGAAAGCTTTCGGAAAGCTTTAGGGCCGAACAGGGATTTAGCGGAAATAGCTGCGATGGCGGATCGAGCGCCGGATAAAAGGCACGAAGGTCGGCGAGCGCAATGCACCGTTTCGGGAGCCGTCGGGCGGCGCGAATCCGCCGTGGACGACTGGGATGCCGAACAGCAGGAAGTTGATGTCGCTCCGCTCACGCGGGCCGAGGCGGAAGCGCTGTTCGGTCCTGGCGTGAGCCGGCCATCGCGCGTCACGCCTTATCGGGTGGTGATGGCGCAAATGGTCTTGTCCCTGGTTGCAACACTGGCGTGGTGGCTGTTTTCCAAGTCGCCGGGCGCCGCTGCTCAATCGGCGTTTCTGGGCGGAGCGATCGGCTGGGTGCCGAGTGCGTTGTTCGCGGCGCGTCTGAGGCAAAAAGGCGCGGATACCGTGATGGGCTGGGTGATCGGCGAAGTACTCAAGATGGGCGCGACGATTGCAATGTTCGTTGCAGTCGCGTGGGGGTACCCCGACGCGCATTGGGTGCCGCTGCTCGTCACGTATCTGCTGGTGCTGAAGACGTACTGGATTGCGCTCGCCTGGCGATAAGGCATTAAGTGCCGCGCGTGGATTCGACCGTTCACGCGTTGGCCCGTTCCCGCAATGAACTATTGCGGCGAAGCGGATATACCGATTTTCGACAATTTGGGTGACATCAACGATTATGGCAGCTAGCGAAGGAACGCGTGCTCTGGATCCGTCCGAGTACATTGCGCACCACTTGCAAAACCTTTCCACCGCGCATCAGACGTCGATCTTCGACATCCACGTCTGGAATCTCGACACGCTGTTCTGGTCGATCGTCTGCGGCCTCGTCACCATCCTCATCCTGCGTCTGGCCGCGCGCAAGGCGACGCCGGGCGTGCCGGGGCGCTTCCAGTGCCTGATCGAAATGATCGTCGAAATGGTCGAAGACCAGTCGAAGGCGGTCGTTCACGGCAATCGCACCTTTATCGCGCCGCTCGCGCTGACCGTGTTCGTCTGGGTCGCGCTGATGAACTCGCTCGACTTCCTCCCCGTCGACCTGCCGGGCCGCGTGATCGGCTGGCTGGGCCTGTCGCAAGTCATTTCGCATCATCGCATCGTGCCGACGGCCGACCTGAACGGCACGCTCGGCATCGCGCTCGGCGTGTTCGTGCTGATGATCTACTACAGCTTCAAGATCAAGGGCCCGGGCGGTTTCGCGCACGAGCTCCTGTCGGCCCCGTTCGGTGCGCATCCGCTGCTGTGGATTCCGAACCTTGCGTTGAACATCGTCGAATATGTCGCGAAGACCGTGTCGCTCGGCATGCGGCTGTTCGGCAACATGTACGCAGGTGAGCTGCTGTTCCTGCTGATCGCCCTCCTCGGCAGCATGTGGGGCTTCGGCGCGGACGCAACGGTGCTCGGCTTCATCGGTCATGTCCTCGCAGGCAGTATCTGGGCGATCTTCCACATCCTGATTGTTCTGCTGCAAGCGTTCATTTTCATGATGCTGACGCTGGTGTATCTCGGTCAGGCGCACGAGTCGCACTAAGCGTGCCGGACAGTCAAGCAAGTTTGTTTTTAGTTTTTTAAATTCCAGTTCCAAGTCTTTTCTCAAAGGAGTGATCATGCAAGCTTTCATCGCCAACATCCAAGGTCTGACCGCTATCGGTATCGGTATCATCATCGGCCTGGGTGCAATCGGCGCCTGTATCGGTATCGGCCTGATGGGCGGCAAGTACATCGAAGCTTGCGCACGTCAGCCGGAACTGATCAACCCGCTGCAAACGAAGATGTTCCTGCTGGCTGGTCTGATCGATGCGGCGTTCCTGATTGGCGTGGGTGTGGCCATGCTGTTTGCATTCGCGAACCCGCTCCTGTCGAAGCTCGCGGGCTAAGGGTTCCTCGGAAATACAAATGCGCCAGGCTTGCCGGCGCAGGGCGGAACGGAAAGTGAGCGCGACTCGAAAGCTTTTTTCGGTGCGCTCCTCGTCGTTTCATTTTTCCGGAATAGCAGATTAAGGAAACACCGTGAATCTCAACGCAACCCTGTTTGCGCAAATGGTCGTGTTCCTGATCCTCGCGTGGTTCACGATGAAGTTCGTGTGGCCGCCGTTGATCAACGCCCTCGACGAGCGCTCGAAGAAAATTGCCGACGGCCTCTCGGCTGCGGAAAAGGGGCAGGCGGAACTCGCAGCGGCGCACAAGCGCGTCGACCAGGAACTCGCGCAGGCCCGCAACGAAGGCCAGCAGCGCATCGCCGAAGCCGAAAAGCGCGCGCAGGCGGTCGCCGAGGAAATCAAGGCGAACGCGCAGGCCGAAGCGGCCCGCATCATCGCTCAGGCGAAGGCGGATGCCGATCAGCAAATCGTGAAGGCCCGTGAAACGCTGCGCGGCGAAGTCGCCTCGCTGGCCGTGAAGGGCGCCGAGCAGATCCTGAAGCGCGAAGTCGATCATACGGCCCACGCCGAACTGCTGAATCAACTGAAAGCCGAGCTCTGATCATGGCCGAACTTGCAACCATCGCCCGCCCTTACGCAGAAGCGCTGTTCCGCGTGGCCGAGGGTGGTGACATCGCCGCCTGGTCCACGCTCGTGCAAGAGCTGGCACAGGTTGCGCACCTGCCCGAAGTGCTGTCCGTCGCGTCGAGCCCCAAGGTGAGCCGCGCGCAAGTCAGCGAGCTGCTGCTCGCCGCGGTGAAGGCGCCGCTCGCGACCAGCGCGGAAGCGAAGAACTTCGTGGGGATGCTGGTCGAAAATCACCGTATCGCGCTGCTGCCGGAAATCTCCGCGCAGTTCGACGAGCTGAAGAATGCGCGCGAAGGCGCGGCGGATGCGCTGATCGTCAGCGCGTTCCCGCTGGAAGGCGCGCAGCTTGCCGAACTCGTCGAAAACCTCGAGCGCAGGTTCAAGCGCAAGCTGAAGCCGACGATCGAAGTCGACGCGTCGCTGATCGGCGGCGTGCGCGTGACGGTTGGCGACGAAGTGCTCGATACCTCGGTCCGCGCGCGGCTCGCCGGCATGCAGGTGGCTCTGACCGCCTGATCGCCTACGCGGCCGGCACGCAACAGAATTGAATATCAGGAGCGAATAATGCAACTCAATCCCTCTGAGATCAGCGAGCTGATCAAGAGCCGGATCCAGGGCCTTGAAGCGAGCGCGGACGTTCGCAACCAGGGCACCGTGATCTCCGTGACCGACGGTATCGTGCGCATCCACGGTTTGTCCGACGTGATGCAGGGCGAAATGCTCGAATTCCCGGGCAACACGTTCGGTCTTGCGCTGAACCTCGAGCGCGACTCGGTCGGCGCGGTGATTCTCGGCGAATACGAACACATCTCGGAAGGCGACATCGTCAAGACGACGGGCCGCATTCTCGAAGTCCCGGTCGGTCCGGAACTCGTCGGCCGCGTGGTCGATGCGCTCGGCAATCCGATCGACGGCAAGGGCCCGGTCAACGCGAAGCTGACGGACGCCATCGAAAAGATCGCCCCGGGCGTGATCTGGCGTAAGTCGGTGTCGCAGCCGGTGCAGACGGGCCTCAAGTCGATCGACTCGATGGTGCCGATCGGCCGCGGCCAGCGCGAGCTGATCATCGGCGACCGTCAGTGCGGCAAGACCGCGGTGGCGATCGACACGATCATCAACCAGAAGGGCAAGGATCTCATCTGTATCTACGTCGCGATCGGCCAGAAGGCTTCGTCGATCATGAACGTGGTGCGCAAGCTCGAAGAAACCGGCGCGCTCGAATACACGATCGTCGTCGCCGCTTCGGCTTCGGAATCGGCCGCGATGCAATACCTCGCGCCGTACGCCGGCTGCACGATGGGCGAATACTTCCGCGATCGCGGCCAGGACGCCCTCATCATCTATGACGATTTGACCAAGCAAGCTTGGGCGTATCGCCAGATCTCGCTGCTGCTGCGCCGCCCGCCGGGCCGCGAAGCGTACCCGGGCGACGTGTTCTATCTGCACTCGCGTCTGCTCGAGCGTGCGGCTCGCGTGTCGGAAGAGTACGTCGAGAAGTTCACGAACGGCGAAGTGAAGGGCAAGAGCGGCTCGCTGACGGCGCTGCCCGTCATCGAAACGCAGGCGGGCGACGTGACCGCGTTCGTTCCGACGAACGTGATCTCGATCACCGACGGCCAGATCTTCCTGGAAACCGACCTGTTCAACGCGGGCATCCGTCCGGCAATCAACGCGGGCGTGTCGGTGTCGCGCGTGGGCGGCGCCGCGCAGACGAAGGTCGTGAAGAAGCTCTCCGGCGGTATCCGTACCGACCTCGCGCAGTACCGTGAACTGGCGGCGTTCGCGCAGTTCGCGTCGGATCTCGATGAAGCGACCCGCAAGCAGCTCGAGCGCGGCCGTCGCGTGACGGAACTGCTGAAGCAGCCGCAGTACCAGCCGCTGCAGGTGTGGGAGCTGGCCGTGTCGCTGTTCGCGGCGAACAACGGCTACCTCGACGACCTCGAGGTCAAGGACGTCCTGCCGTTCGAAAAAGGCCTGCGCGAATATCTGAAGACGAGCCACGCTGACCTCATCAAGCGTATCGAAGACACGAAAGACTTGTCGAAGGACGACGAGAGCGCGCTGCACGCCGCTCTGAAGGACTTCAAGAAGTCGGGTGCCTATTGATCCGCGAGGGACACCTTGAAGTGGTGCGGGTCGCGTAAAGCGCCCGCCCCGCTTCGGTCAAGGAGCAAGCAATGGCTGGAATGAAGGAAATTCGCGGCAAGATCAAGAGCGTGCAGAACACGCGCAAGATCACGAAGGCGATGGAGATGGTGGCGGCATCGAAGATGCGCCGCGCTCAGGAACGCATGCGCGCTGCCCGCCCGTATGCCGACAAGGTCCGCGCCATCGCCGCGCACATGAGCCGCTCGACCCCGGAGTACCGCCACCCGTTCATGGTGGCGAACGACGGCGCGAAGACCGCGGGCATCATCCTCGTCACGACCGACAAGGGTCTGTGCGGCGGTCTGAACACGAACGTGTTGCGTGCGTCGATTCAGAAGTTCAAGGAGCTCGACGACAAGGGCCAGAAGCTCGAAGCCACCGCGATCGGCAGCAAGGGCCTCGGCTTCCTGAACCGTTTCGGCGCGAAGGTGATCTCGCAGGTCGTGCATCTCGGCGACACGCCGCACCTCGACAAGCTGATCGGCGCGGTGAAGGTGCAGCTCGATCTGTATTCGGAAGGTAAGCTGTCGGCCGTTTATCTCGCGTACACGCGCTTCATCAACACGATGAAGCAGGAAGCGGTGATCGAGCAGCTGCTGCCGTTGTCGACCGAACATTTCGACAGCAACGACGGCATGCCCGCCACGTCGTGGGATTACATCTACGAGCCGGATGCGCAGGCGGTGGTCGACGAGCTGCTCGTGCGTTACGTCGAGGCGCTGGTGTACCAGGCCGTCGCGGAAAACATGGCGTCGGAGCAATCGGCGCGGATGGTCGCGATGAAGGCCGCTTCGGATAACGCGAAGACGGTGATCAGCGAGCTCCAACTGTCGTACAACAAGAGTCGTCAGGCAGCGATCACGAAGGAATTGTCGGAGATCGTCGGCGGCGCCGCCGCTGTTTAAGCGGGCGCGCGAGCCGAGACGCTCCTTGCTCGGGCGCCCCTTATCCGGGCGACCCTGTCCGGGCGGCTCGAAACTGCGCCTTTGCGCGAGTAAAGAATCAGGTATCTAAAGGAAATGCGATGAGTACTACTGCTTTGGTAGAAGGCAAGATCGTACAGTGCATCGGCGCCGTTATCGACGTGGAATTCCCGCGCGACAGCATGCCGAAGATTTACGACGCGCTCATTCTCGATGGCTCGGAACTGACGCTCGAAGTCCAGCAGCAACTGGGCGACGGCGTGGTCCGCACCATCTGTCTGGGCGCATCCGACGGCCTGCGCCGCGGCCTCGTGGTGAAGAACACGAACAAGCCGATCTCGGTGCCGGTCGGCAAGCCGACCCTCGGCCGCATCATGGACGTGCTCGGCCGTCCGATCGACGAGGCGGGCCCGATCGAAAGCGAGCACACGCGCTCGATCCACCAGAAGGCGCCGGCGTTCGACGAACTGTCGCCGTCGACCGAACTGCTCGAAACGGGCATCAAGGTCATCGACCTGATCTGCCCGTTCGCGAAGGGCGGCAAGGTCGGTCTGTTCGGCGGTGCAGGCGTCGGCAAGACCGTGAACATGATGGAACTGATCAACAACATCGCGAAGGAGCACGGCGGTTACTCCGTGTTCGCCGGTGTGGGCGAGCGTACCCGCGAAGGGAACGACTTCTATCATGAAATGAAGGACTCGAACGTTCTCGACAAGGTCGCGCTGGTGTACGGCCAGATGAACGAGCCGCCGGGCAACCGCCTGCGCGTCGCGCTGACGGGCCTCACGATGGCCGAGCACTTCCGTGACGAAGGCCTCGACGTGCTGTTCTTCGTCGACAACATCTACCGTTTCACGCTGGCCGGCACCGAAGTGTCCGCACTGCTCGGCCGTATGCCGTCGGCGGTGGGCTATCAGCCGACGCTGGCTGAAGAAATGGGCAAGCTGCAGGAGCGCATCACGTCGACGAAGACGGGCTCGATCACGTCGGTTCAGGCCGTGTACGTCCCTGCGGACGACTTGACCGACCCGTCGCCCGCCACGACCTTCGGCCACCTGGACGCGACGGTCGTGCTGTCGCGTGACATCGCTTCGCTCGGTATCTACCCCGCGGTGGACCCGCTCGACTCGACGTCGCGCCAGATCGACCCGAACGTGATCGGCGAAGAGCACTACTCGATCACGCGCCGCGTTCAGCAGACGCTGCAGCGCTACAAGGAACTGCGCGACATCATCGCGATTCTGGGCATGGACGAACTGTCGCCGGAAGACAAGCTGTCGGTCGCCCGTGCGCGTAAGATCCAGCGTTTCCTGTCGCAGCCGTTCCACGTCGCCGAAGTGTTCACGGGCTCGCCGGGCAAGTACGTGCCGCTCAAGGAAACGATCCGCGGCTTCAAGATGATCGTCGACGGCGAGTGCGACCACCTGCCGGAACAGGCGTTCTACATGGTCGGCACGATCGACGAAGCCTTCGAGAAGGCCAAGAAGATCCAGTAAAGGTCGGGTGTAACGCAGCGGGCGCCCGTGCGTTCGCGATGACTGCCGTTTCGGCAGCGTGTCGCGGACGGGCGCCCACGTAATACGCTCAACCGTGCCTTGCATGGGACCGGAGTGAGCGCTGAAGCGCTCATTCCGGTCGACCGCCGCGGGGCCAGAGCAAGCACTGAAGCGCTGACTCTGGCCAACCGCGGCATGGGACGGGGGTCAGCGCTAAAGCGCTGACCCCCGTCGACAGGAGTCGATATGGCAACCATCAAAGTAGACGTCGTCAGCGCGGAAGAGCAGATCTTTTCGGGCCAGGCGAAGTTCGTCGCGCTGCCGGGCGAAGCGGGTGAGCTGGGCATCCTGCCGGGTCACACGCCGCTCATCACGCGGATTCGGCCGGGTGCGGTGCGCATCGAGGCCGAAAGCGGCGACGAGGAGTTCGTGTTCGTCGCGGGCGGCATTCTCGAAGTGCAGCCGGGCGCCGTGACGGTGCTCGCCGACACCGCGATTCGCGGCAAGGATCTCGATTCGGCGAAGGCCGAAGAGGCGAAGAAGCGCGCAGAGGAAACGCTGCAGAACGCGAAGTCGGACCTCGATCTCGCGAAGGCGCAGTCGGAACTCGCGACCGCGATGGCGCAGCTCGAAGCGATCCAGCGTCTCGCGAAGATCCGCGGCAAGCACTGAAGCGTTCGCGCGCATCGTCGCGCGCGTTCGATTCGCGCTTTTGCATCGAAAAGGCAGCCTTCGGGCTGCTTTTTCGTTTGGGAGCGTCCTGCGCTTTGCGGGTAACACTTGATGTCAGAGTGTCGTAAGCGGATGGCAGAATAATTTACAGAAATACGTCCAAAACGACTAAACGTTCCCAAAACGTTCTATTGGCGGAGACACTCCCATGGCAGCAGATTCAGGTGTCGGCGCGCTGATCGCGCCGCAGGACGGGCTATCGTACGTGCGCGGCTCGACCGAGGTCCCATTGAGCGAAGCGACGATCGGGCAGTTTCTGCTCGACACGGTCGCGCGCTTTCCCGAGCGGCCCGCGGTCGTGTTCCGCGAGCAGGGCATCCGCTGGACGTGGCGGGCGTTCGCGCACGAAGTCGACGTGCTCGCGGCCGCGCTGATCGGGCTCGGCATTGAACGGGGCGATCGGGTCGGCATCTGGTCGCCGAATCGCGCCGAATGGCTGCTCACGCAATTCGCGACCGCGCGCATCGGCGCGGTGCTCGTCAACGTCAATCCCGCCTACCGGCTCGCCGAGCTCGAATACGCACTGAACAAGGTCGGCTGCAGGCTGCTGATCGCGGCGGAGCGTTTCAAGACGTCCGCCTATACCGAGATGATCGTCGAGATCGCGCCCGAGCTCGCGACGCACGCGAGCGGCGAGCTGCACGCGGCGCGCGTGCCGAGCCTGCGCACGGTCGTGACGATGAGCGACGTCGCGCCGGCGGGCATGCTGAGCTTCGCCGACATGCTTGCGCGCGGCCGCGCGGCGCTCGATCCCGCCCGGCTCGATGCGATCGGCGCGACGCTCGACTGCCGCGATCCGATCAACATCCAGTTCACGAGCGGCACGACGGGCAGCCCGAAGGGCGCAACGCTCACGCATCGCAACGTCGTCAACAACGCGCGCTCGATCGCGAGCGTGATGCGGCTCACCGAAGCCGACGCGATGTGCATTCCGGTGCCGCTCTATCACTGCTTCGGGATGGTGCTGTCGGTGCTCGCGTGCATGTCGGTCGGCGCGAAGATGGTGTTTCCCGGCGCGGCGTTCGAGCCGGGCGCGACGCTCGCGGCGGTTTCCGACGAGCGCTGCACCGCGCTGCAGGGCGTGCCGACGATGTTCATCGCCGAGCTCGACCATCCCGACTTCGACCGCTTCGATCTCTCCACGCTGCGCACGGGCATCATGGCGGGCTCGCCGTGCCCGATCGAGACGATGAAGCGCGTCGTCTCGAAGATGCACATGTCCGAGGTGACGATCGCGTACGGAATGACGGAGACGAGCCCCGTGTCGTTCCAGAGCTCGACGACCGATTCGCTCGAGAAGCGCACGACGACGGTCGGCCGCATCCAGCCGCATCTGGAAGCGAAGATCGTCGACGCGACGGGCGCGATCGTGCCTGTCGGCGAGACGGGCGAACTGTGCACGCGCGGCTATTCGGTGATGCTCGGCTACTGGGACGACGAGGCGAGGACGCGCGAAGCGGTCGTCGACGGCTGGATGCGCACGGGCGATCTCGCGACGCTCGACGAAGAAGGCTTCTGCAACATCGTCGGACGCCTGAAGGACATGCTGATCCGCGGCGGCGAGAACGTCTATCCGCGCGAGATCGAAGAGTTCTTGTTTCGGCATCCGAAGATTCAGAGCGTGCAGGTGTTCGGCGTCCCCGATTCGAAGTACGGCGAAGAAGTGTGCGCGTGGATCGTGCTGCGCGCGGGCGAGACGATGACGGAAGACGAACTGCGCGAGTTCTGCCGCGGCCAGATCGCGCACTACAAGGTGCCGCGCTACGTGCGCTTCGTCGACGAACTGCCGATGACGGTGACGGGCAAGGTGCAGAAGTTCGTGATGCGCGAACGGATGATCGACGAACTGGGATTGAGCGTGCAGAAGACGGCGTGAAGCGCCGTGCACGTTTTCGATGGACGAAAAAAAGCGGGCTGATGAGCCCGCTAAAAACCACACGCTACGGGGTTAGCGCGAGGAGACCAAAGATGGAACGCATCGGCGTGGGCCGACAACGACTCCAACAAGGATGCCCCTGGGAAGGGATTCGGTACGAGACCGACGGGCTCGTTCGTTTGTGCTTGTGTCCGCTCACACGCTGCACACGAGACCGCATCCGTGTTGAAACCGTGAGAGGCATTTTGGGCGAATTACCCCACCGTCGCGGTAACAAAGTGTTTCAGGTTGTAACCCCCGCCGGATAAGGCTTTGCGGGATTTTTTACTGTTCTGAAAGGGGTGGGGAAGTCATTTTTACCGCATCGAAAAATGGCACTCTTCGAGGCCTGCCAGGCCCCTTTTACGATGTGCTAGGCTGAAGCGGTCGAGCTTTCGGGGGCCAATCAAACATGCATCGAGATGACAGCGATTTCGACTGACGCAGCCCTGAGAAAGATTTTGAAACGCGATCGGGTGATCGCGGTAGTCGGTCTTTCGGATAAACCTCATCGACCGAGTCATGAAGTCGCTGCACACATGCAGCGGAACGGCTATCGGATCGTACCCGTCAATCCGCTGCTCGCCGGCACGAAGGTGCTCGGCGAGACCGTTCATGCATCGCTTGACGACGCGCGCGTGGCGCTCGCGGCCGAAGGCGCCGAGATCGGCATGGTCGACGTGTTCCGCAAGTCGGCGGACGTGCCGCCTGTCGTCGATGCGGCGATCGAGATCCGCGCGCGTTCGGTCTGGCTGCAGCTCGGCGTCGTGCATGACGCCGCCGCTGCGAAGGCGCGCGCGGCGGGCCTCGACGTCGTCGTCGATCGGTGCGTGAAGATCGAGCATCGGCGGCTGATCGGTTAGCGCCGCCGAGCGCGCTCATCGCGCCGCCGTCACTTGAGCCACTTGTCCGAGATCGCCTGAAGCTCGCCCGTCGCGCGCGCGAGGTGCAGCCACTGATCGACGTACTGCTGGAACACGACGTCGCCGCGCGGCACCATGTACGCCTTCTCGCCGAACTGGAACGGCTTGTCCGGATGCACCGAGCACAGGCCCGGATTCAGTTTTTGCTGCAACAGCGTCTCCGACGCGTCCGTGACCATCACGTCGGCGTTGCCCGCGAGGATCTGCTTGAAGATCGTGACGTTGTCCGGAAAAACGGTGATCCGCGCGTGCGTGAAATGCTGCTTCGCAAAGCGCTCGTTCGTGCCGCCCGGATTCACGATCACGCGCGTCTGCGGCTGGTCGATCTGCGCGATCGTCTGGTAGCGCTCGACGTCCGCGCAGCGCGCGATCGGCGTCTTGCCGTCGGTCACGTACGGCTGCGTGAAGAACGCGCGCTTCTGCCGCTCGAGCGTCGTCGAGATGCCGCCCACAGCGACGTCGCATTTCGCGACGAAGTCGTTCGTGAGCGTCGGCCATGTGGTCTTCACGAACTCCGCCTTCACGCCGAGCGACTTCGCGAGCGACGCCGCCATGTCGATGTCGATTCCTTCGAATGCGCCGTCTTCACGGCGATATGTGTACGGCCTGTAGTCGCCCGTCGTGCAGACGCGCAGCGTGCCGCGCGCGAGCACGTCGTCGAGCCGCGATGCGGGCGCGGCGGGTTGCGGCACGGTCTGCGCATGGGCGAAGCCCGCCCAGCAGGCGAGCGCGAGCAACGTCTTCTTCATCGTGTCTCCTCGATACATACGTGTAGCCGGTCCGAACGCTGGATCATAACGGAGCGGCGGCGAGCGTCATATGGCCGCGAACGCTAAGCGCGGCGCCGCGTCCGGTAGAATGCCCCTTTGCGTTTCGCTTCGTCGCATTCATCGTGGCCCAGACTCTCATCAACGATACCTTCCTGCGCGCGCTCTTGCGCGAGCCGACCGACTACACGCCGATCTGGCTGATGCGCCAGGCGGGCCGCTACCTGCCCGAGTACAACGCGACGCGCGCGCGCGCGGGCAGCTTCCTCGGGCTCGCGAAGAACCCCGACTACGCGACCGAAGTCACGCTGCAGCCGCTCGAGCGCTACCCGCTCGACGCCGCGATCCTGTTCTCCGACATCCTGACGATCCCAGACGCGATGGGGCTCGGCCTCGATTTCGCGGCGGGCGAAGGGCCGAAGTTCGCGCATCCGGTGCGCACCGAGGCCGACGTCGCGAAGCTCGCGGTGCCGGACATCGGCGCGACGCTCGGCTACGTGACCGACGCGGTGCGCGAGATCCGCCGCGCGCTCACCGACGGCCAGGGCCGCCAGCGCGTGCCGCTGATCGGCTTCTCGGGCAGCCCGTGGACGCTCGCGTGCTACATGGTCGAAGGCGGCGGCTCGGACGATTTCCGCACGGTGAAGTCGATGGCGTACGCGCGGCCCGATCTGATGCACCGGATCCTCGACGTCAACGCGCAGGCGGTGGCCGCTTATCTGAACGCGCAGATCGAAGCGGGCGCGCAGGCCGTGATGATCTTCGACACGTGGGGCGGCGCGCTCGCCGACGGCGCGTACCAGCGCTTCTCGCTCGACTACATCCGGCGCGTCGTCTCGCAGCTGAAGCGCGAGCACGACGGCGCGCGCGTGCCGGCGATCGCGTTCACGAAGGGCGGCGGGCTCTGGCTCGAGGACATCGCGGCGACGGGCGTCGATGCGGTCGGGCTCGACTGGACGGTCAACCTCGGCCGCGCGCGCGAGCGCGTGGCGGGGCGCGTCGCGCTGCAGGGCAACCTCGATCCGACGATCCTCTTCGCTCCGCCCGAGACGATCCGCGCCGAAGCGCGCGCGGTGCTCGACAGCTACGGCAACCATCCGGGGCACGTATTCAACCTCGGCCACGGGATTTCGCAGTTCACGCCGCCCGAGCACGTCGCGGAACTCGTCGACGAAGTGCATCGCCATAGCCGCGCGATCCGTAGCGGGGCGGAGTCGTGATCGCAAGCGTCGCGATGCTGCGTCGCGAGGCGACGATTTTGCGCAATCACGACTAAACAGGGCGCAAGCGCCCGTCCGATGGCGTTCTTATGCTTGTCAAGACTTGACTTATGCACATTTTCCACGTTGCAGCGCGGTAGAGGGCTATATCGGCGAATAGGCTGCGCTATGGCGTCGAGAATTGGATAGCAGCCTTGCGGGATAAGGCTTCGCGGCTGGGCCGTCCGATCCGGAAAAAGCAGTGGATGGCCGTAGGCAGCGCCTTTTCGCGGTCATCGAGGGCGAGTTCTCAACAAAGTTATCCACAGGATCGGCAAACGCGCCGCGATTCTTAATGAGAATCCAAAACTTAGCGCCGAAAGTGACGTTTTACTTTAACTTCGCGGGCGTCGCGGATGCCTGGTCTGTCGGGCATTCCGGCGTTCGGCGGCGCCGCATCGATGACTGACGCGTTCGTGCGCGTCGCGCTCGACCATCCGCTGGCGACGCTGTTCGATTACCGCTATCGCGCCGACGTCCCCGCCGTGCCGGGGATGCTCGTGCAGGTGCCGTTCGGCCGGCGCAGCGCGGTCGGGCTCGTATGCGAAGTGACCGCTCACACGGACGTGCCCGCCGACCGGCTGAAGGCGGTCGACGCCGTGTGCGCGGAGCTGCCGCCGCTGTCGCGGCACTGGCTCGACCTCGTCGCGTTCGCAGCCGACTACTATCAGCGCGGGCTCGGCGAAGTCGCGCTGCCCGCGCTGCCGCAGGCGCTGCGCGACGTGCCGCGCTGGGGACGCCTCCTCGCGCCCGAGTTGCGCTACCGGCTGCTCGACGCCGGGCGCGCCGCGCTGCCGGACGCGCTGCCCGCGCGCGGGGCAGCGCTGCGCCGGCTTGCGCAGGCGCTCGCCGACGCGCCCGTGCTGTCGCTCGCGGAGGTACGCGCGCTGCATCCGAAGGCCGTCGCGGTGCTCGACGAGTGGCAGGCGCAGGGCTGGGCCGCGTGCGACGAAATCGCGATCACGGACGCCGACGCGCAGCTTGTGGATAACCCGGCGCGCGCCGCCGACCGGCGCGCGGTTGCGACGCCGCCGCAACTGACCGACCAGCAGGCCGAAGCGCTCGACGCGATCACGTCGGCGGACGGCTTCGCGCCGTTCCTGCTCCACGGCGTGACGGGCAGCGGCAAGACCGAGGTCTATCTGCGGACGCTCGCCGCGCTGCTCGAGCGGCGGCCTGACGCCCAGGCGCTCGTCCTCGTGCCCGAAATCAACCTGACGCCGCAGTTCGAGGCGGCTTTTCGCGCGCGCTTCGCGGCGACGCTGCCCGCCGATGCGATCGTCACGCTGCATAGCGGTCTCGCCGAAGGCGAGCGCGCGCGCCACTGGCTCGCCGCGCACACCGGCCGCGCGCGGATCGTGCTCGGCACGCGGCTCGCGGCGCTCGCGTCGCTGCCGTCGCTCGCGATGATCGTCGTCGACGAGGAGCATGAACCGGCTTACAAGCAGCAGGAAGGGTTGCGCTATTCGGCGCGCGATCTCGCCGTCTGGCGCGCGAAGCAGCTCGCGATTCCGGTCGTGCTCGGCTCGGCCACCCCGTCGCTCGAGACCTGGTGGCAGGCCGAGCAGGGCCGCTACAAGCGGCTCACGCTGTCGAAGCGCGCGGTCGCCGACGCCGTGCTGCCGTCGGTGCGGCTCGTCGATCTCGAAGAGGAGCGGCGGCGCGGCCGCGCGTCGATGGGCGGGCTGTCGGGGCCGCTCGTCGCCGCGCTGAAGGCGCGGCTCGAGCGCGGCGAGCAGAGCCTCGTGTTCCTGAACCGGCGCGGCTACGCGCCCGCGCTCGCGTGCGACGCATGCGGCTGGGTCGCCGGCTGTCCGCGCTGCAGCGCGTATGTCGTGATGCACAAGCCCGAGCACGCGGTGCGCTGCCATCACTGCGGGTGGGAGGCGCGCATTCCGCGGTCGTGCCCGGAATGCGGGAATGTCGACATCGCGCCGCTCGGCCGCGGCACGCAGCGCGTCGAGGAGACGCTCGCGCACGCGGTGCCCGGCGCGCGGATCCTGCGCATCGACGCCGACAGCACACGCCGCAAGGGCAGCGCGCAGGCGCTCTTTTCGGACGTGCACGCGGGTGAGGTCGACATCCTCGTCGGCACGCAGATGATCGCGAAGGGGCACGACTTCCAGCGAGTGACGCTGGTCGGCGTGCTGAACGCCGATACCGCGCTCTTTTCGCATGATTTCCGCGCGAGCGAGCGGCTGTTCGCGCAGCTGATGCAGGTGAGCGGCCGCGCGGGGCGCGCGGGGCTGCCGGGCGAGGTGCTGATTCAGACCCGCTATCCGCGCCACGCGCTGTATCACGCGCTCGCGCGGCAGGATTACGTCGGTTTTGCGAGTTCGACGCTCGGCGAGCGGCGCGACGCGCATCTGCCGCCGTTCGTCTATCAGGCGCTGCTACGCGCCGAAGGGCGCACGCTCGACGCGGCGCTCGCGTTCCTGCAGCAGGCGGCCGACGCGTTTTCGACGCTGCCGGGCGCGGATCGCGTGACGGTCTACGACGCCGTGCCGATGACGATCGTCAAGGTTGCGAACGTCCATCGGGCGCAACTGCTGATCGAGAGCGCGTCGCGCGCGGTGCTTCAGCACACGCTGCGCGCGTGGCAGCCGCTGTTGCGCGAGCTGAAGGGCGTGCTGCGCTGGAGCGTCGAAGTCGATCCGCTCGACATCTGACGCGTCATTCGTGCGCTTCGCGCAGCGCGGCGAGCGGCGCGTCGCGCTCGCATGCCTCGGCGTCGTGCGCGCGGCCTAGCGCCTGGAAGAACACCGCCGACGCGCGGTGTACGAATACGATCGCGCCCGCGATCCAGGCCGCGAGCACGATGCCGATCACTACCCATCCGTCCATCTAGTTTCTCCTTCGCGTCCGCGGGCGGCGGGCGCAAATTAAATATCACGTCAGATTGTTCCGAAAATCGAGCCGTCAAAATTGACAGGATCAGGGAAAATACCGATCGATCAAATTGGTGCATGCGGTTCGTATTTTTCGATAACGCATTGATAGTAAAGAGAATTGTCTGGGTGCAACCGGTTGTGTGATCTGGTTGCACCTTTTTATTGGGTGTCTTACGATTTTGCGATCTTTTAAAGTCCTTGGCCGGCATTGGGCTGGCGCTAGAAGAAAATCATGGCAAGCACCACACTGGGCGTCAAAGTCGACGATCTGCTCCGTTCGCGTCTGAAGGACGCGGCGTCGCGGCTCGAGCGCACTCCTCACTGGCTGATCAAGCAGGCGATCTTCGCGTATCTCGAGCGGATCGAGCATGGTCAGCTGCCGCCGGAGCTGTCCGGCCACACGGGCGTCGCCGATCTGTCCGACGGCCACGCCGACGGCGACGAAGACGGCGTGCCGCACCCGTTCCTCGAATTCGCGCAGAACGTGCAGCCGCAGTCGGTGCTGCGCGCGGCGATCACGGCCGCGTACCGGCGCCCGGAGCCCGAATGCGTGCCGTTCCTGATCGGCGAGGCGCGGCTGCCCGCGAGCCTCGCGTCGGACGTCCAGTCGATGGCCGCGAGCCTCGTCGAGGCGCTGCGCGA
This sequence comes from Burkholderia oklahomensis C6786, assembly GCF_000959365.1. Lineage (NCBI taxonomy): Bacteria > Pseudomonadati > Pseudomonadota > Betaproteobacteria > Burkholderiales > Burkholderiaceae > Burkholderia > Burkholderia oklahomensis. The sequence continues at coordinate 1,794,451 of NZ_CP009555.1, forward strand.
GAAGAGCTCGGGCGGCGGCGTCGAAGGGCTGATCCACGAATTCTCGCTGTCGAGCCAGGAAGGTGTCGCGCTGATGTGCCTCGCCGAAGCGCTCTTGCGCATTCCCGATCGCGCGACCCGCGACGCGCTGATCCGCGACAAGATCAGCAAGGGCGACTGGCGCTCGCACGTCGGCCATGCGCCGTCGCTCTTCGTCAACGCGGCGACCTGGGGCCTGATGATCACGGGCAAGCTCGTCACGACGAACAGCGAAGCGGGCCTGTCGTCGGCGTTGACGCGCCTGATCGGCAAGGGCGGCGAGCCGCTGATCCGCAAGGGCGTCGACATGGCGATGCGCCTGATGGGCGAGCAGTTCGTGACGGGCGAGACGATTTCCGAAGCGCTCGCGAACAGCCGCAAGTTCGAAGCGCGCGGCTTCCGCTACTCGTACGACATGCTCGGCGAAGCGGCGACGACCGAAGAGGACGCGCTGCGCTACTACGCGTCGTACGAGCAGGCGATCCACGCGATCGGCAAGGCGGCGGGCGGCCGCGGCATCTACGAAGGCCCGGGCATCTCGATCAAGCTGTCGGCGCTGCATGCGCGCTACTCGCGTTCGCAGCAGGAACGCACGATGAACGAGCTGCTGCCGCGCGTGCGCTCGCTCGCGCTGCTCGCGCGCCGCTACGACATCGGTCTGAACATCGACGCCGAGGAAGCGGACCGGCTCGAGCTGTCGCTCGATCTGCTCGAGGCGCTGTGCTTCGATTCGGAGCTCGCCGGCTGGAACGGCATCGGCTTCGTCGTGCAGGCGTATCAGAAGCGCTGCCCGTTCGTGATCGACTATCTGATCGACCTCGCGCGCCGCAGCCGTCATCGCGTGATGGTGCGGCTCGTGAAGGGCGCGTACTGGGATTCCGAGGTCAAGCGCGCGCAAGTGGACGGCCTCGAAGGCTATCCGGTCTATACGCGCAAGATCTACACCGACGTGTCGTACCTCGCGTGCGCGAAGAAGCTGCTCGCCGCGCCGGACGCCGTCTATCCGCAGTTCGCGACGCACAACGCGTATACGCTCTCCGCGATCTACCACCTCGCCGGCCAGAACTACTATCCCGGCCAGTACGAATTCCAGTGCCTGCACGGAATGGGCGAGCCGCTCTATGAAGAAGTCACCGGCCGCGACAAGCTGAACCGCCCGTGCCGCGTGTACGCGCCCGTCGGCACGCACGAGACGCTGCTCGCGTACCTCGTGCGCCGCCTGCTCGAGAACGGCGCGAACACGTCGTTCGTGAACCGGATCGCCGACAAGTCGGTGTCGGTGAAGGAGCTCGTCGCCGACCCGGTCGAGGAAGCCGCGCAGGTCGTGCCGCTCGGCGCGCCGCACGCGAAGATCCCGCTGCCGCGCGAGCTGTACGGCGCGGCGCGCCTCAATTCGATGGGCCTCGATCTGTCGAACGAGCATCGGCTCGCGTCGCTGTCGTCGGCGCTGCTCGCGAGCGCGCATCATCCGTGGCGCGCCGCGCCGATGCTCGCCGACGACGCGCTCGTGAACGCCCCCGCGCGCGACGTGCGCAATCCGGCCGACCTGCGCGACGTCGTCGGCACGGTCAGCGAGGCGACGCCCGAGCAGGTGAGCGCGGCGCTCGCGCACGCGGTCGCGGCCGCGCCGATCTGGCAGGCGACGCCCGTCGACGCGCGCGCCGACTGCCTCGCGCGCGCGGCCGACCTGCTCGAAGCGCAGATGCACACGCTGATGGGCCTGATCGTCCGCGAGGCGGGCAAGTCGCTGCCGAACGCGATCGCGGAAATCCGCGAAGCGGTCGACTTCCTGCGCTACTACTCGGCGCAGATCCGCGACGAGTTCTCGAACGACACGCACCGTCCGCTCGGTCCCGTCGTCTGCATCAGCCCGTGGAACTTCCCGCTCGCGATCTTCATGGGCCAGGTGGCCGCCGCGCTCGCGGCCGGCAACACGGTGCTCGCGAAGCCGGCCGAGCAGACGCCGCTCATCGCCGCACAGGCGGTGCGCCTGCTGCGCGACGCCGGCGTGCCGGCGGGCGCGGTGCAGCTCCTGCCCGGCAACGGCGAGACGGTCGGCGCGGCGCTCGTCGCCGATTCCCGCACGCGCGCGGTGATGTTCACCGGCTCGACCGAGGTCGCGCGCCTCATCAACAAGACGCTGTCGTCGCGCCTCGATCCGGACGGCAAGCCGATTCCGCTGATCGCCGAAACGGGCGGCCAGAACGCGATGATCGTCGATTCGTCGGCGCTCGCCGAGCAGGTCGTCGCCGACGTGCTGCAATCGTCGTTCGACTCGGCCGGCCAGCGCTGCTCCGCGCTGCGCGTGCTGTGCCTGCAGGACGACGTCGCCGATCGCACGCTGACGATGCTGAAGGGCGCGATGCGCGAGCTCGCGCTCGGCAATCCGGACCGGCTGTCGGCCGACGTCGGCCCGGTGATCGACGCCGATGCGAAGCGCACGATCGACGCGCACGTCGCGGCGATGAAGGACAAGGGGCACGCGGTTACGCAGCTCGACATGCCGCAAGCCTGCGCGCAGGGCACGTTCGTGCCGCCGACGATCGTCGAGATCAACAGCGTCGACGAGCTGAAGCGCGAAGTGTTCGGCCCGGTGCTGCACGTCGTCCGCTATCGCCGAAGCGCCCTCGACAAGCTGCTCGAGCAGATCCGCTCGACGGGCTACGGCTTGACGCTCGGCATCCACACGCGGATCGACGAGACGATCGCGCACGTGATCGGCCGCGCGCACGTCGGCAACATCTACGTGAACCGCAACGTGATCGGCGCGGTGGTCGGCGTGCAGCCGTTCGGCGGCGAAGGGCTGTCGGGCACGGGGCCGAAGGCGGGCGGCGCGCTCTACCTGCAGCGCCTCCTCGCGACGCGCCCGGCCGGTCTGCCGAAGTCGCTCGAGGCGTCGCTCGTCGTCGATGCGCCGCAGGACGACGAGTCGCGCGATAATCCCTCCGCCGCGCTGACCGCGCTGCGCGACTGGCTGCTCGAGCAGCGCGAGCCGGCGCTCGCCGCGCGCTGCGACGGCTATCTGTCGCACGTGCTGGCCGGCGCGACGGCGGTGCTCGCAGGGCCGACAGGCGAACGCAATACGTATACACTCGGCGCGCGCGGCACGGTGCTGTGCATCGCGGCGACGCCGAGCGGCGCGCGCGCGCAGTTCGCGGCCGTGCTCGCGACCGGCAACCGCGCGCTCTTCGCGGGCGCGGCGGGCGAGGCGCTCGCGGCGGCGCTGCCGGCATCGCTGAAGTCGCACGCGAGCGTGCGCAAGCAGGCGGACGCGGCGTTCGATGCGGTGCTGTTCGAAGGCGACAGCGACGAGCTGCTCGCGCTCGTGAAGGAAGTCGCGCAGCGTCCGGGGCCGATCGTATCGGTGCAGGGCGTCGCGGCGGGCGCGTTCGAGAACGGCGACGACGAAGACTACGCGCTCGAGCGGCTCCTGACGGAGCGCTCGGTGAGCGTGAATACCGCGGCGGCGGGCGGCAATGCGAATTTGATGACGATTGGCTGAGCAATCCTTGCCCTTCGCCTCAAGAAACGGAAGCGGCAAGGCGAACCCGAAGTCGCTCCATTTACCCTGGTACTAGGAGAAGATATGCAACACACGATGAAAAAGCTGGCAGGCGCGACGTTCGTCGCGGTCATGTCGCTCGCGGGGACGGCGCACGCGGATGACGTCAAGATCGGCTTCGCGGCGCCGATGACGGGCGCGCAGGCTCACTACGGCAAGGATATGCAGAACGGCATCGTGCTCGCGATCGAGGACTTCAATGCGACGAAGCCCACGATCGGCGGCAAGCCGGTGAAGTTCGTGCTCGACACGCAGGACGATCAGGCCGACCCGCGCACCGGCACGACGGTCGCGCAGAAGCTCGTCGACGACGGCATCAAGGGCATGCTCGGCCACTTCAACTCGGGCACGACGATCCCGGCATCGCGCATCTACGCGAACGCGGGCATCCCGCAGATCGCGATGGCGACGGCGCCCGAGTACACGCAGCAGGGCTACAAGACGACCTTCCGGATGATGACGTCCGACACGCAGCAGGGCTCGGTCGCGGGCACGTTCGCGGTGAAGGATCTCGGCATGAAGAAGATCGCGATCGTCGACGACCGCACCGCGTACGGCCAGGGTCTCGCCGACCAGTTCGAGAAGGCGGCGAAGGCGGCGGGCGCGACGATCGTCGACCGTGAATTCACGAACGACAAGGCCGTCGACTTCAAGGCGATCCTGACGAAGCTGAAGGCGTCGAAGCCGGATCTCGTCTACTACGGCGGCGCGGATTCGCAGGCTGCGCCGATGGCGAAGCAGATGAAGTCGCTCGGCGTCGCGGCGCCGCTGATGGGCGGCGAGATGGTGCACACGCCGACGTTCCTGAAGATCGCGGGCGACGCGGCCGAAGGCTCGATCGCTTCGCTCGCCGGCCTGCCGCTCGGCGAAATGCCCGGCGGCAAGTCGTATGCGGACAAGTACAAGAAGCGCTTCGGCGAAGACGTGCAGACGTACTCGCCGTACGCGTACGATGGCGCGATGGCGATGTTCAACGCGATGAAGAAGGCGAACTCGACCGATCCGGCGAAGTACCTGCCGCTGCTGTCGAAGACCGACATGGCGGGCGTCACGTCGACGCACATCGCGTACGACACGAAGGGCGACCTGCGCAACGGCGGCATCACGATCTACAAGGTCGAGAAGGGCGAGTGGAAGCCGCTCAAGAGCATCGGCGGCAAGTAAGCGTCGCGCGTGGCGCGGACGTCGCGTGGCGGCGTCCGTTTCGCGTCCCGGTATCGACGAGCCCCGGATCTGCGCAGGCAGGTTCGGGGCTTCGTTTTTTTGCGGCCGGATTCTTGTGGCCGGGCGGGCGTCGAAGCGTCGCGCCGCCGCCGCGTCATGCGCCGCGCGCGCGCAGCAAATGCTTCTGCAGCTTGCCCGTCGGCGTGCGCGGCAGACGTTCGGCGAACACGTATTCGCGCGGGATCTTGTACGCGGCGAGCCGCTTCGCGCAGAACGCGCGCAGCGCGTCGGCATCGACCGCATCATCCGCACCGCTCGCTGCGTGCAGCACGACGTGCGCGACCACGGTCTCCCCCCATTCCGGATGCGCGCGGCCGATCACCGCGGCTTCCGCGACGGCCGGATGCGCGGTCAGCACGTCCTCGACCTCCTTCGAATAGACGTTCTCGCCGCCCGTCACGATCATGTCCTTGATCCGGTCGACGACGAACAGATAGCCGTCGTCGTCGATGCGCGCGACATCGCCGCTCCGATACCAGCCGCCGTCCACGAACGCCGCGCGCGTCGCGTCGGGATCGTCGAGATAGCCGAGCATCATGCTGTCCGCGCGCAGCCGGATTTCGCCGATCTCGCCCGGCCGCGCGTCGTCGCCCGATGCGGTCACGACCCGCACGTCGACGCCCGGCGTGCCCTGCCGGCCGATCGAGCCCGCCTTGACGGTCTGCTCGAACGGATGGAGCACGGTGCCGGCCGGGCCCGTCTCGGTCATCCCGTACACCTGATAGAACGCCTCGCTGCGGTACGCGCGCATCAGCCGGCGCGCGACGTCCGCGCCGATCGGCCCGCCGCCGTACAGCCATGCGCGCACGCTGGTGAGATCGAACGACGCGAAGTCGACAATCGTATCGAGCGGCAGCGTGTACGACACCGGCGCGCCGAAATACAGCGTCGCCTGCTCGGCCTCGACCGTCTGCAGGAAGTGCAGCGGATGATAGTCGCGCATCAGCACGACGGTGCCGCCCACATAGAGCGTCCCGCCGAACCAGTTGTTGAGCGGCGACGCGTGCCAGATCGGCATCGCCATCAGCGTGCGCTCGCGCTCGGTCATCGACAGCGCGAGCGCGCTCGTCAAGGCGGCGAGCGTGACTGTCCGGTGGCTGTGCAGGCAGCCCTTCGGGCGTCCCGTCGTGCCCGACGTGTAGAGGATCTCGGCGAGCGCCGCGTCGTCGGGCGTGCCGGACGCGATGCCGCTCGCGTCGGCGACGAGGCGCTCGAACGACGCGGCGCCGCCCGCATCGCCTTCGGTCATGAGACGATGCGCGCCGTGGCCGACCTTCGCGAGCACGGGCGCGAGCGCGGCGTCGAACAGCACGACGCGGCTCGCGCTGTGGCCGAGGATGGCGTCGACTTCCGGCGCCTGCAGCTTGTGGTTGATCGGCACGACGACCGCGCCGATGCGCCACGCGCCGAGCAGCAGGTCGAAGAACGCCGGCGTGTTGAAGCACATCGCGGCGACGCGCTCGCCCGGCGCGACGCCGAGCGCGGCGAGCACGTCGGCCGCGCGCCGCGAGCGACGATCCATCTGCGAATACGTGATCGTCGCGCCGTCGTAGCGCAGGAACGGCTTGTCGGGCGTTGCGCGCGCGGCGCGGTCGAGGGCGGCAATCAGGTTCATCGCTTCGGATTCCTTGCTTGCGGCGGACGTGGCGCGGAAAGGCGCGCCGCGCTCGGTCACGCGGCGTACGCGCGTTGCAGCAGCGCGGCGACGTCGACGCGGCGCGAATCGAGCGCGCCCGTCACGCGGCCCCACACCGGCTCGCCAAAGCGCGTCGTGATAAAGCCGTCGCTGACGGCGGCGGGCGCCGCGTCGAGCAGCAGGCACGCCTGCGCGACGAGCGCGATGCGCTGCGCGAGCACGCGGCCGAGCGCTTCGCGCGCATCGGGCGGCGTGCCGAGCAGCGCGCGCAGCGCGTCGAGCTCCGCACGAATCCGCGCATCGCGGCCGCCGAGCGCGTGCAGTTCGTCGACGAGCGCGTGCGCCGCGTCCGGCTCGCGCGAGATCGCGCGCATCACGTCGAGGCACATCACGTTGCCGGAGCCTTCCCAGATCGAATTGACGGGCGCCTCGCGGAAGAGCCGCGCGATCGGGCCGTCGTCGACGTAGCCGTTGCCGCCGAACACTTCCATCACTTCGCCCGCCGCCTCGACCGCTCGCTTGCAGACCCAGAATTTCGCGGCCGGCGTGACGATGCGCGTCCACGCCGGTTCGCGGCGCTCGAACGCCTGCGCGAGCCGCATCGCGAGCGCGAGCGCCGCTTCGCTCTCGAGCGCGAGATCGGCGAGCACCGCGCGCATCAGCGGCTGCTCGGCGAGCGCGCGGCCGAACGCGTGACGCTGTCGCGCATACGCGATCGCCTGCACGAGCCCCTGGCGCAGGATCGCCGCGCTGCCGAGCACGCAGTTCAGGCGCGTGTAGTTCGCCATCTCGATGATCGTCGGAATGCCGCGGCCTTCTTCGCCGAGCATCACGCCCCATGCGTCGTCGAGCTCGACCTCGCTGCTCGAGTTGCTGCGGTTGCCGACCTTGTTCTTCAGCCGCTGGATCAGCACCGCGTTCTTCGTGCCGTCCGGTCGCCAGCGCGGCACGTAGAAGCACGACGGGCCGCCCGACTCGGTGCGCGCGACGACGAGGTGCGCGTCGCACATCGGCGCGGAGAAGAACCACTTGTGGCCGCGCAGCAGATAGTCGCCGCCGCGGCCGCCCGCGCCGACGGGCGCTGCGACCGTCGTGTTCGCGCGCACGTCCGAGCCGCCCTGTTTTTCGGTCATCCCCATGCCGAGCGTGATCGACTGCTTCGCGTCGATCGGCACGTCGCGCGGATCGTGGACGTCGCTGTAGAGCTTGTCTTTCAGTTGTGCCCACAGCGCGGGCTCCTTCTGCAGGACCGGAATGCCCGCTTGCGTCATCGTCGCCGGGCACAGCGTGCCCGCCTCGATCTGGCCGTGCAGATAGAAGCCCGCCGCGTTCGCCGCCCAGCGGCCCGCGCGCGCGTCGCGGAACGCGAGCGAGATCAGGCCCTGCCCGCGATAGAGACCGAGGAGCGCATGCCAGCTCGGATGGAAATCGACGCGGTCGATCCGGCGGCCGCGGCGGTCGAACGCATTCAGCTCGGGGACATGGCGGTTCGCGTCTTCGGCCCGCTGCGCGGTGTCGCGCGCGCCGAGCCGCGCGCCGTACGCGTCGAGCCGCGGCGCGGCCCACGACGCGCCCGCGCGTTCGAGCGCTTCGCCGAGCGCAGGGTCGGTCGCGAAGAGGTTATAGTCGATTAATTCGTCGAACTGGTTGCTCACCGCGTGGGTCGACCAGGCCATGATGGTGTCTCCGTGTCGTTGTTCGGCTCGATCAGGTTAGCAAAGATGACTTCGCGACATGTTCAGGTTTCCGCGCATCCCGACAAGACGATCGCGCAGCCGCAGCCGGCCTTGCGCCGCCGCCCGCGCCAGCGGCGCGCGCACGCGAGCTCGGAGGCGCTGCAGCAGGGGTTTGTTCGGGTTTGGCTCGAGCGCGGCTACGCGAAGGCGACGATCCGCGAGATCGCCGCGGTTGCGGGTGTGAGTATCGGCACGTTCTACGAATATTTCGGCGACAAGGAAAGCCTCGCGGCGCTCACGATCCACCACTACGTGAAGGCGCTCGCGGCGCGGATGCGCGGTGTCGTCGATGCGCGGCGCGGCGCGACTTGCCGGGCGATCGCGGCTGCGCTCGTCGACGCGCAGGTCGATGTGGTCGAGCAGGACGCGCGCGTGTGGGCTGCGATCTTCACGCTTGAGCGCAAGGTTTCGCCGATCGACGCGTATCGCCGGCATTACGACGACTACGTCGCGCTGTGGCGCGACGCGTTCGCGGGGGCGAGCGATGCGCCGGCGAACGCGCGGCTCGACGTGGCGGCGCGCGTCGCGCATGCGTTGTGCTACGGGTGGGTGTCGCAATCGCTGCTGACGCAGGGCGCGGGCATCGACGTCGCGCAGTTGCGCGGCGAGCTGCACCGGGCGGTGGACGCGTATCTTGCGGCGGGGGCGGATGCCGGCGCCGGCGGTGACGCGCTTACTGGTTGAGCCGGGCCGGATGTCTTGCCGCTGATGACGGAGATGTCGATGGGCGCTGCGATGCGGTCGCAGCGCTTTTCTCATTGACGTCGATGAGCTTCCCGCGGGCTTCGTACGCGTCGAACGCGTGATCGGCAGACCCGTCGGGCGGCGAACCGCTGAACCGCCGAACCAGCCGGCTGTATAGAGCGCATTACAGCGACCACGGCATCACCGGCATCGATCATCCGAAGTCTTCTCCCAACGCTCCAGCCCGCATCGGACAACATAGCCCTCCGCCGTCTCACGTCGCCCGTTCTCCCGAGTCATGAGTTTTCCTCATGCCTGCCATGACGAACTTTCGATTGCCGCGGGAAATTGGCTCAGGCCAAATCCGCGTCGTTGCCCCGCGCGTCGGCGATGACCGGCGCGCCAGTCCAGGAGAAAGGAGGACCCATGCAGAGCGCCGCCGCGCCCCGCTCGAAGCTGCCCGACGTCGGCACGACGATCTTCACGGTCATCGGCCAGCTCGCCGTCGAACACCAGGCGCTGAATCTGTCGCAGGGCGCGCCGAACTTCGCGCCCGATCCGGCGCTCGTCGAGCGCGTCGCCCGCGCGATGCGCGACGGACACAACCAGTACGCGCCGATGGCGGGCGTCGCCGCGCTGCGCGAGGCGCTCGCCGTCAAGACCGAGCGCCTGTACGGCGGGCGCTACGATCCGGAATCCGAAATAACGGTCGTCGCGAGCGCAAGCGAAGGGCTCTACGCGACGATCAGCGCGCTCGTGCATCCTGGCGACGAGGTGATCTACTTCGAGCCGTCGTTCGACAGCTACGCGCCGATCGTCCGCCTGCAGGGCGCGACGCCCGTCGCGATCAAGCTGTCGGCCGATGGCTTTCGCGTGAGCTGGGACGAAGTGGCCGCCAAAATCACGCCGCGCACGCGGATGCTGATCGTCAACACGCCGCACAACCCGACCGCGACGATCTTCGGCGGCGCCGACATCGCGCGCCTCGCGCAGCTCACCGCGGGCACCGGCATCGTGGTGCTGTCCGACGAGGTGTACGAGCACGTCGTGTTCGACGGCGCGCGCCATCACAGCATGGCGCGCCATCGCGCGCTCGCGGAGCGCAGCGTGATCGTGTCGTCGTTCGGCAAGTCGTATCACGTGACGGGCTGGCGCGTCGGCTATTGCCTCGCGCCCGCCGAGCTCACGCGCGAGCTGCGCAAGGTCCATCAATTCATGACGTTCGCGGCAGACACGCCGATGCAGCACGCGTTCGCCGAAGCGCTCGCCGAGCCGTCGAGCTATCTCGCGCTCGGCGCGTTCTACGAGCGCAAGCGCGATCTGCTCGTGCGCGAGCTCGCCGGCTCGCGTTTCGAGCTGTTGCCGAGCGAAGGCTCGTTCTTCATGCTCGCGCGCTTTCGGCATTTTTCCGACGAATCCGACGCCGATTTCGTGCTGCGCGCGATCCGCGACGCGCGCGTCGCGACGATTCCGCTGTCCGCGTTCTATGCGGACGGCACGAACACCGGCTGCATCCGCCTCAGCTTTTCGAAGGACGACGCGACGCTGATCGAAGGCGCGCGCCGCCTGTGCAGCCTCTGACGCGCGTGCCGCGCCGATCCGGACAAGACCCCGACCTCAAGGAGAATCATCGATGAAACGACTGCAAATCTGCCTGGCGCTCGCATGCGCATTGGGCGTCGTCACGGGCTCGGGCGCGGCGCGCGCCGAGGCTGCGCAAACGCTGCGCTTCGGTCTCGAAGCGCAATATCCGCCGTTCGAATCGAAGGCGGCGACGGGCGAGCTGCAAGGCTTCGACATCGACGTCGGCAACGCCGTCTGCAAGGAGGCGAAGCTCTCGTGCAAGTGGATCGAGACGTCGTTCGACGGGCTGATTCCGGCGCTGCAGGGCCGCAAGTTCGACGCGATCAACTCGGCGATGAATGCGACGGACCAGCGCCGTCAGGCGATCGACTTCACGACGGTCATCTACCGCGTGCCGACGCAACTGATCGCGCGCGCGGACAGCGGCCTCCTGCCGACGCCGGAATCGTTGAAGGGCAAGCGGATCGGCGTGCTGCAGGGCTCGATCCAGGAAGCGTATGCGAATGCGCATTGGGCGGGCGCGGGCGTGCGGGTCGTCGCGTATCAGGACCAGAACCAGGCGTACGCGGACCTCACGGCGGGCCGCCTCGACGGCACGCTCGTGCTCGCGCCCGCGGGCCAGCGCGGATTCCTGTCGCGGCCGGATGCGAAAGGCTTCGCATTCGTCGGGCAGCCGGTGCGCGACGACAAGATTCTGGGAAGCGGCATCGCGTTCGGGCTGCGCAAGGGCGACGATGCGCTGAAGACGCGCCTGAACGCCGCGATCGACAAGCTGAAGGCGGACGGCACCGTGAAGACGCTAGGCCGGAAGTATTTCGGCGACATCGACATTTCGACGAAGTGAAGGGGTGGTGCGATGAACGAGCGGACGACGCGCGACGCGGCGGACGATGCGGGCGATGCGGCCGCTGCGGATGAAGGCGGCGAGGGGGATGTCGCAGCCCATGGAGCCGCGGTGAGCGAGTCGGCCGGATCCATTCCGTTATCCGAAGCATCTCGAATCGCCGGAGCATCGGGCGCGTCGGGAGCCAGCGCGACGTCCGGCGCGGATGGCGACGCGATGGGCGAAGCAGGAATTGCTGCGCGAGCCGCCGCCGCCGAGACCGCCGCGCTCGCGCATGCGGTCGAGTCGGTGCTCGTCGCCGAGCTCGGCGACGAGCTCGTCACGTGTTCGGCGGCGATCGAGCCGCGCTATTTCACCGCGTATAACGAACCGCCCGGCGCCCGTCCGCGCGCGCTCGTGCGGCCGATTTCCGTCGACGACGTGTCGCGCGCGCTCGCGCTCTGCGCGCGGCTGCGTCAACCGGTCGTGCCGCAAGGCGGATTGACTGGGCTCGCGTTCGGCGGCGTCGCGCTCGGCGGTGAAGTCGTGTTGTCGATGGAGCGCTTCGCCGGGATCGAGGCAATCGACGCGGCGGCCGGCACGATGACCGTGCGCGCGGGCACGACGCTGCAAGCGGTGCAGGAAGCGGCGGAAGCAGCCGGCTTCGCATTCGGCGTCGATCTCGGCGCGCGCGGCTCGTGCCAGATCGGCGGCATGCTCGCGGCCAACGCGGGCGGCACGCGCGCGATCCGCTTCGGGATGATGCGCGAGCAGACGCTCGGCATCGAAGCGGTGCTCGCGGACGGGACGGTCGTCACGTCGCTGAACCGGATGCTGAAGAACAACGCCGGCTATGACGTGAAGCAGCTCTTCATCGGCAGCGAGGGCACGCTCGGCGTCATCACGCGCGCGGTGCTTCGGCTGCATCCGCCGCTCGCGGCGCCCGACGGCGCTCTGCCGCGTGCCCGACTACGACGCGCTCGTGCGGCTCTGGCGCGACGTGCGCGCGACATTGCCGGGCGTCGTCAGCTTCGAGGCGATGTGGCCGGCGTTCTATCGCTACGTCGCCGCGCATACGCCGGGCGTCACGCCGCCGTTCGATGCGGGCGACGACTTCGTCGTCCTGATCGAATGCGCGGCGAGCGATGCGCTCGAGCGGTGTCTCGGCGCGCGCTTCGATGCGGGCCTCGTGACCGATGCGGCGCTCGCCGCATCCGAGCGGCAGACGCGCGACATGTGGACGCTGCGCGAAGGACTCGCGATCGACGCGCTGCCGCATCTGCTCAATTTCGACGTGAGCTTGCCCGTCGCCGAACTCGGCGCGTTCGCCGAGCGCTGCGATGCCGCGCTGCGCGCGCGCTGGCCGCATGCGGTGTGTCTGTGCTTCGGGCATGTCGGCGACGGCAACGTGCACGTCGCCGTGTCGCTCGCCGATCTGCCCGCGCATGGCGCGGACGGCGTCGAGCGCGTCGTCTACGAAATCGTGCGGGCGATGGGCGGGTCGATCTCGGCCGAGCACGGGATCGGCGTGCTCAAGCGGCCGTATCTCGGGTACTCGCGGAGCGCTGCCGAGATCGGCGTGATGCGGGCGATGAAAAACGCGCTCGATCCGCTTGGGATCCTGAATCCCGGGAAGGTGCTGTAGTCGCGGCTGGACGGGTGGAGGCGCGGCGTGCGAGCGCTTTCGGCTGGAGGCGGTGCGGTGTCGTCGTTTCGGGTGGTGTCGTGGACGTCGTTGCGGACGGCGCGATTCCGCGTAGCATCGCTGCTGGAAGCCGGACGCCCCGGCAGTGAAACGGCGCCATCCGCCAGGGAAAGAGGCGACGCACTCGAATCCCGCGACGGCGCCCCGCCCGTTCATTCCGAATCCGGCGAATCCGCCTGCGCGAATCGCGCGGCGACCTCGCGCAGCCATGCCTCGCTCCAGGTGAGCGCGCCGACCTTCAGATGCTCGACGACGCTGCGCACCCAGTCGAGCTCGGCTTCGAGCGTCACCCGCATCAGTTCGCCATCGAGCAGAAAGAGCCGCGGGATCCGCATCGCGAGCGCGGCGTCTTGCGTTTCGTCGAGACGGGCCAGCTCGGCCTCGAGTGCGGCGGCACGCGCTTCGAGCTGGCGGCGCGCGTCATCGGCGGACAGCAGCGGCAGCACCGACAGCGCAGCCGGAAACGACGGAAATTCGCGCGCCGGCCGTGCGAGCTGCTCACGCAGCCACATGCGTGCGGTGTCGCGGCCCGTATCGGTGATTTCGTAGACCGTCCGCTCGGGAAACGCGCCGTCACGTTCGGTCTCGCGCACGGCGATCAGCGCGTCGCGCTGCAGGCGTTCGATCGTCTGGTAGAGGCTGTTGCGCTGCCTGACGTTGACGGTCTCGTCCTTGCCGCGCAGCTTCACGAGCTGCTGGATTCGGTACGCATGCATCGGCGCTTCGGTGAGCATGGCGAGCACGACGAGTGCAAGCGGAGAATATCGAGCCATAGCATGAATAGTTAATTAATTTCTAGTAATGTTATGACTAGGCATAAATGAACGCAAGCGCTGCAAGGCCCGCCGCTCGGACATCGGCGGACACCGCGCGTCAGCCGACGTGCGAGCGCTTGCCCGGCATGTTCGGCGTCTCCATCGTCGCGAGCCCGTGCACGATCCCGCAGTCCTCCACCGCGTGCTCGCCCTGGCACTGCTCGCGCAATTCGATCAGCTGCGCGCGCAAATGCTCGAGTTCGGCGAGGCGCGTGTTGACGTGGCCGATGTGCGCGTCGAGCAGCGCGTTGACGGAATCGCAGCGGTCCGCCGGATCGTCGGTAAAGCGCAGCAGCGCGCGGATCTCGTCGTGCGTCATGTCGAGCGCGCGGCAATTGCGGATGAAACGCAGCCGCTCGACGTGCGCGTCGGTGTAATTGCGGTAGTTGGAGTCGGTCCGTTCCGCGCCGGGCATCAGCCCCTCTTTTTCATAGAAACGAATCGTCTCGGGCGTGCACCGGGCCGCTTTCGCGAGTTCGCCGATCTTCATTCGAATCTCCTTACAAAAAGAGTTGACCTTGTAGTGACTTCAAGGTGTTAACTGTACACCGTCAGTCACAGAGGAGGTTGCCATGACCGAGGCCACTCGGGCCGAAAACCGGCCGCGTACGCCCGAATCCGATCGCGACGCCGCGCGTCCGGACGATGTGCGCGATCCGGCGTGCGTCGACGTGCGCTCGCATTCGCACGGGCGCGGCGCGCAGCGCGGCGATCCTGACGGCGCCGCGGCGCGCGTGGACGGTCGGGACGGGCGTTCGCGCGAGCGCGAGCTGGCGGATGCGGCCGATCCGAACCGAAAGGACGGCGCTCGACACCAGGGTTGCGGGCACGATCACGCCGAAGGCCAGGCGCATGGCAATGCTCGTTCTTGCGAACGCGATCACCAGCACGATCGGCGCAATGCGGATACCGGCGCTCGAGCGAACGGTGAAGTTCTGCGTCGCGACGATGGCCACGCTCAGCCGCGCGCCGACGCTTGTTGTTCGCACGACCGCCAGCGCGGCGATATCGACGCTATCGACGCGCGTGCAGATCGTGAAGCCCGGTCCCACGATCGCGGTTCGATTGGCCACGGCCACGGCCACGACCACGATTCGCACGCCGCCGCCGATCATCCGCACGCCCACTCCGGCGCCGCTTGCTGCGCGCCCGCACCCGTTGCATTCGCGCCGCTGCCTGGCGCACAGAAGGCCGCGGACGGCCGCGTGCGCTCCGCGTTCCGGATCATGCAGATGGACTGCCCGACCGAAGAAACGCTGATCCGCAAGAAGCTCGGCGGGATGGCCGAAGTCGCGGCGCTCGAATTCAACCTGATGCAGCGGATGCTGACGGTCGAGCACGCGCCGGGTGCGGAGGCGGGCATCGTCGGCGCGATCCGCTCGCTCGGGATGACGCCCGAGCAGGCGGACACCGGCGCGACGGGCCGCGGCGCGTCGTCCATGCCGGCCGAAGCGCCGCGACCGTGGTGGCCGCTCGCGATCGCGGGCGTCGCGGCGGCCGCGTCGGAGGCGGTCACGTGGCTGCAGCTTCCCGTATGGCTTGCCGCCGCGCTCGCGCTCGCCGCGGTCGCGACCTGCGGCCTCGGGACGTACCGCAAGGGCTGGATCGCGCTCACGAACGGCAACCTGAACATCAACGCGCTGATGAGCATCGCGGTGACGGGCGCGATGGCGATCGGCCAGTGGCCCGAGGCCGCGATGGTGATGGTGCTCTTCACCGTCGCCGAGCTGATCGAGGCGCGCTCGCTCGATCGCGCGCGCAACGCGATCCAGAGCCTGATGCGGCTCGCACCCGACACCGCCACGGTCAGGCAGCCCGACGGCTCGTGGCAGACGGTCGACGCCGCGCAGGTCGCGCTCGGCGCGGTCGTGCGCGTGAAGCCCGGCGAGCGGATCGGTCTCGACGGCGAGATCGTCGCCGGCCGCTCGACCGTCAACCAGGCGCCGATCACGGGCGAGAGCCTGCCCGTCGAGAAAGGCGACGGCGACCCGGTGTACGCGGGCACGATCAACGAAGCCGGCTCGTTCGAATATCGCGTGACGGCGGTCGCGAGCAACACGACGCTTGCGCGGATCATCCACGCGGTCGAGGAGGCGCAGGGCGCGAAGGCGCCGACGCAGCGCTTCGTCGACAGCTTCGCGCGCATCTACACGCCAATCGTGTTCGCGATCGCGCTCGTCGTCGCGATCGCGCCTCCGCTCGCGTTCGACGGCGCATGGCGCGACTGGATCTATCGCGCGCTCGTGCTGCTCGTGATCGCGTGCCCGTGCGCGCTCGTGATCTCGACGCCCGTGACGATCGTGTCCGGTCTCGCGGCGGCCGCGCGGCGCGGCATCCTCGTGAAGGGCGGCGTGTACCTCGAGCAAGGCCGCCGGCTCGCGTGGCTCGCGCTCGACAAGACGGGCACGATCACGCGCGGCAAGCCGGTGCAGACCGACTTCGAGATGCGCGCGGCCGACATCGACGTCGCCCGTGTGCGGCGGCTTGCCGCGAGCCTCGCCGCGCGCTCGGACCATCCGGTGTCGCAGGCGGTCGCGGCGGCCGGCGCGGCCGAAGGCGACGCGCACGGCGTCGGCGACGATAACGGCAAGGATGCGTCGTTCCTCGACGTCGCCGACTTCGAGGCGATTCCGGGTCGCGGCGTGCGCGGCGCGATCGACGGCGCGCCGTACTGGCTCGGCAACCACCGCCTCGTCGAAGAACTCGAATGCTGCACGTCCGCGCTCGAAGCGCGCCTCGACGAGCTCGAGCGGCAGGGCAAGACGGTCGTCATGCTGATCGACGGCACGCGCGTGCTCGGCCTCTTCGCGGTCGCCGACACGGTGAAGGACACGAGCCGCGCGGCGGTCGCCGAGCTGCACGCGCTCGGCATCAAGACCGCGATGCTGACGGGCGACAACCCGCACACCGCGCAGGCGATCGCGCAGCAGGTCGGCATCGACGACGCGCGCGGCAACCAGTTGCCGCAGGACAAGCTCGCCGCCGTCGACGAGCTCGCGACAGGCGGCCGCGCGGTCGGCATGGTCGGCGACGGGATCAACGACGCGCCCGCGCTCGCGCGCGCCGATATCGGCTTCGCGATGGGCGCGATGGGCACCGACACGGCGATCGAGACGGCCGACGTCGCGCTGATGGACGACGACCTGCGGAAGATCCCGGCATTCGTGCGGCTGTCGCGCGCGACGCATCGCGTGCTCGTGCAGAACATCACGTTCGCGCTCGCCGTGAAGGCGGTGTTCGTCGGATTGACGGTCGCAGGGATGGGCACGATGTGGATGGCGGTGTTCGCCGACGCGGGCGCGAGCTTGATCGTCGTCGGCAATGGCTTGCGGCTGCTGCGCCGCGGGCAGTGAACGGAGGCAATGATGGATTGGCTCAAGCGGATCGTCGGCGGCGGGCATCATGGAAGCGGCGGCCGTCGCGACCATCACGGCGGCGGGACGGGCGGCGGGCATGGCCGCGGCGGCGGCTACGACAGTCACGGCGGCCAAGGCGGCCACGGTTGGGGCCGCCGGGATGCGCCGAGCGACGACGGCCGGGATCGAGAACGTGGCGGCGTTCCGCCTCAAAGGGAAGCGGGCGGGCCCGTGCAGAGCGCCGCATGCGCGAAGTGCGGCGCGATCAACGGAGCGGATGCGAAGTTCTGCGCGCAGTGCGGCGCATCGCAAGCGCCGGCCGCGTGCGGCGGATGTCGCGCGCGGCTCGACGCATCCGCGCGCTTCTGCCCGCAATGCGGGACGGCAGTCTCGAAGGCGCGCGCGTGACGCGAGGCGGCGGAGTGCGGGCGGGCGCACGCATTCCGATAACGCTGCCAAGCAAGCTCGCGATTGCGTGCGCGAGATTTCACGCGCCGTATTCGAATCGATATATTCGAGTCGACTCGTTCGTTCGGCGCGCAAGCAAGCGTCGATATGTTTGATGCAGTGGTTTTGATGCAGTGCCGTCGCGGCGGGCGTCCGAACCCGTCCGTTTTCTCGCCGCCTCATCTGCGGCGAAGCGAATTCGCCGACTCAGCCGCGACACGGCCGAACTTGCCCGCGGCAGTCATTGTTCAGCGTGCCCAAACCGCACCCGTCTTCCCGCCCTGCAAATCCCGGGCCTGCCATAGCAAACGGCGTCTTGCGCTTGCGCTACCCGACAGGTGAACCCATGCCGGCGCACGCCGGTTCACATTCTTCCATCAATCGTCCGGTCCGTTTCATGCTTGCGGCTCGCCGACACGAATGCGCGTCGCCTGCCGCACCATTTCGCGCAACACGCAACGTTCGTGCACGCGAAGCCTTCATTAGGCCAACGAATTGCGCGATTCGCGCCGGGACTGTCGCGACCGTTTCATCGCGCGCGCACGCCTGGCGTCGCCGCACCATTTCGAAGCACGATTTTTATTAGCAGGATCGATCCCTTAGAATAAAGTTCGAGTACAGTGAAGCACGATTGAAGCCGTCATCGTTCCCCGTGTAAGGTCGCCGGCTGCGGAGTCAGGTTTTCTTCGGAGTCCGCAGGTTGTTCGTCGAGGTCCAACGCAACATCACGCTTTTCGGGAGAGAACATATGGATTCATCCAGTTTCCTGACGTCGATGCAGAGCACGCTCGGCGTATATCTGCCCAAGATCGCGGGCGCGCTCGGCATCCTGGTCGTCGGCTGGCTGATCGCCGTGATCGTCCGGGCGGGCGTGCGGCGCTTGCTGAGCGCGCTGAAGGTCGATGCGCGGATCGCCGAAAGCACTGGCCAGGGCGCGCAAGTGGAGCGCATCATCGCGGGCGGCCTGTTCTGGCTCATCCTGCTCGTGACCGCGGTCGGCATCTTCAACGTGCTGAACCTCTACGCGGTATCGAATCCGTTCTCGCTGCTCGTCACGAAGATCATCAACTATCTGCCGAACCTGCTCGGCGGCGCGGCGCTCACGCTCGTCGCGTGGCTGATCGCATCGTTGCTGCGCAGCCTCGCCGACAAGACGCTGAAAGCGAGCAAGATCGACAGCAAACTGTCGGAGACGGCAGGAATGCGGCCGATGAGCTCGTACCTCGGCGACGTGCTGTTCTGGCTCGTGATCCTGATGTTCATCCCGGCGATCCTCGCCGCGTTCGACCTGAACGGGCTGCTGTCGCCTGTGCAGGGGATGATCGACAAGATCCTCGCGATCGTGCCGAACGTGTTCGCCGCGGCCGTGATCGGCTTCGTCGGCTGGCTCGTCGCGCGCATCCTGCGCGGGCTCGTCACGAACCTGCTCGTCGCGGCGGGCGCCGACAGGCTCACGCAAAGCGTCGAGAGCCCGACGCCCGTGAAGATCTCGAGCCTCATCGGCACGGTCGTCTTCATCTTCGTGTTCGTGCCGACGCTGATCTCCGCGCTCGACGCGCTGAAGATCGAGGCGATCTCGCGGCCCGCGACCGACTTGCTCGGCCAGTTCCTCAACGCGGTGCCCGACATCTTCGCGGCCGTCGTGATCGTGCTCGTCACGTTCTACGTCGCGCGCTTCGTCGGCGCGCTCGTGCAGAAGCTGCTCGTCGCCGCGGGCGTCGACGGCCTGCCCGCCGTGCTGGGCGTCGAGCGCGTGTTCACCGGGATGCTGCAGCCTTCGGTGCTCGCCGGCCGGCTCGTGATCTTCTTCGCGATGCTGTTCGCGACGGTCGAGGCCGCGAACCGGCTCGGCTTCACGCAGGTGCGCGACGTCGTCACGCTGTTCATCGAGTTCGGCGGGCACGTGCTGATGGGCGGCGTGATCCTCGTGATCGGCTTCTGGCTCGCGGGCCTTGCGCGCCGCGTGATCGAGCAGGCTGACAACGAGCACAGCCGGCTCTTGTCGCGCATCGCGCAGTTCGCGATCCTCGGCCTCGTGTTCGCGATGGGACTGCGCGCGATGGGCATTGCGAACGAGATCGTGCAGCTCGCGTTCGGCCTCGTGCTCGGCGCGATCGCGGTCGCGGTCGCGCTGTCGTTCGGTCTTGGCGGCCGCGAAGCCGCGGGCAAGCTGCTCGACCGCTGGTTCAATCCGCGCGGCAAGCAGGAGTGATGCGCGGATGATGCGCGGGCGGTCGCGCGGCGATCGCCCGTGCATCGGCGCGGTTTCCGCGGAGACGCGCCGGGAGCGGCTTCGGGCGCCGTTCCCGCGTGCCGTACCTCGCGCGAACGTCACCCGATCGCCGCTCTTCGAACCTTCCGCAACGCGCTTTCGGGAGATTCGAGCGCAATCGAGCCGAGCGCGATACGCAGCGCATGCGGCGTCCTCGATGACGAGCAGATCGTGACGCTCGGCGAGCTCGGCAAGACGCGCGCGGTTCGGTGCGGACATCACGGAGCCGAGCGGATCGTGCGGCGTCGGCATCGTGTAGACCGCGCGCACCGGGCGTTTTCCGCAGAGCGCGCCGAGCCGGCCGAGATCCGGGATTTGCTCTGCCGACAGCGGCAGCGGCGTCAGCGCGATCCGGCGCGCGCGCGAGCGCGAGCGCTTTCATGCCGGGATACGTCAGATCGCCGATGCCGCAACTCATCGATGCGATGCCGTAGCTCGTCGATCGTTACGGCGCGTCGGTCGCCGGTCCACTGTTCGTGCTTGGCTGCGTGCTGACCTCGATCAGCGTCGCGTTTCACGCGCTGCTCGGCGTGGCCGGTCATGCCGAAGATCGAGCGCGCACGCGATGACGGTTCGTTTCGGCGTCTCGTCCCGGATTCGCGGCGAGAGCGGATCGATTAGCGTTTCTAACGATCGTGACGACGATCAAGCGGCGTCCGCGCTGCCGATCCGGCCTTTCTCACGCGCGTCCGCATAACCGGCCGGCAGCGGCGGGAAGCCGACGAGCCGCGCCGTTCCCGAACGCAGCACGAGTCCATAGAGCAGCATCGGGCAGGCGACGCCCGCGAGCGTGCCGAGCGCGAGCTGCACGCCGACGTCGACGACGCCGAGTTTGACGAGCGCGATGCGCGTGGCGGCCGTCGCGAGGATATGCGCGAGATAGATCGGCATCGACGCGAAGCCGATGTGCTCGAGCCACGTCGGACGCGGTGCGAGCCGGGGCGCGGCGTCGCCGCGCCGCATCGCGCGATGCGCGAGGAGCAGCACGAGTGCGCAGCCCGCGAGCGCGGCGGGCACGGCCGAGACGCTGTCCGGTTCGCCGAAGCGATGCGCGAATGCAACCGCCGCGGCGAACGTCACGGCAACGGCGGCGAGCGCGAGTCCGTTCGATGCGCGTTCGACGAGCGCGGGCAGCTTGTCGCCGATCAGCATGCCGAGCACGAAGAACGGAAGGTACGTGAGCGTCATCGACACGATGCCCCATTGCGTCGACGAGCCGGCGGCGAGCGCGACGACCGCGAGCCCGCCGATCGCGAGCGCGGCGAGCGATGCGTGCGCGCGTCCCGGCGCCGCGCGGCCGTGCGCGCGGATGCCGGGCGCGACGATCGACCATCCCCATGCGATCAGCATGCAGATGAAGAGCGTGTACAGGAACCAGAACTGGCCGAACGGCCGCCATCCGATCGCGAGCAGGTCGTTCGGCGTGAACGCGTGATTCATCCCGCGCGACGACAGCGCGAGCTGCACCGCGCCTTGCAGCAGCGACCAGACGAAGTACGGATAGGCGATCGTGCGCAGCTTCGCGAGCAGGAAGCCGTCGCCCGCGCGCTGTAGCGACTTCGGCACGTGCAGCCCCGACAGCAGGAAGAAGAGCGGCATGTGGAACGTGTAGATCGTGTAGTCGGTCGCGGCGAGCAGGGTGCTCGGCCACCCGGCCGGCACGAGGCCGGCGGCGAACAGGCCGCGCAGCGCGTGGCCGTACACGACGAGGACGATGCCCGCGCCCCGAGCGGTATTGAGATAGGAGTCCCGCATGGTCTGAATGATTGGAATGATCGATCTTGGGTGGGCCGCGCGTCGCCCGAAGGCTGAGCGCGGGACGCTCACTGCGTGAACACAATGTAGGGGCTGGCGCGGTGACGATCTGTGTGCCGGGCGACACAAGTTCGCTGTCGCGTCGCGCGGCGGATGCGGACGCTCGGCGAGCCGCGCGCGCGGATGCCGGGATGCGAAGACGCGCGCGTCCGATGCGACGCATATCGCCGATCGCGTGCGCCGCATGCGGCGTTCGTTGCGCCGCCGCAAGCCGTTCCGCCCGCGTGCGCATCGATCCTCGCACGTGCCTGTTTCAGCCGCCGGAAATGTTTCCGTACGAGAAATGAAAGCACGGACGTTTGCCGATTTTCGATAACACGTCGATTAATGACTCACTAGCATCGATTCTCAGTGGCGGAGCGGGCCTATCTCGGCGCCGGGCTCCGCCGCCTTCGAGGAGAGATTCATGCAGACAGAGTCGAATGGCCGCCCCGGCGCGGGCGGCAAGGCAGCGCAGCCGGTGCTGCAGCAAACCCTCGGCACGTGGCAGTTGTGGGGCATCGCGGTCGGCCTCGTGATCTCCGGCGAATACTTCGGCTGGAGCTACGGCTGGGCGAGCGCGGGCACGCTCGGCTTCGTCATCACCGCGCTGTTCGTCGCGGCGATGTACACGACCTTCATCTTCAGCTTCACCGAGCTCACGACGTCGATTCCGCACGCGGGCGGCCCGTTTGCTTACGCGCGGCGCGCGTTCGGCCCGGCGGGCGGCTATCTCGCGGGCGTCGCGACGCTCGTCGAGTTCGTGTTCGCGCCGCCCGCGATCGCGCTCGCGATCGGCGCGTACCTGCACGTGCAGTTTCCGGGGCTCGAACCGAAGCACGCGGCGATGGGCGCGTATCTCGTGTTCATGGCGCTCAACATCGTCGGCGTGCAGATCGCCGCGACGTTCGAGCTCGTCGTCACGCTGCTCGCGATCTTCGAGCTGCTCGTGTTCATGGGCGTCGTGTCGCCGGGCTTCGCGTGGAGCAACTTCGTGAAGGGCGGCTGGTCCGGCGCCGATCACTTCAGCGTCGGTTCGTTCCACGGGATGTTCGCGGCGATTCCGTTCGCGATCTGGTTCTTCCTCGCGATCGAGGGCGTCGCGATGGCGGCCGAGGAAGCGAAGAATCCTAAGCGCTCGATTCCGATCGCGTACGTCGCCGGCATCCTGACGCTCGTCGCGCTCGCGATCGGCGTGATGGTGTTCGCGGGCGGCGCGGGCGACTGGACCAAGCTCGCGAACATCAACGACCCGCTGCCGCAGGCGATGAAGTACATCGTCGGCGCGAACAGCGGCTGGATGCACATGCTCGTGTGGCTCGGCCTGTTCGGCCTCGTCGCGTCGTTCCACGGGATCATCCTCGGCTATTCGCGCCAGATCTTCGCGCTCGCTCGCGAAGGCTATCTGCCCGAATGGCTCGCGAAGGTGCATCCGCGCTTCAGGACGCCTTATCGCGCGATCCTCGCGGGCGGCGTGGTCGGCATCGTCGCGATCTACAGCGACGAGCTGATCCAGTTCGGCGGTCAGACGCTCACCGCGAACATCGTGACGATGTCCGTATTCGGCGCTATCGTGATGTACATCGTCAGCATGGCCGCGCTCTTCAAGCTGCGCCGCGTGCAGCCGCGGATGGAGCGCCCGTTCCGCGCGCCGCTGTATCCGTTCTTCCCGGCGTTCGCGCTCGTCGCGGCGATCGTGTGCCTCGGCACGATGGTGTACTTCAACGCGCTCGTCGCGTCGATCTTCGTCGCGTTCGTCGCGCTCGGGTATGGCTACTTCCTCGCGACGCGCTCGCAGCGCGCGGCCGCGCCCGCCGACGCGCTGCTCGAGGAGTAGGAACGGCGTGCGCCGCGCGCCGGAGGGCGGCGCGCGGCCGTTACGACAAGGAGTCCAGATGCGATATACGGAGACGATCGGTTCGCGCACCTACCGCTTCGCGGACCTGAAGACGCTGCTCGCGAAGGCGAGCCCTTTGCGTTCCGGCGACCAGCTCGCGGGCGTCGCGGCCGCGACCGAGGAGGAGCGCGTCGCGGCGAAGATGGCGCTCGCGAGCGTGCCGCTCGCCGCATTCCTCAACGAGGCGGTGATCCCTTACGAAGACGACGAGGTCACGCGCCTCGTCGTCGACACGCATTCGCGCGACGCATTCGCCGAGATCTCGCACCTGACGGTCGGCGATTTCCGCAACTGGCTGCTGTCGAGCGCCGCCGATTCGGCCGCGCTCGAGCGGATCGCGCCGGGACTCACGCCGGAGATGGTCGCGGCGGTGTCGAAGCTGATGCGCAACCAGGATCTGATCGCGGCCGCGAGAAAGCGCCGCGTCGTCACGCGCTTCCGGAACACGGTCGGGCTGCCGGGACGGATGTCGGTGCGGCTGCAGCCGAACCATCCGACCGACGACGTGAAAGGCATCGCCGCATCGATGCTCGACGGCCTGATGTACGGCTGCGGCGACGCGATGATCGGCATCAATCCGGCGACCGACAGCCTCGCCGCGATCACGAAGCTGCTCGCGATGATCGACGCGTTTCGCGAGCGCTACCGCGTGCCGACGCAGTCGTGCGTGCTCACGCACGTGACCAACACGATCGTGGCGATCGAGAAAGGCGCGCCCGTCGATCTCGTGTTCCAGTCGATCGCGGGCACCGAGAAGGCGAACGCGAGCTTCGGCATTTCGCTCGCGCTGCTCGCCGAAGCGCGCGAGGCGGCGCTGGCGCTCAAGCGCGGCACGGTCGGCAACAACCTGATGTACTTCGAGACGGGCCAGGGCAGCGCGCTGTCGGCGAACGCGCATCACGGCGTGGACCAGCAGACCTGCGAGGTGCGCGCCTACGCGGTCGCGCGCGCGTTCGAGCCGTTTCTCGTCAACACGGTGGTCGGCTTCATCGGTCCCGAATATCTGTACGACGGCAAGCAGATCATTCGCGCGGGGCTCGAGGATCACTTCTGCGGCAAGCTGCTCGGCGTGCCGATGGGCTGCGACATCTGCTACACGAACCATGCGGAAGCCGACCAGGACGACATGGACAACCTGCTGACGCTGCTCGGCGCCGCGGGCATCAACTTCATCATGGGCATTCCGGGCGCGGACGACGTGATGCTCAACTACCAGAGCACGTCGTTTCACGATCAGCTCTACGTGCGCGAGGTGCTCGGCCTGCGCCGCGCGCCCGAGTTCGAGGAATGGCTGGAGACGATGGAGATCGCCGATGCGCACGGCGCGCTGCGCGCCGCGTCGATGCGCGTGCCGCTCCTCGCCGGCGCGAACGACTGGATGGGGCTTTCCGCATGAGCGACGCGGTCGAAAAGAACCCGTGGGGGCAGCTCAAGACGTTCACGAACGCGCGGATCGCGCTCGGACGCGCGGGCAACAGCCTGCCGACCGCGCCGCTGCTTGCGTTCAACCTGTCGCACGCGCAGGCGCGCGATGCCGTTCATCAGCCGCTCGACGCCGACGCGCTGCGGCGCGAGATCGAAGCGGCCGGACTCCCGACGCTCGGCGTAGAGAGCGCCGCGCCGGATCGGCAGCATTACCTGCGCCGGCCGGACCTCGGCCGCAAGCTGTCCGACGACGGCCGCGCGCTGCTCGCCGGCTACGGCGCGGCGCTCGACGCCGCGCCCGACGTCGTGTTCGTCGTCGCCGACGGGCTGTCGGCGTTCGCGGCCGCGAAGCAGGCGCTGCCGCTCCTGAACGCGGTGCGGCCGAAGCTCGGCGGCTGGCGGATCGGGCCCGTCGTCGTCGCGCGGCAGGCGCGCGTCGCGCTCGGCGACGAGATCGGCGAGCTGCTCGGCGCGCGCCTCGTCGCGATGCTGATCGGCGAGCGGCCGGGTTTGAGCTCGCCCGACAGCCTCGGGGTGTATCTGACGTACGCGCCGAAGCTCGGCTGCCACGACGCGCAGCGCAACTGCATCTCGAACGTGCGTCCCGAAGGGCTGCCGCACGACGCGGCCGCGCACAAGCTGCACTATCTGATGACGCATGCGCGGCGGCTCGGGCTGACTGGCGTCGGGCTCAAGGACGACAGCGATGCGTTGTTGTCTTCGGCGGACCCGGAGCGGATCGCGGCGGAGTAGTTCGGCCGCGGTGCGGTGAAATCGGCTTGGCGTGGCATGTGGCAGGCGGCGGCCGGCGCGGCTGTGTCGGCGTGTCGGCGCGGCAAGCGATCCGCGACGTGCTCCGTGCGCGATGCGCGGCGCTCGTGCCCACGCGGCCCCGAACGGCGCACGCACGCCGATGCGCATCAACCCGCCGCGCTCGCCTCGACTGCCTCGATCGGCACATTCGCATGCCGTCGCTCGAGCTCGAGCAGCCACCGCTTGCGCTCGATCCCGCCGCCGTAGCCCGTGAGCGACCCGTCCTTGCCGATGATCCGATGGCACGGCACGATGATCGAGATGCGGTTCGCGCCGTTCGCCGCGGCGAACGCCGTGCACGAGGCCGCCGCGCGGCTCGCGACGGGCGATCTCGCGACGACGCGACGACGTGACGACGCGACGTGACGCGACGTGACGCGGCGACGCGCGAGCCGCCCGACTGCCTGACCGGCCGATTCGGCGCCACAGTCGCAAAAGAGCCCGGCGGATCCGCATCGAGACGCGAATCCGCCGGGCCGGGCCAAGCCGTTCGTGCGACGCGCAACCGGCGCGCGCCGCCGCCCGCGCGCGGGATCAGAAGAACCCGAGCGGCTTTTCGCTGTAGCTGACGAGCAGGTTCTTCGTCTGCTGGTAGTGGTCGAGCATCATCTTGTGCGTCTCGCGGCCGATCCCCGACTGCTTGTAGCCGCCGAACGCCGCATGCGCCGGATACGCGTGATAGCAGTTCGTCCACACGCGGCCCGCCTGGATGCCGCGGCCGACGCGGTATGCGCGGTTGCCGTCGCGCGTCCAGACGCCCGCGCCCAGACCGTACAGCGTGTCGTTCGCGATCTCGAGCGCTTCCTCCTCGGACTTGAACGTCGTCACCGCAAGCACCGGCCCGAAGATCTCTTCCTGGAAGATGCGCATCTTGTTGTGGCCGCGGAACACGGTCGGCTTCACGTAATAGCCTTCCGACAGCTCGCCGCCGAGCACGTTGCGCTCGCCGCCCGTCAGGCACTGCGCGCCTTCCTTGCGGCCGATGTCGATGTACGACAGGATCTTTTCGAGCTGCTCGGACGACGCCTGCGCGCCGATCATCGTCTGCGCGTCGAGCGGGTGGCCTTGCTTGATCGATTCGACGCGCTTGAGCGCGCGTTCCATGAAGCGCTCGTAGATGCTCTCCTCGACGAGCGCGCGCGACGGGCACGTGCAGACCTCGCCCTGGTTGAGCGCGAACATCGCGAAGCCTTCGAGCGCCTTGTCGAAGTAGCCGTCGTCGCGGTCCATCACGTCGGCGAAGAAGATGTTCGGGCTCTTGCCGCCGAGCTCGAGCGTGACGGGGATCAGGTTTTCACTGGCGTACTGCATGATGAGGCGGCCCGTCGACGTCTCGCCCGTGAACGCGATCTTCGCGATCCGCTTGCTCGACGCGAGCGGCTTGCCCGCCTCGAGCCCGAAGCCGTTGACGATGTTCAGCACGCCGGGCGGCAGCAGATCCTGGATCAGCTCGGCGAACACGAGGATCGACGCGGGCGTCTGCTCGGCCGGCTTCAGCACGACGCAGTTGCCGGCCGCGATCGCGGGCGCGAGCTTCCACGCGGCCATCAGCAGCGGGAAGTTCCACGGGATGATCTGGCCGACGACGCCGAGCGGCTCGTGGAAGTGATAGGCGACCATGTCGCCGCCGATGTCGGCGATCGAGCCTTCCTGCGCGCGGATGCAGCCCGCGAAGTAGCGGAAGTGGTCGATCGCGAGCGGCACGTCGGCCGCGGTCGTCTCGCGCAGCGGCTTGCCGTTGTCGATCGTCTCGGCGACCGCGAGGCGCGTGAGGTTCGCCTCCATCCGGTCGGCGATCCTGAGCAGCGCGTTCGCGCGCTCGCCCGCGCTCGTCGCGGCCCAGCCGGCCTTCGCGGCGTGCGCGGCGTCGAGCGCGAGCTCGACGTCCGCTTCGCGCGAGCGAGGGATCGCGGTGAACGGCTGGCCGGTCACGGGCGAGACGTTGTCGAAATACTCGCCGCCGACCGGGGCGACCCATTCGCCGCCGATGAAATTCCCGTATTGCTTGCGGTACGGAAATTCGATGTTCAGATGTTGCATGTCCGCGTGATTCATCGTTGCTCCTCGCATGTCGGTATCGGTGATGCGTCGCGCGACGTGCGCGACGCCTGTCGTTACGCCAAAACCGTGCCAGCCGGCCGCGCGACGGTGCATCGGGGCTCCGGCGCGGGGCTCGGCGCGCGGGCGGCGCGGCCGGGCGCGCGCGACTGCGCCGTCGTTGAACAGCCGCCGCATGCGGATTGTTCAAACGCGGTACAGCGAGAAGACGAGACCGGCGATTTTGGCGACGCTACGCTTCGGCATGGGAATTGCGTCATCGAACGGATCGTTTCAGCTTCAGCGACGCAAAAGGGGGCGCGATGGATCACGAGCACACCGGCGCCGAGACGACGGCGGAGGACACGGGACGCAGCGCGGACGGCGACGGCACGGCCGGGCGCGCCGTCGTCAGCGTCGCGCACGACGCCGACGAGCAGGCGCGCAACCTGATCGGCTGGCGCCAGACCTATGACCAGCTCGCGGCGGGCCGCTTCGTCGGCACGCTGACCGAGCTGCCGCTCGACACGATGAAGGTGTTTCGGGAGACGACGAGCCACACGCTGCGGCAGGCGTGCGAGGTGCGCGGGGACGCGTACTGGTTCGGCATTCCGGTCGCGCGCGATGGTGCGGCGCGCATCGACGCGCGGCCGATCGCCGCCGATGCGCTCGCGTTCCGGCCCGGCAACGTCGAATTCGAGCTGCTGACGCCCGCGCAATTCTCGATCTACGGGCTGGTCGTGCGCGGCGCGGTGCTGCGCCGCTACGCGGAGGAGGTCGAGCGCTGCGGGCTCGACGAGCGGCTGCCGCTCGTGCCCGTCGTGCGCGTCGGCGAGGCGCGGCTCACGCGGCTTTGCGCGCTGCTCGCCCAGCGGCTCGACGACGCGGACGCGATGAGCGCGGCGGGCGCGCCGCTGTCCGACTGCGCGCGCAATGACTTGCAGGCGGAAGTGCTCGCGGCGCTGTTCGACCTGTGCGCGTCGCCTGCCGCCGACGCGACCGTCGAGCATGCGTCGCGGCGGCGCAAGATCGTCGCGGCCGCGCGCGACTACGTGCTCGCGCACCGTTCGCGGCCCGTCGGCGTGCCCGAGCTGTGCGAGCAGTTGCACGTGAGCCGGCGCACGCTGCAGTACTGCTTCCAGGACGTGCTCGGGATGGCGCCCGCGACCTATCTGCGTGCGTTGCGGCTGAACGGCGTGCGGCGCGACCTGCGCGGGCGCGCGGCGGATTCGGTGCAGGACGTCGCGGCCGCGTGGGGGTTCTGGCATCTGAGCCAGTTCGCGACCGACTATCGGCGGATGTTCGGCGCGCGGCCGTCCGAGACGTTGCGCGACGCGCTCACTTGCTGAAAAAGGGACGGGTGCGAGCGGGGCGGCCGGCGCTTGTCCGGCTTGACGCGGCGTCGCATGATGCGGCGGCTTGCTTGCCGATATCGGGCGAGTGAGATATCGGCGGATCGCCCGCCGTAACTTGCGCGACGAAGCGCGGCTGTAGCGGGTCGCATGGCGCTTGTGGAAAGTCGGCGAGCACTATCATCGCGAGCGCGCCCGACCGTGCGCACCGGCGTCCGCGCGCTGCTCGTTGCTCACCGCTCACCGCTCACCGCCGCTCACGGCTCACCACGTCCTCAACGATTTCGCCGCGCTCACTCCCGCGCCTGCGGCCATGCGGTCGCATTCCAATCGATCCGCCGATACGCAGCCTCGACCAGTGCGATATCGCCGGCCGCGTCGCTTTTGTGGCGATTGTGCAGCGTCTCCGGCACGTCGAGCGCGATCGCCGTGCAGAACGGATAGTCGCGCACCCGCAAACCAGGCGCGATGCTGGAAAAGCACGCGAGCGTCGGCACGTCGAACCCGGCCGCGACGTGCACGGCCGACGTGTCCGCGCACAGCGCGACGCTCGCGTGCTTGACCCAGCGGATGAACTGCGCGGTATCGCCGGAGTGGCCGCTCACGTCGACGTAATCCGGATGATCGATCGGCTCGAAGCCGAGCACGGGCAGCCGGTAGGTTTGCGCGAGCCGGTCGACGAGCGCCGCGCGCAGTGCCGGCGGAATGCTGCGCAGCGGCGTGCTCGCCTGCGGGCAGAACAGCGCGTAGCGCCGTCCGCGCCATTCGCGCGGCGGCTCGGGCAGCGTCAGCCGGGCGAGCCAATGATTGCGCTTCGCGTCGGCGGCGACCGATTCGGGCGGCACGCCGAGCGCCGCGAGGAAGAAGTCGATCATCGGCAGCGTCGCGAACGCGGGCCAGTACAGGTGATTGCCGAGATCGATGCGCGTGTCGCCGGCCGGCAGCGCGGCGGCAGGCCACGGCAGCGTGCGGATCGGCGCGATCGCGCCGGCCGCGAGCCGGTACAGCGCATCGACGTAGGCGGGCGCATGCGCGGGCCGGTACAGCACGAAGCGCACGTGCGGATGGAGCGTCTCGATCGCCGCGAGCGCCGTCAGGCCGATCACCGAGTCGCCGAGCGCGACGCCCATCCCGTTGATCACGTGAACGGTCGACAACGTCGCGTAATCGAGCGTGAACGAGCGGCTTGCCGCATGCAACAGGCCGAGGCGGGCCGCCGCGCCGATGTAGCCGTGCGCGTCGGCCGCCGTGCGCTCGAGATCGTAGGGCGCGACGAGCCGCCCGTCCGGCGCGAGCAGCGTGCCGGGGTAGGCGAGCGCGTCGGCGGGCGACAATGTGGCTGCGGCGCGCGTCATCATCGGCGCGGGTGTGCGGCGCAGGACGTCGCGTCAGGCGCGACGCGCACGCAGGCCCTGCTCGCGCACCTGCTCGAGCGTCGCGGCGGGCGTGCAGGCATCCTGCGGCACGCGGATCTCGATCAGCGCGGGCAGTTCGCTCGCGAGCGCGCGATCGAGCGCGGGCAGGAAATCGGCGGTGCGCTCGACTGTCTCGCCGTGCGCGCCGAACGCACGCGCGTACGCGGCGAAATCCGGGTTCGTCAGCCCCGTGCCGTGCACGCGCCCAGGATAGTTGCGCTCCTGATGCATGCGGATCGTGCCGAAATGGCCGTTGTTCACGACGAGTACGATGATCGCGAGCCCGTATTGGATCGCGGTCGCGAGCTCGTTGCCCGCCATCATGAAGCAGCCGTCGCCCGCGAGCGCGACGACCGTGCGCTGCGGATACAGCGACTTCGCGGCGAGCGCGGCCGGCACGCCGTAGCCCATCGCGCCGCTCGTCGGCGCGAGCTGCGAACGGAAATGCCGGTACGCGAAATGGCGATGCAGCCACGCCGCGTAATTGCCCGCGCCGTTCGTGACGATTGCGTCGTGCGGCAGCCGTTCGCGCAATTGCTGCATCACGTCGCCGAGCTGCACGCCGCCCGGCATCGGCCGCGGCGTGCGCCAGTCGAGATAGGCGCGATGCGCGTCGGCGGCGCTGCCCGCCCACGCGGGCGATGCCGGCGGCTCGAGCGCGGCGAGCTGCGCGGCGATCTCGGGCATCCCGGACGCGATCGGCAGATCCGCCGCATAGACGCGCCCCAGCTCGTCCGCGCCCTGATGCACGTGAACGAGCACTTGCTTCGGCTTCGGAATGTCGATCAGCGTATAGCCGCCCGTCGTCGCCTCGCCGAGTCGCGGGCCGAGCGCGAACAGCAGGTCCGCTTCCTGGATGCGGCGCGCGAGCGCGGGATTCACGCCGAGGCCGACGTCGCCCGCGTATTGGGGATGCTCGTTGTCGAACGTGTCCTGATAGCGGAACGCGCACGCGATCGGCAACTGCCAGCGCTCGACGAACGTGCGCAGATCCGCGCACGCCTCCGGCGTCCAGCCGCTGCCGCCCACGATCACGAGCGGCCGCTCGGCGCGCGCGAGCCGCTCGCGCAGCTCGCTCATCTGCGCGGCGGACGGCGCGGCGGCGATGCGCTTCGCCGCGGGCGCGACGGGTTGCGGCGCGCACGGCTCGGACAGCACGTCCTCAGGAAGCGCGAGCACGACGGGGCCGGGCCGGCCCGACATCGCGACGTGAAACGCGTGGCTCAGATATTCGGGGATGCGGCGCGGATCGTCGATTTGCGCGACCCACTTCGCGAGCTGGCCGAACATCCGCCGATAATCGATTTCCTGGAACGCCTCGCGATCGAGATGCTCGCGCGCGCACTGGCCGATGAAGAGGATCATCGGCGTTGAATCCTGGAATGCGGTGTGCACGCCGATCGACGCGTGCGTCGCGCCGGGGCCGCGCGTGACGAGCGCGATTCCGGGCCGGCCGGTCAGCTTGCCGAGCGCCTCCGCCATGTTCGCGGCGGCGGCTTCGTGGCGGCAGACGACGGTCTGGATGCGTTCGGTTTCGTCGGCGAGGGAATCGAGGACGGCGAGAAAGCTCTCGCCGGGAACACAGAACACGCGCTCGACGTGATTCGCGAGCAGGGCGTCGACGAGCAGGCGTGCGCCGGTTGTGGCGCGCTGCCCGAGGTCCGGGGAAATCGACATATAAGACGGGCTCCCTTCGTGGCGGGACGTACAGCTTACGCCGGATGAAGGGGCGACGGAAGGCGCGAAGCCGTGCTGCACCGCGGCGGCGTTCGCGCGACGCGCCGCCGCGCGGGGCGGGCGACGCAGCGAGCGGCACGGCGCATTCCCGCGCCGCGCCCCCGCCTCAGCACTCGACGATATTCACCGCCAGCCCGCCGCGCGACGTCTCCTTGTACTTCGTTTTCATGTCGGCGCCGGTTTCGCGCATCGTCTTGATGACGGAATCGAGCGACACGTAGTGCGTGCCGTCGCCGCGCAGCGCCATCCGCGCGGCGTTGACGGCCTTCACCGACGCCATCGCGTTGCGCTCGATGCACGGGATCTGCACCATCCCGCCGACCGGATCGCAGGTGAGGCCGAGATTGTGCTCCATGCCGATCTCGGCTGCGTTCTCGACCTGCTGCGGCGTGCCGCCCAGCACCGCCGCGAGCGCGCCCGCCGCCATCGAGCATGCGACGCCGACTTCGCCCTGGCAGCCGACTTCGGCGCCCGAGATCGACGCGTTGAGCTTGTACAGGATGCCGATCGCCGCCGCCGTCATCAGGAAGTCCATCACGCCTTGCTCGTTCGCCCCCGGCGTGAAGCGCGTGTAGTAATGGAGGACGGCCGGGATGATGCCCGCCGCGCCGTTGGTCGGCGCGGTGACGACACGTCCGCCCGCCGCGTTCTCTTCATTGACCGCGATCGCGTACAGGTTGATCCAGTCGATCATCGACAGCGGATCGCGCAGCGCCTGCTCCGGGTTGCCCGTGAGCGTCC
This sequence comes from Burkholderia oklahomensis C6786, assembly GCF_000959365.1. Taxonomy (NCBI): domain Bacteria; kingdom Pseudomonadati; phylum Pseudomonadota; class Betaproteobacteria; order Burkholderiales; family Burkholderiaceae; genus Burkholderia; species Burkholderia oklahomensis. The sequence goes on from NZ_CP009555.1 coordinate 1,827,524, forward strand.
GGTAGAGCTGCGGCGCGCGGCGCTTGACCTGGAACGGGCCGGGCAGGTTGCCGTCGGCGTCCGGGTTGCCGATTCCGCAGCCCCGCGCGACGCACGACTGCATCACGTCCCAGATCTTCAGGAGGCCCGCGCGCGTTTCCTCCTCGGTGTGCCACGCGCGCTCGTTTTCCCACATCAGCTGCGCGACCGACTTGCCGGTCGATTCGGTGAGCGCGAGCAGCTCGGCGCTCGTGCGGAACGGATGCGCCATCTGCTCGACGGCGGCGAGCACCTTCGTGTTCGGCGCGCCCGCGGTGACCACGAAGCCGCCGCCCACCGACAGATACGTCGCCTCGCGCAGCACCGCGCCGTTCGCGTCGGTCGCGCGCAGCTTCATCGCGTTCGGATGCTCGGGCAGCGCCTGCCGGTAGAACGCGATGTGCTCCTTCGGCACGAACGGCACCGGATGCATGCCGAGCAGCGCGAGCGTCTTCGAGTCGCGCACCGCGTCGAGCCGCGCGGCGATCGCCGACGGCTCGACGGTGTCGGGCGCGTCGCCCATCAGGCCGAGCATCACGCCGCGGTCGGTGCCGTGGCCCTTGCCCGTCGCGCCGAGCGAGCCGTACAGCTCGACCTTCACGCTCGCGGTCGCGGCGAGCAAATCGTCGCGTTCGAGCCCCTGCGCGAACATCAGCGCGGCCCGCATCGGACCGACCGTATGCGAACTCGACGGGCCGATACCGATTTTGAAAAGATCGAACACGCTGACTGCCATTTCGTTTCCTGAATTGCTAGAAGTATTGGGGGATCACCGCGCCGGCAGCGGCAGGCACGCGGCCAGCCATGCGGGCGGCATCGGCGAGAGTTGTTGGGCGACGCTCGCGTAGCGGCCGTCGAGGCGCGCGGCGAGGTGGAACAGCTCGGTCGCGTTCTTCGGCTCCCACATGCCCGAATAGCCGGGCAGGCCCGCCTCGCGGCGCTTTGCGTCGAACGGCACTGGCGAGTGGACGAACTCCTCGTGCGTCTTCTCGCCGCGCGCATACGGCACGAGCCAGTCGAGCGCGGCGGCGAGCGTCGCGCCGTTCGACGCGCGCTCGCGCAGCCAGTTGCGGTTGAAGCGCCGCGCGGCGAGCGCCGCCGTCACGAGCGGCTGCAGATCGTAGACCGCGTAGTGCAGCGCGTCGCGCTCGAGAAAATCGTACGTCGTGCCGTCCGGCTCGACGTTGTCGGCGAGATGCTCGACGAAGAGCCGCTGCGCGGCGTTCATCATCTTGCGATCGCCGAGCGTGAACGCGGCGAGCGCGATCAGCTTGATCCGGTGGCTTTGCCAGTTGTTGCGCCACGTGCCCTTGAGCGGGCGCTTCTGCGCGTCGATCTGCTGCACGTAGCCGTTGCCGAGCGACGCGATGAACGCGGCCGTCGCGTTGCGCGTCTTCACGGGCAGCACGCTCGCCGTCATGTCGTACGCGAGGATCAGGCTCTCGAAGCGCGTCTCGTCGATCGGATTGAAGCTCGGACGGTAAGTGTTCGCCCACGCCGACAGGAAGCGGTCGACGAGCGCCAGATAACGGCTCTGATTCGTCACGCGCCACGCGAGCGCCGCGTTGCGCATCAGTTCCATGTCGTTGAGCGCCTCGGCGCTCTGGTCGTAGATGCCTTCGTGCGGCAGCGTGCCTTCGGTGTGCACGCGCGGCAACGCCTTCGGCTCGTCGTTCAGATGCGCGTCGACGCTCTTGATGAGCGCCTGCACGCCCGGTTCGGCGTGCGTCGTCTCGCTGCTCTGCAGCGCGGGCGCGGCACAGAAATTCATCGCCGCCCGCGCGGGGCCGGCCGCCGTCAACGCGGCGGCGAGAAGCGCCGGCGCGAGCGCGCGCAAGCGCCGGCGCATCGCCTGCGCGCGGCCCGGAAACGTCTGACGCACCATGCAGAACTCCTTTAATGGCTGGATCGCGGTGTGAGATGTTAGCCGGACTTGCGGGCGAATGCGAACGCGCGCGCCGTCCGCAACGGCGTATTGCGGACGGCGCGTCGCCGGTGAAAGGAAGGCGGCGCGGCGCGCGGGCCGCGCCGGCGCGTCATGCGTATTCCGAGATCGGCACGCAGGAGCAGAACAGATTGCGGTCGCCATATGCGTTGTCCGCGCGGCCGACGGGCGGCCAGTACTTGTTCGCGACGAGCGATGCGACCGGGAACGCGGCCTGCTCGCGCGAGTACGCGTGCGGCCAGTCGTTCGCGGTGACGACGGCCGCCGTGTGCGGCGCGTGGCGCAGCGGGTTGTCCTCGCGATCGGCGCGGCCTTCCTCGACCGCGCGGATTTCCTCGCGGATCGCGACCATCGCGGCGATGAAGCGGTCGAGCTCCTCCTGCGATTCCGATTCGGTCGGCTCGACCATCAGCGTGCCCGGCACCGGGAAGCTCATCGTCGGCGCGTGGAAGCCGTAGTCCATCAGGCGTTTCGCGACGTCGTCGACGCTGATGCCGCTCGCGTCCTTGATCGGACGCAGGTCGAGAATGCATTCGTGCGCGACGAGCCCGCCCGGGCCCGAATACAGCACCGGGTAGTGCGGCGCGAGACGCTTCGCGATGTAGTTCGCGTTGAGGATCGCGGTTTCCGTCGCGGCGGTCAGGTTCCTCGCGCCCATCATCGCGATGTACATCCAGGAGATCGGCAGGATCGACGCCGAGCCGTAAGGCGCCGCCGACACCGCGCCGATGCCGTCGTCTCCGCGCGCATAGCCCGTCGAGCGCTGGTTCGGCAGGAACTTCGCGAGGTGCGCGCCGACCGCGACCGGGCCGACGCCCGGGCCGCCGCCGCCGTGCGGGATGCAGAAGGTCTTGTGCAGGTTCAGGTGCGACACGTCGCCGCCGAACTGGCCGGGCGCGGTCAGGCCGACCATCGCGTTCATGTTCGCGCCGTCGACGTACACCTGGCCGCCGTGCGCGTGCACGATCTCGCAGATCTCGCGGACGTTCTGCTCGAACACGCCGTGCGTCGACGGGTAGGTGATCATGATCGCCGCGAGGTCGTTCGAATGCGCGTCGGCCTTCGCCTTCAGATCGGCGATGTCGACGTTGCCCTGCGCGTCGCACGCGACGACGACGACCTTCATGCCCGCCATGTGCGCGGACGCCGGGTTCGTGCCGTGCGCGGACGCCGGGATCAGGCAGATGTCGCGGTGGCTTTCGCCGCGCGATTCGTGATATGCGTGGATGGTCAAGAGGCCCGCGTACTCGCCCTGCGAGCCGGCGTTCGGCTGCAGCGACACGGCCGCGTAGCCCGTCGCCGCGACGAGCATCTGCTCGAGCTGGTCGATCATCTCGCGGTAGCCGACCGTCTGGTCGGCGGGCGCGAACGGGTGGATCTGGCCGAACTCGGGCCACGTGACGGGCAGCATCTCCGACGTCGCATTGAGCTTCATCGTGCACGAGCCGAGCGGGATCATCGAGCGGTCGAGCGCGAGATCCTTGTCCGACAGGCTGCGCAGGTAGCGCAGCATTTCCGTTTCCGAATGGTGGCGGTTGAACACGTGGTGCGTCAGGTACGCGCTCGTGCGTTCGAGGCCGGCCGGCAGCGCGGGCACGCCGGGCAGCGCGGCGTCGAGCGTGTCGACGCCGGGCGCCGTCGCGCCCGCCGCCTGCGCGAAGATCGCGAGCAGGTCGGCGAGATCGGCGCGCGTCGTCGTTTCGTCGACCGACACGCCGACTTGCGTGTCGCTCACGCGGCGCAGGTTGATGCGCTTGCTTTTCGCGAGTTCGTGGACTTGCGCGGTGCGCGCGCCGGTGTCGATCGTCAGCGTGTCGAAGAACGTGTCGTTGACGAGCGCGTAGCCGAGCTGCTCGACGCCCGACGCGAGGAGCGCCGCGACGCGGTTCACGCGCAGCGCGATCGTCTTCAGGCCGTGCGGGCCGTGATAGACCGCGTACATGCTCGCCATGATCGCGAGGAGCGCCTGCGCGGTGCAGACGTTCGACGTCGCCTTTTCGCGGCGGATGTGCTGTTCGCGGGTCTGCAGCGCGAGGCGCAGCGCGGGCTTGCCCTGAGCGTCGACGGTCACGCCGACGAGACGGCCCGGCATCTGCCGCTTGAATTCGTCGCGCACCGCCATGTACGCTGCGTGCGGGCCGCCGAAGCCCATCGGCACGCCGAAGCGCTGCGTGTTGCCGACCGCGACGTCCGCGCCCCATTCGCCGGGCGGCGCGAGCACGGTGAGCGCGAGGATGTCGGCCGCGGCGACGATGTGGCCGCCCGCCGCGTGGATCGCGTCGGCGAGCGCGCGGTAGTCGCGCACGTCGCCGTTCGCGCCCGGATACTGGAGCAGCACGCCGAACGCGTTCGCGCTCGCGGCGTCGGCGGCGGGACCCGTCTTCACTTCGATGCCGACCGGCTTCGCGCGTGTCTTGATTACTTCGAGCGTTTGCGGCAGCACGTCGTCGGCGACGTAGAACACGTTCGACTTCGGTTTGCCGATGCGCTGCAGGAGCGTCATCGCCTCGGCCGCGGCTGTCGCCTCGTCGAGCAGCGACGCGTTCGAGATGGCGAGGCCCGTCAGGTCCGCGACCATTTGCTGGAAGTTCAGGAGCGCCTCGAGGCGGCCCTGCGAGATTTCAGGCTGGTACGGCGTGTACGCGGTGTACCACGCGGGGTTTTCGAGCACGTTGCGCAGGATGACGGCGGGCGTGTGCGTGTCGTAGTAGCCCTGGCCGATGTACGAGCGGAACACCTGGTTCTTGTCCGCGAGCTCGCGTAGCGCGGCGAGCGCTTCCGCCTCGCTCTTCGGCTGTGCGAACGGGCCGAGCGGCAGTGCGTCGCCGCGGCGGATCGACGCGGGAATCACGGCGTCGATCAGCGCGGCGCGCGACGCGAAGCCGAGCGTGTCGAGCATTGCGTGCTGGCTGGCGTCGTCGGGGCCGATGTGGCGCTCGGCGAACGCGTCGTGCGTTTCGAGCGCCGCGAGCGAGAGGGGCGTGCGCTTCATCAGATGATCCGGGTGTTCGAGCTTCATAGCATTCCTGTGTCGACCAGAGTTAGCGCTTTAGCGCTTACTCTGGTCCCATGCTTTGCGGTCGACCAAAGTTAGCGCTTTAGCGCTTACTCCGATCCCATGCTTTGCGGTCGACCAAAATTAGCGCTTTAAGCGCTTACCCCGGTCCCACGCGGCGCGGCGGCCCGTGCTGCCGGCGCGCGCCGCGCGGTTCGTGAGTGGGTGGGTTAGCCGACCAGCTTCTCGTAGGCGGCTGCGTCGATCAGCTTGTCGGTCGACGCGCCCGCTTCGAGCTTGATCTTGAAGAGCCAGCTCGCGTACGCGTCGCCGTTGACCTCGTCGGGCGTGTCGACGATCGCCGAGTTCACTTCGACCACTTCGCCCGACACCGGCGTGTAGATGTCGGACGCCGCCTTCACCGACTCGACGACGCCGATGGCGTCGCCCGCCTTCACGGTCTTGCCGACTTCGGGCAGTTCGAGGAAGACAATGTCGCCGAGCGTTTCCTGCGCGTGGTCGGTGATGCCGACCGTCAGCGTGCCGTCCGCTTCGGTGCGGACCCACTCGTGTTCTTCCGTGTATTTCAGATCGGCCGGGACGTTGCTCATCGGATGCTCCTGAGATTGAATGCGTTCAAGCGTTTAAATTGAGTCTGGTTTCGCGCGCGGGCGCGCCGGTTGCTCCGCGTCAGACCGCGAGCACCTTGCCGTTGCGCACGAACGGCAGTTTTACCACGCGTGCGGGAAGATTCTTGTCGCGGATCTGCACGTGCACCGTGTCGCCGACGGCGACGTCCTTCGGCACGCGCGCGAACGCGATCGATTCCTGCATCGTCGGAGAGAACGTGCCGCTCGTGATCTCGCCTTCGCCCGCCGGCGTCACGACCTTCTGGTGCGCGCGCAGCACGCCGCCCGCCTTGCCGTTTTCCTTCTGCAGGATCAGGCCGACGAACGCGGCGCGCGAGCCGTCGCGCTCCAGCGCGTCGCGGCCGACGAACGCGCGCGGCGCGGCGAGATCGACCGTCCACGCGAGACCGGCGTCGAGCGGCGACACCGTCTCGTCCATGTCCTGGCCGTACAGGTTCATGCCGGCTTCGAGGCGCAGCGTGTCGCGCGCGCCGAGTCCGCACGGGCGCACGCCGTGCTCGGCGAGCGCGTTCCACAGCGCTTCGACGCGCGTCGCCGGGACGATGATCTCGAAGCCGTCCTCGCCGGTGTAGCCGGTGCGCGCGACGGTGAGGTCGCCGAACGGCGTGCCCGCGACCTGCGCGGCGTTGAACGGCTTGAGCTCGCTCGTCGCGGAGCGCGCGGCGGGGATCGTGTCCCACACCTTCGCACGCGCGTTCGGCCCCTGGGCGGCGACGATCGCGAAGTCGCGGCGCGGCGCGATCGAAAGGCCGAAGCCGCCTTGCTCGTTGAGCTGGTTGAACCACGCGACGTCCTTGTCGGCGGTGCCGGCGTTGACGACGACGCGGAAGAAATCCTCGGTGAAGTAGTAGACGATCAGATCGTCGATGACGCCGCCCTGCGGGTTCAGCAGGCACGAGTAGAGCGCCTTGCCGGGCGTCTGCAGCTTCGCGACGTTGTTCGCGAGCGCGTGCTCGAAGAAGGCGCGCACGCGCGGGCCCGTGAAATCGACGACGCACATGTGCGACACGTCGAACATCCCGGCGTCGGTGCGCACGGCCTGATGCTCGTCGATCTGCGAGCCGTAGTTGACAGGCATGTCCCAGCCGCCGAAGTCGACCATGCGGGCATTGAGGGCGCGATGCGCAGCGTGAAGCGGGGTGATTTTGAGAACGGTCATCGGGGTCCCAGGCAAGGCGGCCGGGCTTCGGCCCGGGCGCGAAAACAAAACGGCAGACTCGGCGAACCGCCGGCGCGTGAAGCCGCCTGCGATGCGTGCATGCCCCTCTGTCCTCGATACCTGAGAGATTGCGCGACGGACTCGATCCGGTTCGCGCGCGCCCCTTCGGTGGGCAGCCTGCCCGTGCGACGCGTTGCGTGCACGCAGCTACTGCCGCTCTCCAGAGTGCGAAAAACGGCGTCCGACGCATGTCGTGGTCAGACGGATTCTTCGACGCGGCCGGTCCTTTTGCCTGAGAGTTTGCGGGTGTGCCCCTTCGGCGGCGCGGCTTGCCTTTCGATCAACGAACGACGGCCGCACGCTCTCCCGACGCGTGCGGGCGAATGTACGCGAGCGCGGATGGGTTGTCAATTTGGGCAAATAGCTGTCGCTTGAAGACAAGCGGCGGTGGTATGCGGGACGCCGTCGGCGCGGGGTGTTCGCCGGTGAGCGGTGAGCGGTGGGCGGTGGGCGGTGAGCGGTGAGCGGTGAGCGGTGAGCGGTGAGCGGTGAGCGGTGAGCGGTGAGCGGTGAGCGGTGAGCGGTGAGCGGTGAGCGGTGAGCGGTGAGCGGTGAGCGGTGAGCGGTGAGCGGTGAGCGGTGAGCGGGCCGGGGTCGAGACCGTGAAGTGCCGACCCGGGAATGCGCGGCCCGGGCGAAAGTCGCCGAAGCCGCGTCTCGAAGCGTTATCGGCCAAGCGGCCGAGCGGCCAACGGGCCGCTGGGAACGCTCACTCGCCGATCGCGCGAGCGGCCGTGTCGAGTTCCTGATTCAGCACGCGCTGTTCGTCGGCGGACAGGCCGCCGCCGTGCTGGGCCGACATGTCGGTCGATTCCTGGCGGATCACGTCGAGCCGGCGATGCAGCGCGGCGCCTTGCGGCGGCGGATAGTAGCCGGCGTTCACGCGCGCGTCGATGCGGCGGTTCAGGTTGTCGATGCGGCCCTGGATCTGCTGCATCCGCTCGTAGCCGACCACCTGCGGATTGGGGCGGGGCGCCGGGGCCGGCGCGGGGCGCGGCGGCGTGACCACGCATGCCGCGAGCGACGAGACGAGGACGCAGCATGCCGCCGCGCGGATCAACCGTTGCATTGCATTCTCCTGATTGTCGATGCCGGACAGGCAATTAGACGAACGGCTCAGACCCTCGTCAAGATGACGTTCGTTCCCGAATTGTTTGTAACGGTTTGTTGATGCTTGAAGATCAGGCAAGCCGCAGGCGCCCGATCGCGCCGGCGGCGTGTCGCGCGCCAGTCAGGCCGCTTCGCGCACGAACGGCAGTCGCCGGCCTTCGCGTTCGCTGCGCGCGGCGAGCTCGATGATCGTCATCACGTCGACGGCGTCCTGCGCCGCGACTGGGAACGGCGCGCCGTCGTGGATCGACGCGGCGAGCGCGCGATAGAACTCCGCGTACTGGCCGTCGAGCGTCGGCACCGGACGCTCGATCTCGAGCTCGCCGTCGAGCCCGCGCAGCACGCCGGGCGGGTTGCCGCCGCCGAACTCGACGTCGTCGGGCGTGAGGCCCGCCTTCAGTTGATCTTCCTGCGTGTCGAGCCCGTGCTTCTGATAGCCGGCTTGCGTGCCGAGCACGGTGAAGCGTGCGGGTTCGATTGCCGCGAGCGCGCTCGCGTGCAGGATGACGTCCTTGTCCGGATAGCCGAGCTGCAGATGGACGAAGTCGGGCGCGTCGCCGCCGTCGCGGCGCGTCTTGACCGTCGCGCTCACCGTATCCGGCGTGCCGAACAGCGCGAGCGCCTGGTCGATCAGATGCGGTCCGAGATCGAACAGCAGCCCGCCGCCGCGTGACGCTTCCTCGCGCCAGCGCGTTCGCACGTGCGGGCGGAAGCGGTCGAAGTGCGATTCGAAATAGGTGATGCGGCCGAGCTCGCCGCTTTCGACGAGCTGACGCACGGTCAGGAAATCGCCATCCCAGCGACGGTTGTGGAACGGAGCGAACACGCGGCCGTGTGCGGCGGCGAGACGGGCGAGCGTGAGCGCGTCGGCGGCCGTCAGCGTGACCGGCTTGTCGACGACCACGTGCTTGCCCGCTTCGAGCGCGCGCTTCGCCAGCTCGAAATGGGTGTCGTTCGGCGTCGCGATCACGACGCACTCGACGTCCTCGAGCGCGACGAGCGCGTCGAGATCCGGCACGACGGCGGCGTCCGGATACGCGGCGTTCGCGCGTTCCGGGTGGCCGGTGGCGATCGCGGCGACCTGCGTGCGGCCACTGTGCGCGATGACGGGCGCGTGGAACGTCGCGCCTGCGAAACCGAAACCCATCAAACCAATCTTGAGCGTTGACGACATGAACGATCCTGTCTGCTTGCGGAACGGGGGCGCTGCGGCTTGGACGCCGCACGGCGACGGATGACTATTGTGGCATGACGAATGGGGGCGGAACGGTTTGCCGGCGACGTTGGCCGAACGGACAGGGCGCGCGTAAGCCGGGCGACCGGCGCGGCGGGTGCGACGCTTCGGCGGTGCCGCCGCGCGGAAGGCGGATTGCCGAAGCGACGGGATTCGATGCCTGTCCAACGGTCTTTCGATGCCCGGTCGATGCTCGCGAGGGCCGAAGTCGCACGGAACATCGCCCGTCCGCTTCGACATGACCCGATTCCGGACGCCGTTCGGCGACGGGCGCGCTGCGAAACGGCCGGCCTGCACATCGATAAGCCGCGCGTTTGCCTTCCGTCGACCGGCGATTGCCAATGCGCGTCGAAGCAAGAAGCGCGTCCTCCGCAATGCCTCCATCGGCCGTCGCCGTGCGTTCGCGTCAGCTCCCGAACCGCCGCCTGATCGCGGCGGCAGCCTGCTCGGCCCACAGCGCGCAGGCCCGCGCGCCCGGATGAAAGCCGTCCGATGCCATCGCATCGCGCGTGAGCGGCATTTCGACCCGCAGGAATTCGCACGCGCGCTGCCCGGCGGCCCAGCGCGACAGTGTCGTGTTGAGGCGCCGCGCGCGCAGCCCGAGATACCACCTGAGCGGCTGCGGCAGCGCCGGAAAATGGTGCATCGGCGGGACCGCCGACAGGATCACGTGCGCCGCGCCGAAGCGCGTCGTCAGCAGCTCGACGAGCGCCGCTTGCGTGTCGCGCCAGCGCCCGGGCGACACGCCGTCCGTCACGTCGTTGACGCCGAGCGACGTGACGACCGCGTCGAAGCGCGCGGCCGGCTCGGCGGCGAGCCAGTCGAGCAGATCCTGCGTCGTCGCGCCGGTGCGCGCGAGCAGCTTCCACTTGACGCGATGGAACGGCGCGAGGACGCGCACCAACTGACCGACGAGCGCGTCGGACTGCGTCGCGACGCCGACGCCCGCGGCGGCCGAATCGCCGAGCACGAGGAGGCGCAACGGCGGCCCGGCGCCGTCGATGCCGCTGCGCGGGCCGTCGGCTTCGGCGAGGCGCGGCGTCACGCGCCGGACATGGCGGCCCTGCGCGAGCAGCAGCGGGCCGAGCGCGGCGGTGGCGAAGTGGTATCCCATGCAGTTTCCGTGATCATGTCGAGGTCGGTGGCGTGCGCCCATGATAGCGAGTGACGCGCAACGCCCGTCATCGGCCGGCATCCCCGTCGCGCGAACGCCGGGTGCACACCGTCCGAACGGCTATCGCAGCCGTCGTTTCACATTCGCGAAAGAATCGCCGGCCGCCGCCGTGTTAACATGCGCGTCCCGCGAGCCATTTGCCGGGACCGGCGCCGCCTCCGCGCGTCGGCTGCGCGCTCCGCTCGCGGCGCCTTCCGGCTTCGCCGCCGTCAACCGCAACACCATCCGCCATCATGTCCGCAGGCCTGAATCCCGCTCAAAGCGAAGCGGTGCGCTATCTCGACGGTCCCTGCCTCGTGCTCGCCGGCGCGGGCAGCGGCAAGACCCGCGTCATCACGCAGAAGATCGCGCACCTGATCGAAGCAAAGGGCTTCGAACCGCGCCACATCGCCGCCGTCACGTTCACGAACAAGGCCGCCGCCGAAATGCGCGAGCGCGTCGGCAAGCTCCTCGAGGGCAAGACGCTCACGACGCCCGGCAAGGAAGGCCGCAAGGTGCCCGTCAACCAGTTGACGGTCTGCACGTTCCACTCGCTCGGTGTGCAGATCCTGCGTCAGGAGGCGGAGCACGTCGGCCTGAAACCGCAGTTCTCGATCATGGATTCGGACGACTGCTTCGGGATGATCCAGGAGCAGATCGGCACGACCGACAAGGGCCTGATCCGCAAGATCCAGACGATCATCTCGCTGTGGAAGAACGGCCTCATCATGCCCGAGGAGGCGATGACGATCGCGGCCAACGAGGACGAGCACCAGGCGGCGCTCGTCTATCGCAATTACGTCGCGACGCTGCATGCGTATCAGGCGGTCGATTTCGACGACCTGATTCGCTTGCCCGCCGAGCTGTTCGCGCGCAATGAGCCGGTCCGCGACCGCTGGCAGAACAAGCTGCGCTATCTGCTGATCGACGAATACCAGGACACCAATGCGTGCCAGTACGAGCTGCTGAAGCTGCTCGCGGGCCCGCGCGCGGCGTTCACCGCGGTCGGCGACGACGACCAGGCGATCTACGGCTGGCGCGGCGCGACGCTCGAGAATCTCGCGCAGCTCGGCAAGGACTTCCCGAAGCTGCACGTGATCAAGCTCGAGCAGAACTACCGGTCGACGGTGCGGATCCTGACCGCCGCGAACAACGTGATCGCGAACAACCCGAAACTGTTCGAGAAGAAGCTGTGGTCCGAACACGGGATGGGCGATTCGATCACCGTCACGCCGTGCAACGACGAGGAGCACGAGGCCGAATCGGTCGTGTTTCGCCTCTCCGCGCACAAGTTCGAGCGGCGCACGCAGTTCCGCGACTACGCGATCCTCTACCGCGGCAACTTCCAGGCGCGGATCTTCGAGCAGGTGCTGCGGCGCGAGCGGATTCCGTACGTGCTGTCGGGCGGCCAGTCGTTCTTCGACAAGGCGGAGATCAAGGACCTGTGCGCGTACCTGCGCCTGATCGCGAACGCCGACGACGATCCCGCGTTCATCCGCGCGGTCACGACGCCGCGCCGCGGAATCGGCAACACGACGCTCGAGGCGCTCGGCGCGTTCGCGGGGCAGGCGAAGGTGTCGCTGTTCGAGGCGGTCTACATGGGCGGGATCGAGGCGCGGCTGTCCGCGCGACAGATCGAGCCGCTGCGGATCTTCTGCGACTTCATCCAGCGCCTGACCGACCGCGCGGACAAGGAGCCTGCGACCGTCGTCCTCGACGACATGATGGAAGCGATCCACTACGAAGCGTACCTGTACGACGCATACGACGAACGGCAGGCGCAGACGAAGTGGCAGAACGTGCTCGAATTCCTCGAATGGCTGAAGCGCAAGGGGACGAAGCCGGAGGCGGCGGAGGCAGTCGACGGCGAGGCGGAAGGCTTCCACAACGCGGACGGCCTCGCCGACACCGGCAAGAACCTGCTCGGCCTGATCCAGACGGTTGCGCTGATGTCGATGCTCGAAGGCAAGGAAGAGGATCCGGACGCGGTGCGGCTGTCGACCGTGCACGCGTCGAAGGGGCTCGAGTATCCGCACGTGTTCCTCGTCGGCGTCGAGGAAGGGATCATGCCGCACAGCGGCGGCAGCGACGACGGCCCGATCGACGACGAGCGGATCGAAGAAGAACGCCGGCTGATGTACGTTGCGATCACGCGCGCGCAGCGCAGCCTGCACCTGAACTGGTGCAAGAAGCGCAAGCGTGCGCGGGAGACGATCGTCTGCGAGCAGTCGCGCTTCATCGCCGAGATGGGGCTCGACGAAGCGCCGCCGCCGACGCCCGAAGAAGCGCCGATGACGCCGAAGGACCGGCTTGCGAGCTTGAAGGCGTTGCTGCAGAAGTGAGCGGTGCGCGCGGCGGGGGTTTCGGGCGGTTATGCGGAACGCCGCGTTCGCGCTGCGACGCGACGCGGGGTGTCTGGTTGATGAGGAGGCAATCGCGCAATGGCGGGGCTTGCGAGCCGCGACGCGATGCGCGAACGATATCGCGGAGGTTGGCGGCATCGCGGACGCTTCGCGACGGTTGCCTTCGGCGATCGCATCACGCAGCTCGGCGCGGCCTGCACGTGCCGGCCACGGCTCTGGCGCGATCTTGCATAGGGCTCGTCTGGCGGGGAACTGCGGACGGAAACAGGTCGGGCCGCGCAGGTCGGGGCGCGACTTCTCAAGCCCGGTTGGGGCGAGCCGCCCGGAAGAACGATCCGCGTCGATTCTTGCGCGCGCGGCCTGCGGTGCGCGCCGGCGGACCCCATCGAGAAAAACCCCGCGCCGCGGAAGACCACGGATCGCGGGGTTGTCTGTCGCGCGTCCTGGCGCGCCGGCGCTTACTTCGCGGCGTTGACCATGTAGTCGACGGCCGCCTTCACGTCGGCGTCCGACGCGTTCGAGCCGCCTTTGGGCGGCATGGCGCCCTTGCCGTGCAGCGCGAAGTTGTAGACGGTATCCATCGAGTCCTTCAGGCGCGGCGCCCAGTCGGCCTTGTTGCCGAACTTGGGTGCGTTCAGCACGCCCGTTGCGTGGCATGCCTGGCACGTCGATTCGTACAGCGCCTTGCCGGCCGACGCCGAGCTTTCCGCGCTCGCGCCGGCCGCGGGCGCCTCGCCCGGTTTCGGCAACGCGGCGATTGCGGCCATCGCGGCGGCGGCTTGCGCGTTGGCGGCCGTCGCATCGGAGGCGCCCGGCGCAGACGCTGCGGCCGCCCCGGAGGCCGGCGCCGCATTCGCGGCGGGCTGCGCGGGCTCGGCGAACTTCGCGCCGGCCTGATTGGCCATGTAGACGACCGCGCGCGCGACCTCGTAGTCGCTGTAGTCGTCGGGGTTCGTGCCGCCGCGCGGGGGCATCGCGCCCTTGCCGGTCAGCGCGATATGCAGCACCTCGTCGTAGCCGGCGGCGATGCGCGGCGCCCAGGCGGCGGCGTCGCCGAACTTCGGCGCGCCGGCTGCGCCGGTGCCGTGGCAGGTTACGCAGACGGCTTTGTAGACTTCCTCGCCCGTCTTATAAACCCGCGGCGCGTTCGCGTCTTTCACGTCGACTTGTGCGATGGGCGCAATGCGCTTCGCGACGGCTTCGTCGGACAGGCCGTCGGTGCCGGCGCCCGTGCGGAACGCGTGATTGGCGTAGGTGGCGAACAGGACGATGACTGCGATCGGGATCGCGAATGAGGCGATGACAACTGCGATGAGTTGCCCGGGGGTTTTGATGGGGGCTCCGTGGGGTGCTTCGCTCATGCTTGCCTCGTCTCCATGATTAGGAATTGTGAGCGGTACGGCAATGAACGGCTGTAGGGTGAAGCTCGGACGATTATAGACGGAACGTTTACATGACGGCGAGCGATCGCCCGGCGCGTGTTTACCCGCACGCCGGAGGGGCGGGCGACGCGCGCGGAGGGCGATGCGGGAGGGCGGTGGGATGGATGCGGAGCCGCGGTGGACGGTCCAGCGGAAACAAGGTATCCTTGTCGTCTTGCTACGCGTTGCGGCTATCTAGGGCCGCATCGCATCCGTAAGCGCCCGTAGCTCAATGGATAGAGTACTGCCCTCCGAAGGCAGGGGTTGCTGGTTCGATCCCAGCCGGGCGCGCCAAGTCTTTGTTTTCTTGGGCTTTCTCAGCCGCATCAGCCGGTTTCGACGTCAAGCTCATCACGGCGGTAGCGCCCAGCGCCACAGTCGCCGCTACGCCCGCCGCACGCAAATTCCCCAAGGCACGTTGCCATACTGACGCGCGCTCCGCGTCGAGTTCCATTTCGATTTCCGCCAGCGTTTCGAATGCGGGCAGGCCTGCCGCTTCGGCGAGCAGCATGATGTCGGCCGCATCGGGCTTGCGACGTCCCACTTTCCAATCACTTACGCGGCTCGCCGGGCGGCCGATCCGCTCTGCGAGCTCACCGTAAGAACCTGCGGCTTCCTTGGCGAGCTCGATGAGGCCAGAAATATTCATACGAACCCCTTGCAATTTTCCAATCTGGTAATTATGATTTCCAAAACGGTAATTTACCGTTTGGGTAACGTCCGCAGTCTAGCAGGCTATGGGAAAAGGAAAAATCTGGCCCCATTTATGGGTCAGCGAGGGCGGCGGAATTGCTTGGGGTTGTATATCGCCCGTTTGATCGGATCGAGGTCTTTTCGCTTGCGTAGGTCGGCCCTTCGGCGAACGGATCGAGAAGCAACGAAGACGGCAACAAGCGCGATGGTGATCAGGAGTCGAGCCTCGATCGATAGCGCGGCCCAAGTTTGCGTGATGTTGTTGAGTAGGTCGTAAGCGAGTTGTTCGGAGTTCATTTGGCCCGTAGTTCTTGTAATCGTATGGGGCGGTTTTTTACCACATCGATTGCCTATTGAGCGCGGGGCTCTATCAATCAACTACTAACGAGCGGGGGGGGTAGGAAGTGACGGACCTGAAATTCGACCGATTGGTGACGCTGGCATATCGCCAACGGGTGACGGACAAGACGCGCGCTGAGTGCGACTGTTTTGCGTTTCGCTGCGAGCTGGAGCGACAGGGACTCGCGTCGGCGGCGTGGCTCAGGCGTCAGCAAAGCGGCCAATTGAATCTGCATATTGCAGTCGCCGGCCGCATTAACTATCGCGCGGCTCGAGCCTTCTGGCGCGATCTGGTGGACGGGAGCATTTGCGTCATGCGAGTGCACGATTCCACCACTTGCGCGCCTCTCTTAGCTGAGGGAGTCCAGTTGTATTAGTAGCCGCTGTAGAAGCGGAGGCTTCGGAGGTGTGTGCGAAGGTGGTCCTTGGTTCCTGCGAAGCAGTGGAAGTCACCGAGATTCCAAACGGCGCCAAACACTGTGCCGTCGTCACGGACGATTGCTATTGCGACATCGCTCTCGTGCTGCGGGATTTGTGAATCTAGGAAGTTCCAGGCTTGCGCAATGTCGTTGTGGCCTTCCTCGATATCTAGTCCAGCGTCGCCAACGACGATCCGGGCGATTGTTGCGTGCATCATTTCGAAGCTATGAATAGTTGATAAGGCGGTCACCATAGCTCGATGGCAATCGCCTTTCAGCAGCGAACAAACGGAGGTTGCGCAGTGCCGAAATATCGAGTCCATGCGTACACGCAGTGCGGCCACAACCGCGTGGCCGTCATCGATGTGAGTGCCCGCAGCGCCGACGGTGCGCGCGAAAAAGCACGCGTCAAGTTGTTACGGGTGGGCCGCAAACCAGACCTTTGTACGTTGGTCCCGGTCGAGGTCGAGGCAGTTTCGAGTGGTCTGAGTCGGTTTCTGTAGTGGCTGAATCGAGCGCGTGTAAATCGCGTACTCGTAGGTTTGGAGAGTTTGCAGTTCCCCGTGCGCCGCGCGCACTTCTCACCCTCGGATAGCGCGGCGCTTTGTGGACGGCTGACATAGCGTCCACCTTTTTAAATTTGCGCGTACGTCGCGTATGTAGCCGGAGCCGGAACGGCTCTACTCATTACGAATAGCAGTCCTAACAAGGAGTTTTCATGAGCAAGCAAAAGTTGACCATCCTGCAAGTGATCCAGCGCGGGGGCATTTCGAAGCGTACCGGCCAGCCGTGGGAAATTCACACGGCGCAATGCGTGCTGGAGCAAGAGAGTAGCGAGGGTAAGCAAATCCTCGTCGGCACGATCAATTTGCCGGCCGCGCTGAAAGATTCCCCGACCGGCGACTATCTCGCGGAGTTTGCGCTTCAACAGTCGATGGAAGGCAAGCTCGAACCCCGCATTGTGTCGCTGGTGCCGTTTGGTCGACCGACCGCCAAGGCTGCGGCTGCATCGTCGTAATCCATCAAGGAATCCGAATCGTTCGAGGCTGGCCCGCACGAACGGTTCTCTACTACCGGGCCTGAACCTGAGAGGAAAAATCAAATGAAGAAGCTGGTTGCAGTTGCGGCGCTCGCTACGGCAAGCATGGGTGCATTCGCGGCGGACGGTCCGGTGACGATGGACGTCGCCCCCGTCGTCAGTTCGATTAACGGTATCGGCCCGAACCTCGCGCTCGTCGGCGGCGCTGTGCTCGCTATCTCGGCCGCGATGTTCGGCTACCGCGCGGTGAAGAGCTTCCTCGGTCGCTGATCGCGTGAACTCATGGGCCCCCGGTATGTGCGCGCACGCCGGGGGCTTTTTCTTAGGTGAAGAGCAATGAAACGGTCGGTGGTTGCTTCGTTTCTTGGCATCGCATTCGGCGCGCACGCGGCGCAAGGGATCGACGTCATCGTGTGCGGCAGCGCGGCCAGCTCGCCGACAAGCGCCGGGCGGACGCCTTGCACGTTGTCGGATGGCTCGGCGGGCGTGCAACAGGTGGCGCACCTGACGCTCGTGAATGGCAGCGCGGCGGGTGAGGTGCCGATGCACGGCGGGGCGGCTGCGGGCCTGAAAGTAGGAGCGGCCATGTTGCTTGTGTTGGCGATCGCGTACGGGTTGCGTGCGTTGCGTCGCTTTCTCGAATCTGCTTCGGAGAGCTAGTCATGCTTTGGTACTGCGTCGAGTTTGCCGTGACGGTCGCCACGATCTACGGCGCTGCAATCGTCTTGATGGCATGAGCATGCGAAAGAGAATTCGAGGCGTCTGGCTGGCGCTGCTCGCCGCGTTCGCGATGGTGTGCAATCAGCAGGCGCATGCACAGGCAGCGCTCGCGCCCATCGAATCCTTCGTCATCAATCGCGCCCAAGCCGCGATCCTGACGCGTCTCGCAGTCGCACGCGGCATCGCTGCCTCCGATCCTCGCATCGCGGCGACGTTGGCAGGCATGGGGCAGGCTTCAACCATGTTGAATGTCGTCGGGACCGGGGCCGCTGCTGCGCTCGCGTTCGCGGGTGCGCCGGTGTGGCTGACGATTCTGGCGGGCATGGGCATTCTCGCCGTGGGCTCGGCCCTCCAATTGGGCGACGCGACATTTCTTTGGAGCGGCGAACAAGTGTCGCTTGATGCAGGCGCGTTGCCCGCCAGTGCTGGAGACAACTATCAGCCGATGCAGCCGCCCGCGATTGCGATCGATCCGACCAATGAAAAGATGCTGGCGCCGGAGATGTGGGCAGCGCGCGCGGGAATCCCGGTCTATCGCAACAGCTCGTGCGCATCGAATAACGCGTTCTGTATCGGCTATCCGTTTTCGCCGGGCCCCGGAACGGCGAACTTCTACGCAAGCCGGGGGCCGTTCGATATCCTGCCTAGCACGCTGGAACAGGCGCAGCAGTTTGAGTGGTACTTGTACTTTTTTCTCGGGCACTGCGGCCTGAGTTTCGGTTGTACCGGCGGCAAGGATACGACGGTCAATTCGCGTTCGCTGTATTTCGCGCCAGAGAACAACATTCCCGGTCAGCCGATCGCGTTGCATTATGTGGAGACGCGAACGGAAGCCGTGAAGGGCAGTGACGGCAAGACGACGTATCGTCAAGTCGTGAAGCGCGGGAAGGATTCGTTCTTCAGCTACAAGTCCGCCGTTGTGCCGATCGTGGCCGACGATCTGTCGAAGCTCTGGCCGCGCATCCCGCCGAAGGTCGCGGCAACGCCGCTACCGACTTCAACGATTACCAATCTCGTGAATGCGACGTGGAAGAGCGCGTCGTCGCAATCCGGCTATGAGGGCCTTCCATATCGGCGGGTGACGGAGTACGACATCGCGGAATGGGCGAAAGAGAACCCGGGGCAAGTGCCGACCTTCGCCGATCTCTTCTCATCTGCCGCGCCGAAAGGCAAGGATGTTCTCATCAGTCCGTTCGTGCCGCCGCGGCCGATCCCGATTCCCGTGCCGAAGCCCGCGCCGGCCCCCCCGCGTCCGGCATCCGAAGCGGAACCGGAGCCGCGCCCCGTACCCGCTCCGGTGCCGGGGCCGAATCCGCAGCCGCGCCCGGTGCCCGAGCCGCAGCCTCAACCGCAACCCGTGCCGGTGCCGCGTCCAGTGCCTCAACCGGTGCCGCAGCCTGTGCCGGTTCCTCTGCCACAGCCCGTACCGCATCCGGTGCCCGAGCCTGCGCCGAGTCCGGTTCCGCAACCTGTGCCGGTTCCCGTGCCGGGTCCTGTGCCCGTACCGGTCCCCGAACCGGTGCCGAGTCCGGTTCCGGAGCCCGTGCCGCAACCGATCCCGCAGCCGCTGCCGCAACCTGTCCCGGTGCCGACTCCCGCGCCGGGGAACAACCCGGGAACTGGTCGGCCGTCGCGCGACGATCTGTGCGCGATGCATCCCGATGCGTCCGCGTGTGCGCCCCTCGGTAGCGCGTCCGACGTGGCCGTGAAAAGCGACACGAAGCACATTTCGCTGTCGCCCCTCTCGATCGGGTTGACCAAGGGCGTTTGCCCGGAGCCGATGCGCGTCGTCGTGTTCGGCGGCGAGCTTTCCTTCAGCTATGAGCCGCTGTGCGAGTTTGCCTTGAAGCTTCGCCCGTTGGTGTTGCTGCTGTGCGAGCTTGCGGCCGGCCTGATCTTCGTCACGGGGTTGATGGCATGAGCTGGGCGAGCTTGTTGGTGTCGTTGGTCGGGCCGATCGTCACGCGCGTACTGGTCGCGCTCGGCATCGGCTTCGTGACGGTGACGGGCATCGATCTGGCATTCGCTCAGGTCGTGCAGTGGATGACGGCGAGCGTCGGTGGGTTGAGTTCCGATATCGCGAACGTGCTCGCGCTCGGTGGTGTGGGCGACGGCATCGCGTACGTGCTCGGCGGGCTCTCGGCGCGTGTGTCGTTCTACATGCTCACGTCCACAACCAAAATGGTATTCGGCAAATGATCACGTTGATTACAGGGGTTCCGGGGAGCGGCAAGACGCTGCATGCGGTCTGGTTGCTGACGAAGATCGCGAAGGGACGCCGCGTGCTGGTCGACGGCATTCGCGATTTGGCGATCGAGCACGTCGAGATAGATGAGGCGTGGTTGCGCCAGTGGCACATCAATGCCGAAGCGCACGACTTGATCGTGATCGATGAGGCGCAACGCATCTACCCGCCGACGACGGTCAGCCAAAAGCCGACGCCCGATGTTGAGCAGCTGCACGTGCATCGTCACAAGGGCGTCGACTTCATCCTCATCACGCAGCATCCGCAGCGGATCAGCAAGACGGTTCGCGATCTGGTCGGGCGTCATATCCACGTGCGCAACCTGTTCGGCTTGAAGCGCGCGATGCTCTACGAGTGGGACCACTGCCACAACCCGAGCAGCCTGAAGGACGCGGTGAAGCGGCAATGGGCTTATCCGCGCGAGGTGTTCAAGCTCTACACGAGCGCCGAAGTTCACACGAAGAAACAGGCGGTCGTGCCCAAAGCGCTGTTCGTCGTGCCGATCGCGTTGGGCGTGTTGATCTACTGCTCGGTGAAGTTCTTTTTCAGCGCGCGTGATGGCTTCGGGGTGACGCCCGGCATGTCGGAATCGACGCCCGAAGCAGCCGCCGCGCCATCGCAAGAGGCCAAGGTCACGCGTGCGCCGAGTGTGGCTAGGTCGGTGGACTGGCGCATTGCGGGGCGCTACGTGACGGACGGGGCGGGTTACGTGGTGCTCGTCGCGGCGGACGGCAGATTGCGGCCTGTGTCGTTGGAAGGGTTCAGCGGCGCGGGGATGCTGCTGACGGGCGAAATCGACGGTAGGACCGTTGGTGCTTGGACCGGCGCGCAAGCCGGAAAAACAGAACAAGGCGGGGGTATGCAATGAAGCGATACGGGGTACTGATCGGGGCGGCGGTGGTGTATTCGATGGCGGCGGTTGGCGCGGTGCCGCCATTGCCGACGCTGCCGGTTGATGCGAGCTTGACGGCCGCCGCGCCGGCGCCGGCTTCCATGCCTGCTCTGACGCCGTTGAAGCACGTCGCGGGCACGTCGTTTGATCTGCGTTTCGTGACGGTGGCGCAGATTGTCGACCTGATCTATCAGGAGGCGATGCACACGCCCTACGTGCTCGGCCCGGACGTGTTGAGCGACGCGCGGCTCGTGTCGTTCCGCCTGGACGATCGGAATCGCGACGTGCGCACGGTCATGGGCGATTTCCTCGAGTCGCTCGGCTTTCAGGTCGTGACGAAGAACGGCGTTGACTACGTGACGAAGAAGCCCGGCGCGGCGCGCGAAAAGGTCGATCAGGATGTGTTCGTGTACAAGCCGCGCTATCGTCGGGTCGATTACCTGCGTGCGCTCATCGAGCCGATGATCGGGACGCGCTCGATGCCGTTGACGGCCCCCGTCAGTATGCCGATGCAGCCGGCCGGCGCGGTACAGGTGCCGGGTGAGTCCACCAGTCCGGCTAACGATGCGCCCGCGATGCCGATCGAAATGGGCGTGCAGGCGCGCGGCGATGATCTCGTGATCGTTGGCTCACACGATGAAGTCGCGCTGCTGCGCAAGGTCGTGCCCGAGCTCGACACCGCGCCGAGCGAAGTCGTGGTGCGTGGTTGGGTGTACGAAGTGGCGAATACCGATTCGACCAACACGGCGTGGAGCATCGCGGTTCGGATGTTGAGTGGTCAGCTTCGCGTGTCGAGCGGTGACACGTCGTCGGATACGAGTGCGGTTCGCTTCACGGGGCCGGGCGTCGACGCGGCGATATCCGCGCTGAACGCCGACTCGCGTTTCAAGGTCGTCAGCTCGCCGCACGTGCGGATCGTGTCGGGCGAGCGCGTGCGCCTGAACGTCGGGCAACAGGTGCCGACGCAATCGAGCGTGAGCTACCAAGGGTCGAACGGTACACCCGTTCAGTCGATCACCTATCAGGACGCGGGCTTGATCTTCGATGTTGAGCCGATCGTGATGCGCGAGGTGATCGAGGTCAAGGTGCATGAGGAAATCTCCGATTTCGTCGCGACGAAGACGGGCGTCGATACGTCGCCGACGAAGAACACGCGACAGCTACAGACGGTGACGCGGATGAAGGATGGCGAGGTCATCGTATTGGGCGGCTTGATTCAGGACCGCAATGCGACGGCGCGCAGCGGCTATGCGTGGCTGCCGAGCTTTCTTGATGGTCGATCGAGCTCGAAGCAGCGCACGGAGGTTCTGTTGGTTCTGCAGGTGCAGCGGATCTGATCGGGACGGCTGTTTAGATGTGGTCGAGGATTACCGATACGACAAGGTATGAGACTACCCCGGCCCCCAGCGCTATCACCGCGATTTTGATCCACGAAGGCATGTGTGTGGGGGCGGGAGTGTTAGGGCGGGGTGGGACTGGCGGAGAGGCTGAGGCGGCTGTGCGGTGTGGCGTATAGCCCTGCTCCAACAGGTGTTCTTTCTTTTTGTATTCCTCGCGATACCAGTCGCGATCGTAGATGCCCATTGTTTGGTCCCTCGGTCGTTTTAGTGAGCGAGATTGTAAGTCAGTGCGGTACGACGGGCGGCGTCCAGCGTTAGGAGTGTCCGGCCGCGATCGGTGCGACGTAGCGCGACAGCGGTAATGCGGAGTCCGGGCCGTTGTCGCGCGGCTCAGCGCGGCCCGCCGGACCGAGTAGCGGGTATTCGCGCGGACGGTGAGCGGAGGCAGTGCGGCGGGCTCGACCATCTCTTTGCAAGCTTGCCGCGATACATGCGTTACCGGCGCGCGGAGTGGAGGCGAGGGCGCGGGGGCTAGCTGCGGGCGGCTCGCCCAGCGCAGCAGAGCGCGCCGGGCGGGCCGCGCGCAGCGCGGCCCCTAAACTTGTATCAGGGACACTTAACGGATACGGGACACCGACGCTGGCATCGAGCGAGGCGGAGCAAGGACGGAAAGGCAGTTCGGAAAAAAGAAAAGCCCTGAACGCGGCAACGGTCAGGGCTTGCTGCAACAGCGCATTACAAGGACAAGTTGCAATGCACGACGCAAGTATAGGCGACTTCTCGCCGTTCCGTAGAGAGTGGGTAATCCGTGGCCGGAATTTTGGCGACGGTCAGGTCGAAGTGACGGCGACGCGGTTCGATCGGTACATGGGCGCGCTGTCGTTGAATGCGATGCCCAAAGCGAAGCGCGGCGAGTCGGAGAACAGCGAATCGAACCTGATGGACGCCGCGAAACGCGCCAAGCAACAGGTGCGGCTCCGCTGTAAAGCGATTGGAGCGGACCGAATGATCACGTTGACGTACCGCGAGAACATGCAGGACAAAGGTCGCCTCAAGCGCGATTTCGATGCGCTGCGTCGGCGTCTCGCGAAGCTGTCGACGTTCCAGTACGTGGCGACGCCCGAGCGCCAGAAGAGGGGCGCGTGGCATCTCCACGTGGCGGTCAAGGGCCGTCAGAACTATCGAGTGCTGCGCTCGATCTGGCAAAGCATCGTAGGCGTCGGGAATGGCCAAATCAACGTCCGAAACCCGTTCAAGGAGAAGGGATTGCGGCACAAGCTTGCGGCCTACCTAGCGAAGTACATCACCAAGGATTTCGCGGAGCACGCGCTGAACGAAAAGCGGTACTGGACGAGCCGCGGCGTGGTCGTCCCGGAAGTCATGCCGATCGATCACATCACGGCGAATGATCCTGCAGAGGCGTTGAAGACTGCATTTCATGCGGCATTGCGAGCGGGTGCGACATTGGATCGGTGTCAGGCATTTTGGAGGCAAGAGTTAGGGGTTTTCTGGTTATCGACACGTGAAAATTAATTCTAAAAATGTCGAGCCTAGGAGGATTTTAATATCGCATTAATGAGCAAGACTGGTTACGATATTCACTAGATCAATAGCGCAGAGGCGTTTGGAATGGTCTTTGAGGAAATAATCGGAATTTACATGTCGGAGAAGAGGCACCGTAGCCCGGAGCGGGATCAATATTCGTTGCAACGGCTCAAACCGCACTTCAGCGGCCGGGACTTGCGAATGTTGAAACGGGGAGATGTTCGACGGTATGTGTCTGCGCGGCTCGCTGATGGTGTCCGGGAGTCAACCGTAAAGCGTGAGCTCAAGCTATTGTCAGCGGCCATCAATTTCGTGCGGACTGAGCACGACCGTCCGGAATTGCCAAATCCGGTGCAAAGCCTTGGCCTTGATGGTGGTGAGTCGCGTGTCCGCTGGATATCTAGAAGCGAAGCGTCGTCGCTGATTCTCGCTGCTGGAGCAACCGCACGGCAGCCGCATCTATCGAATTTTGTCCGACTCGCGTTGAGCACGGGTTGTCGGAAGAACGAGCTGCTCGCGCTCAAGTGGCAACGTGTTGATTTCGAGCACTCGCACCTTCGACTCGATTGCGAGCACACGAAGAACGGCAAGCGTCGATTGGTGCCGCTGAACAGCGGTGCTGTATCAGCACTGAGGGATCAGCGCGATTGGGTGTCGCGGAATTGCGCTGACTCTGACTGGGTGTTTGCGTCGGGTTCGGGGAGACGGATTAGCACCCTTCAAAAGGGATTCGTCGCCGCATGCGCCCGTGCCGGAATTGAGAACTTCCGCATCCATGATCTACGGCACACCTTTGCGTCGTGGCTCGTCATGGAAGGCGTTTCGCTATACGTCGTCAAGGACCTGTTGGGGCACTCTTCCATCACGGTCACGGAGCGCTATGCCCACTTGTCGCCTGATCAGGGGCGCGCTGCAGTGCAGAAGCTGCTGCCGCTTTGAGACGGCGGGCAGAATTGCAGAAACATAGCAAAATTGCTAACATGAAACAAAATTGGACTGTTGTTTATTACAACGAGCGCGTCAAGCGCGACGTCTTCGCCTTGCCGACCGGGGTTCTGGCTGATTACCTGCGATTGTTGGATCTGGTACAGGAGTTTGGCGCGGACCTACGCATGCCGCATTCGAGGGCAATGGGGGGCGGATTGTTTGAATTGCGCCCCAGAGGCAGAGAGGGCATTGGGCGAGGTTCTACTGCATGCATGTAGGGCGGCACGTCGTTGTGTTGCATTCGTTTGTGAAGAAGACACAAGAGACGCCGCAGAATGAACTGCGGACCGCCCGGGCACGTTTGAGCGAGGTACGGAATGGCTAAGATAGCAACGAAGCGCGCTCGCGCTGAGGGATTCACTCCAGTCCCCCACACGGCGGATGATACAAAGCGCCTGCTGGCAAAGCGTGGTGTTAGAAAGGAATATGACCAGCTGGAGGATGAATACAATGCGCTTCGCGCTATTCTGGTTGCGAGGCATGAAGCTGGTTTGACTCAGGCGCAGGTTGCTGCACGAATGGGAACGACCGCATCGGCTGTATCGCGACTTGAAGCATCATTGTCGAGCGAAAAGCACTCGCCGTCATTTTCGACGCTGCGCAAGTATGCTGCTGCGTGTGGAAAGAGGCTGGTGATCTCCTTTGTCTAATTGATGTGCTCGTGTTCGAAAGGCTGTAGGATATTTATCAATGAACTAAGCGAGAGATAAGCGTTCAAGCGTGCGACGCGATGTAAGGCAGCATATATTGAGAAGCTTGGCAGTAAATGGGGCGCCCCGAGGGGGTGATGTCGCCGGCAAAAAGGCGGCTTGTCAGATATTTGCGAGGAGGGATTCATGGAGAATAATTCAAATGCATGGTTTGATGACTATGCGGAAAATGATGAGGGAAATGATGTTCAAATTGGCGAGTATGATATCACTGCTGCGCCAAACGATTTTAATGTATTGACCATTTATAATTTCTTGGAATCGGGTGCTGTTAAGATCCCTGGATTTCAGAGAAATTATGTTTGGGATATTGGGCGAGCATCAAAGCTAATCGAGTCGCTAATTCTTGGGTTGCCTGTTCCTCAAGTGTTTCTGTATGAGGCTGAGAAAAATAAATTCTTGGTGATCGACGGGCAGCAGCGGCTGATGTCAATTTACTATTTTGTAAAGCAGCGATTCCCCAAAAAGGACAAGCGCACCGCATTGCGGGCGATTTTTGATGAAAAGGGTTCAATTCCGGATGAGGTTATTCACGACGACGAATATTTCGAAAACTTTCGTCTGAAGCTTCCGGAGGTGTTGCCTGGTCGGCCTAATCAGTTTAAGGGGCTCGCTTACGCAACCCTAGGTGCCTATAAGACGCAGTTCGATTTGCGAACGATTCGGAATATTATCATCAAGCAAAACTCGCCGTCGGATGATGATTCGTCCATGTATGAGGTGTTTAATCGCCTTAATACTGGTGGCGTAAATTTGCAAGCACAAGAAATCCGGATGAGTATGTATCACTCTCCGTTCTATGATATGTTGTACAAGATAAATCAGCTTCCGGCATGGAGGAGATTGCTTGGGAATGAAGTGCCGGACCTGCACATGAAAGACGTGGAAATCCTATTGAGAGGATTTGCTCTTTTGGTCGATGGGGAGAATTATGCGCCTTCGATGGTTAAATTTCTGAATCAATTCTCCAGAAAGGCAAAATTTAAGAGCGCTGATGATAATAAGTATCTTCTGAATTTGTTTGATGGATTCTTGAGGGCGTGTGCTAACTTGCCCGGGGATGCCTTCATGAATAAGAAGAATGGACGATTCAACGTTGCCCTGTACGAGTCTGTATTTGCTGGGGCTTGCGAAGAAGCCTTGCACGAACGTAGGGATATCAAACGGGATATTGATGCGGGGAAGCTTATAGAGCTTGAGGGGGACGGCGAATTTGCCGGCGCACTGCAAAAAAGTACGACCGATGCGAAAAACGTCAAGAAGCGATTGGAGCGGGCAAAGGCTATCGTCGGCGTGCTTTAGGAGAATCGATATGACGGCTCAAACGGCTGTAGATCGAATGTTTGCTGAGGCTGCCGAGGTCATGAAGACGGTGAATGCCGCAGGAGATATCTCCCTTATAAGCGCGGCTGCAGACCACTTTAGAAAAGCATTATTGCTCGGCTCGGCTAGTTACTTCGAGCAGCAAATATGTGTTTGTGTGCTTGCTTTTGTTCACGAGCAATCTGGTGGGTGTCCGCTTGTGGGGCAGTTTGTCAAAAACAAGGCTGTTGAAAGGCAGTACCATACGTGGTTTGATTGGAAGCAATCGAATGCCAATCAATTTTTCGGATTATTCGGGCCTGGATTCAAGGATGCGATGAAAGTTCGCATTGGTGCGTCCGATGAGCTAAAGGAGTCGATAGCTGCTTTCCTGGAGGTGGGCGGGGAAAGAAATAAACTTGTTCATCAAGATTACGCCACATTCCAATTGGAAAAAACGATGAATGAGATATACGACCTTTACAAAAAGGCATTGACGTTTGTCGAAGGGCTTCCGTCCTATTTGCGGGAGGCAGCTAGCGCTCCTGCTGCGGAAATGATTGCTTGATAGCTGCCACGCTCTGTATGGCACTTGCATAGCGGCAGGGCTTTGCGGAGCGATCTACTCGTGGTTCGGGAGTCTGAACGGTCGAATGCGCGTCGTGCGTGGCATGGCGGTCATGCTATGTCGACGGACGGCCGCGCTAGAAGGGCTGCGAAAGTTCGTCGAGGGAAGCGGGGCGTTATCCGGCGGTGAGCGGGTCAAGTTTCAATCCGTTGGCTCGCGAGCGCAGAGAGGTGCCGCTCACGAGTTGCAATGCGAGGGCCAGGGTCTTTTGAAGGAGCGTGCGTACCAACGTGGCCTGGTACTGCCCTCCGAAGGAGCGAGCTGGAGCTAACGCCAATTGGCAAAATGTATTCATCTATTTTTGGCTTTTGACAGTGCGATGCCCTAGACTGGTCAGTGTCTTGCTGGCTTCCCGCTATCAGTTGTTCGGGCGCATGGCAGGTTGCCACGGAGATATAGGACGTTAAATCGGGGTTGCCGGGACCAACGCGTTCGGTGTGATGGGACCGTTCTCCCGACTCACGCGGCCCCTCCACGAGGAGCCTGTCACGAGAGGTCATCGCGTCCCATGTAGCCGGCTTCACCACGCACTGGCATGCGGCTTGTGCGCATTCACATTCTTGGCCGGTGGGTCTGTCTGCGCTCAGAATGGCGAATTTCCGTCACCTCAAGGTGGCAGCCCACCCGCTGAGGGAAGGGGAGAATCTACGTCACCTCAACGTGGGGGCCAACCCGCCGAGGGTGGTGGCATGAGCGTCACGATTCCATTAGATTTCCTGTTCCATCTGTTCGGCCGTCCAGCATCACAGGGATCGGCCGACGAACCTCGTACACCCATTGCCGGTAATACACCAGAGACCGCCCCGGGTGACCTGAAGGCGCTATTGGCGGATGGACCACAGTTTCCTCAGTCATGGTCAACAGATCAGTTTGAAGTCAAAGCGCTAGTCAAGGGGGGGTGGCCCCTTGTGATCGACTTCGTTCCCGCGCCCGGCTCCTGCACGTATGTTCTGGTATCCATCGGAGAGCAGGTGGCTTCCCCGGTAGTGATCGATTCAGACGGTCGCCAAGGGCGCCATCTGGTGCGGCTGGACTTCCCGCCCGGCCCACCGGAGCGTCCGTGGCCGGCCCGCTACCGCGTGGTGTCTGTGACCCCATCCTGTCCGTCGCGTAGCCACGCAGCCTCTGGTTCGTCGGACAGACCGTCTCCGCTCGAGGTCTACGGTATCGGAGCGGGACCGCGGGCGGTCGGATCGATAAGCGTGACCGAGCTGCATGTCAGGCCGTCGCAACCGAACGGCCGTACCCATCAGATAGACTATTCATTCGCCACCAAGTCACTCTTCAACCGTGCGACGGTCACGTTTCTTAAATTCGACCGCTCATCGGGTGACGGCCACATACACGCAACGCCGATCCGTTCACTCTCGGTACCGGACCTCATGCAGGGCCCTCACCAGGGACATTGGAACGGTCTCGACGACAACAAGCAACTTTCGCTTGGCATTCACCGGTTGCAGGTACGCGCGTGGGATAATCGGGAAGACGATGCCAGTTGGGCGGGCGCGATCTCCAGTGACTTTGTGACCATCACGCGGCCATGACTACCCGGCCGGGCACTACGCGCCGGTCGCGCAAGCGGCCGCGAACACTTCTGCAAAGAATCGCGAGCGCGGCTGCTGCCATCGGTCTCGTGTTGTTAGTCGTGGCGGCTGTTGAGTACGCGACTAGCCGGCCCTATGCAAAAAAGATGGACATGACGACATGGACGTCCCGTCAGGATGAGGAAGTGGTCGCGACACCGATCGCCCCTGGCGCGCTGATCACCGTCGATGGCGTGAATCATGAGGGTATCGATGTGCATTTCGACAAGGCACGACTCGATTCCGAGAGTAAGCAGTCGTTGGAGGCGCTTGAGTTGCACCCGCCAGACAACGAACTGCCGATCACTTGGCGATCCACTAGCCCGGATCTGACGGGGCACACGACGATCGACGTTGAAGTCACTTCCATTCGGCAGGACCCTGAAATTCATTTCACGTTGCTCGACGAGCGCTCGAACGCGGTGCTCAGCCTCACGGCACAGCGTCTGACACTGCGGGTTAAGCTTGCAGTGGTGTCGGGGGGCGCTGATATGTTGGCCACTACCGACACGAAGAGCCTCGAATGGGCCAATGGCGTTCAACTGCCTCTGCCGGGCGCACTGCCCGTATCGTTCGATGTACCCGAAGGCGCGACGATCCGGTTTGTGTTTCCGTCTAATCAGCCTCACTCTCTTCTGTATCTTGGTGAGCATGACGCGTCGCTAGGGCTCGCGGTGCGTGACATCGGCGTGAAGCCGCTTGAGGGGACGGATTACACCACTTATGCCTGCGGCGCGGAGCCGAAGCACGTCTGGTTGCGTCTTAGTGATCCGAGGGGCGTTTTCTGCTCGTCGAAACAACAGTACTTGTTCGCGAAAGAACTGAGGTTGATACCCGATTCGCTTGAAATACTGGTCGATGGCAGCGCGTGGGTTGCGCACGAAGGGCGGTTTGATCGCTCGGAGAAGTATGACCGGCTTGGCAAGAACCCGGTACTACAGAAGATTGGGGAGTGGCTTATCGCATTGCTCGTGGGATGGATCGGCCTGAAAATAACTGGCATCTGGCCGGGCAAAAAGTGAGGATCCTGAGTCTGGTTCCCACGAGTCCGAATGCGTTGCGGGCAACAAATGTCCAAGCTTCTTTGACTCGAAGCAGCAGCGAGCCGCCCAGGCTCTGCCCTCCGAAGGTGACACATCTCGTCGCACTCCATGATGGCGCGAGAAATACCTGGAAACCTGTCAAAATTGGCAGGATGGTTTCATTTTTCTTCTCCGTGTTACATTCCCTGCGAGATTTTCTCGTTGGGGTTCCCAGATGGGGTTCGCGTTTGTCCGAGAGGGCGATACGACGACGCACGGAGGACGGGTGCTCGCCTGTACGTCGACATTCATCGTCCATGGAAAAGCAATTGCCTTGCTTGGCGACATGGTGTCGTGTCCGCGTTGTGGTGGGATCTTCCCGATTGTCCGCGTGAAACAGCGGAATATGGCGCTTGGGGAACGTCCGGTGGCGACGGATGGCGACAAAACGGCATGCGGCGCCACTCTCATCGCGTCCCAAGGTACTGCCACTGTTATGCCGACAGCGGGTGCCTCCTCAGGTGCCGATACGCCCGCTGTTAGTGGTGGTGCTATACCGTTGCCCGTCGGCTCGATCCGAGGCGGCTTGCATCGTGGACGGTTTCAAGCGGTCGACGACGAAACCGGTCAGCCAATCCCAAATTATCCATACACGGTAACTGGTAGCGGTGGACAGATCGTTTCCGGTCGAACCGACGAGAGCGGCTATACCGATTGGATGGAAAGCAATGGATCGGCATCTCTGACGTTCGACTACAGCGGATCGAAGCCGGCATGACGGACTACGCGAAGGGAACGGGGACCGGATCGACCGGTACGGGCGACGGTAGGACGAACATCGTGCGACTGCGGCGCAACGGGCTTGATTCCGAAGATCGGCAAGCGCTCTGTGCGGTCATTTGCCGATGCAATTCGATGTCAAGTATCGGCGCCAGCGGTCAGCAGTTGAAGCAGCAGTGCGTTAGCGGCCGGCTCAAAGCGGCGGACGCGATCAGCGATCACCGGAGCCCATACAAGGCCGAAGTGAACTACGACATGTCGCGCGATCCGCCTGCCCCGATCATGGATTCCGGGATCGTCACGAAGACGCACGACTACCTGCCGGGGTGGATTCAAAAGTACTGGCCGGGCGGCCTGGGCGGCTACACGCCGGGAGTAGGCAACATACGCCGCCCGGACGTCGTCATCGTCAACGATCCGTCGTCGCCGCCCACGCAAGACAATCTGAAGTCCGTTGTGGAGATAAAATTCCCCGGCGATACGCTGACACGATCCCAGCGCGACGCGTATGTGCAAATTGCCGGCGATTCCGCGAAGGTGTCGGTGATTGGCCCTGACGAGTGTGGTTGTGACCGAGGCAAGACGGAACAACCGTCAGAAAGGTCGGCGGTCTCGACATCAGGTGAATCTTCCTTTGGGGCCGGCCTCGACGCGTATTTGAATAGCCCTCCGCCACCTCCGGTACCTCCTCCTGTATTTGTGCCTTGATGATGAACGACGACGAGATTCAAGCATGGGTTGCTGACCCCAAGCGCGCCGGTACGTTGCCCTTTGCGGCATTCGAGCCGCGCTATCCACACAAAGGCGTTGGCGCCGCGCTGGCGGTGCGCGGAGTGCTGTATTTCAGGGGGGGATATTCAAGCGAAGTTCGTCGCGAAATTGCGGCGTGTTTCGACCAGTATAACGAGGTGACAAGCGGCGCTTTGCTCTGGTTTTTTCAGGAGGGAAAGCGTGCGGTATCGATCGCCAAGGCTTCTACGTTGGCGACGCTGGGAGCGAGGCTAAGCGAAGATCAACCGTTCACGTTCGCGTTCACAAGTGGAGATAGCACGCGCGAAGCGGGCATGTACGGATTCGATGCGTTCTGTCTTGAGAAGTGGCAAGCGGCGCTGGGGACGAGAGGGCTCGACGTGCTGTCTTTCTCATTGCCCGTACCTGTCGCCAAGGCTGATCCCGATCTTCTGCCGAGGCTGTTTGCAGAATTCGCCCGGCATCTCAACGCGATTCACGGACATGCTGGTTACGCGGTGAATTTGCCGCCTACGGCGCGCGAAGAGAACGAGAGCAGCGAGTATTTCATGTCGAATCGACTCGGTCCGGGCCTCGACGTGGGCGATCCTTTTGCAACTGAGGTCCGAAGCCTGATCGACAACATCAAGACTGTCGACTGGCTGACGCTGATCAGCGCTTCGATGGTCGATCGTGTTGGCGGCGTGAGCGCGCTGAAATCCGAGTTGCCGATGGATTGGTATCGGCTGACGCCCTGCTCGGAGGGCTTGCTCATACGAGCTGGAGTTTTGCCTGCTGCGGGCGTGAATTCAGGCGGCGACAAGCCAATCGGTCCGCCGCCCGCGTACGTCGTGCTGAATGCGGCGCTTCACCGCCTTATCCCTGATACCGTCTCCATTCTTCAACGTGGAACTGTGAACGGCGACGCTCCGGTTTTCAACTCGAGGACGAGCAGCAATGCGTGGCTTCGGCGGTTCGATGTTTCCAGCGACGAACTGTTGGCCGCGAAAGCGGCGGTCCTCGATACGCCGAGACTCCCTCACTCATCACGATAGCTGGCGCGAGCCTGCACGGCTCACATTTGCTTGATCCACTGTGGGTTCGTGATTATCATTTCACTGTGCCTGAAACAACAGGCACCCGGATTGGCGTCTGGAAATGCACAAGGCGGGCGACCGCCGAAAGGCGGTATTTTTTCGCCTGCACGTCATGTGCCGCTTATGGTCGGGCCTTGACGGGGGAGCCCTCGGGCTCGCCGGTTCCTTGTGCTCCGGTACGCCAACCTTGTCTTGTGCCCGGCCACCCCATTTGGCGTTGGGGCCCGGGTCACCATACCCGCACAAGGAGCCCGCAACATGCAAGAAGTTGTCGCTCATCCTGAGCCTTCGCAATCCCCCCTTGAGATTATCCGCGCGGCTATACGTGCCGCCGCAGTTGCGCCGTCGGATCGAGCTGCCCTCGATACGTGCGGAGACGCGCTGCGCCTTTTGGCAGCTATTGCCACGAGGAGCGGGAGGGCTGATGCATAAGTCCTTTTCCAGTCCACTCGACGTCGCAATGATCAGCGTGGAGCGCCTGAGCGCGCTGGCGGGCCTGCTGGCGATTGAAGATGTCGTCTCCGCATTTGCTAACTTGTCGCCACTCGCGCAGGTGGCGCTTTTCGGCACATTTGAGTCCGGGTTGGTCGAAGTCCGTACGGCCTTGTTGCAGATGGCGGAAAACGGCGTCGATCACGGTCACGGAACGGTGTGCGCATCTGTCGCAGGACCAGGGATGAGCGGCCGTCCATAAGCTATTGCCATTCTGAACAGCGGCGGGTTCCTGCATGTGCGGGCGTACACAGTCGCGTAACCTCGGCCCGATGCCACATTTACAACAATTTCCTTGGTCTTGTGCCAAAGTGGCGCCACAATGGCGCCTATGAAAGCCGCCCGCAGAGACCCTATCGCGCTTGAGCGTATCAATTTGCGCCTCGCCCCCGAGGTGCTAGAGGCCATTGATGTCGAGTGCTCGCGCCGGGCCGGCAACGTTTCGCGCAACACATGGATTACAGAAGCCGTGACTGAAAAATTGGCACGTCATAGCGCTGCCTTGCGCTCGGCGAATGCGGAGGGAACCGATGTATAGCTTCTATGAATTTTTTGCAGGCGGGGGTATGGCGCGCGCCGGCCTAGGTTCCGACTGGGAGTGTCAATTTGCCAATGATTTCGATTCCAAGAAAGCGATCAGCTATGCTGCGAACTGGGGTGACGATCATTTAAATTCGGACGATGTGGCGGCACTGAGTACAGCGGATTTGCCGGGTCATGTTGATCTCGCCTGGGCTTCTTTTCCCTGCCAAGATCTTTCTCTAGCCGGTGCCGGTGCTGGCCTCAAGGGTGATCGCTCCGGCACTTTCAGGCCGTTCTGGAAACTCGTGAAGGCCTTGGGTGAAGAGGATCGTGCGCCACGCATGGTCGTGCTCGAAAACGTATGCGGTGCCCTTAGCTCGCACGACGGCAAGGATTTCGCCGCTATTAGTGCTGCTTTGTCCAACGGTGGTTATCGATTTGGTGCCGTTGTGATGAACGCGATTCATTTCTTGCCGCAATCTCGACCGCGACTGTTCGTCATTGGAGTGCGCAAGTCTTTTCCGGTACCTCGCAATTTGATTGCTGGTGGTCCGGATGGAGAGTGGCATCCCCCCGCACTGGTTGAAGCGTACGGCAAATTGTCGAAGCGCTCTCAAAGCTCGTGGGTATGGTGGAACGTACCGGCGCCGCCGGTGCGCACGTCGATCTTCGCTGACTTGGTGGAGGATGAGCCGCACGGAGTTACTTGGCATACGGCCGGAGAAACCGAAAGACTGCTTGAGCTGATGAATCCACTCAATCGAGCAAAAGTTGAGGTGGCCAAAAAGGCCAGACGCCGTATGGTTGGTACAATTTATAGACGCACTCGTGCGGATGGTCCCAAGGGGCAAAAGACGCAAAGGGCCGAAATCCGCTTTGATGACGTGGCCGGTTGCCTGCGTACGCCTACCGGCGGCTCTAGCCGCCAAACTATCATGGTGATCGACGGCGAGAGCGTTCGTTCGCGCCTCTTGTCGCCTCGTGAAGCTGCCCGCCTAATGGGATTGCCTGATACCTATCTTTTGCCTGCAAATTACAACGATGCCTATCATCTGGCCGGTGATGGTGTAGTTGTACCGGTTGTTCGGTTTTTGGCGGAACACATTCTGGAACCTTTGTTGTCTGCAACCTTGGCGATTGAGAGGAAGGCCGCGTAATGGCTGATCTGCAAGAAGCTTTACGTACCTTCAGCAAGGGACGGAAATTCGGAGGAAAAGGCCCGCTCTGCGTAGCTTTGGTTATCACCCAACATGCTAGGAAAATGGGGTTGCCTCTCGACCCAGACAACTTGTTGACTGACGCCGGTGGCCAAGTGCTTGGATTGGGCAAGGGCCCAGTGCAGGCGGTGCTCAATCGCCATGGCATCGATCGTGTTTTGGCTGCTGAGGGAGGTCGTACAAGCCGTGGCAGCATTGGCAACATGCGCGAATACGTCGCTTTCCTAAATGCTCAGGCAACCGAGGGCGACGTGGATCTCGATGCAGTTGAATTATTTTGGATTGCACGCGTTCATGAATTCTTCGCGGCTAAGCCATTCAAGATTCGGCTCGATGCTTCGCGCAGTCTTCGGACGTTGGTGCGAGATGTGATCATTCAGGCCGAGGATCGGCAACGCAACACGCCGGGAATGCAGTATGCCGGCGCGGTGTTGCAGCACTTGGTTGGTGCGAAGCTTGATTGCGCAATGGGTACTGGAAACTTTGAGCACAACAGCTTTTCGACATCCGACGCGCAATCAGGGCGCGCTGGGGATTTCTTTATCGGGGACGTGGCTATTCATGTAACCACTGCCCCGGGCGAAGCTGTTATTGGCCGTTGTCGTGACAATATCAATGATGGCCACCGACCAATCATTGTCACGACAGCTCGCGGTCTGGCGGCTGCCGAGGTATTGGCCGAGAATGCCGGTTTGGGCGAGCGCATCGACGTATTCGAAGTTGAACAGTTTGTTGCTCTTAATCTCTACGAGCTGGGCAAGTTCGCTGCAGAAGGGCGTCGTGTGGCGGTCGGCGATGTGGTGACTCGATACAACGAGATTATCGAAGAAGTCGAAACGGATCCGAGTTTGAAGATAGAATTTCGGCAATGAAAGAAGCGCCGGAGCAACGGAGCCGCATCATGCGGGCCGTACGTTCCCGTGACACTCAGCCAGAATTGGCGGTGCGTCGGTTGCTTCGCAGCTTGGGCTTTCCTGGTTATCGATTGCATCGCCCCGACCTACCGGGTAAGCCCGACATTGCTTTTATTGGCCGTCGCAAAGCGATCTTCATACACGGTTGCTTCTGGCACGGCCATAACTGCCCGCGTGGTAACCGCATACCGGTGGCAAATGCCGACTACTGGTGCCGCAAAATTGAGCGCAACCGCCAACGAGATTCGAAACATCTAACAGAGCTGTACAGCCTCGGATGGTTGGTGCTGACAATTTGGGAATGCCAGTTGCGCGACGTGGCTGCTATTTCTGCGAGGCTCGCCAACTTTATGACGGAGGGCGATGCGTCACGCGGCCCGTTTAAGGGGGATGGTGAGATGTCGAAGGAATGAGACGGCGCGCTTTAGCCAGTACGCTAGGTCACGTGAGTACTGCTCTCCGAAGGCAGGGGTTGCTGGTTCGATCCCAGCCGGGCGCGCCAAGCCAGATAAGGAGCCTGTCAGATTTTTAGTGTGCTGAGGTCATGAGACGATAACGGAACTAACGTCCTATGACCGATGCAACTGTGACCAAGAAGAGCAAGAACCCGAAGGCACCGAAGCTGTTTCCCGATGAGCTGATCGATCAGTTGCTTGCCCAGGTTCAGGGCAAGGATGCCGAGTCGATCCTGGGCGAATCGGGGCTGGCCGGCCAGCTCAAGAAGCAACTGGCCGAGCGCATGCTCGCGGCCGAGTTGAGCCACCATCTGGAAGCCGAGACCGAGCAAGGCAGGGCCGGTAACCACCGCAACGGCACCAGCCCCAAGACGGTCCTGACGCCCAACGGCGAACTGAAGCTGGATATTCCGCGCGATCGACAGGCGACGTTCGAGCCGCAGTTGGTCGGCAAGTACCAACGCCGGCTGCCAGGCTTCGACGACCACGTGATCAGCATGTATGCGCGCGGCATGAGCGTTCGCGAGATTCAGGGCCATCTGCTGGAACTGTACGGGTTGCAAGTCTCGCCCGACCTGATTTCGACGGTCACCGACGAGGTGCTGGCCGACGTCGAACAGTGGCAGCAGCGGCCGCTCGAGGCCATGTATCCGATCGTGTACTTTGACGCGCTGCGGCTGAAGATCCGCGACGAAGGCACGGTCAAGAACAAGGCGGTCTATCTGGCGCTGGGCATCCGCGCCGACGGCCGCAAGGAAGTACTGGGTTTGTGGATCGAGCAAACCGAAGGCGCCAAGTTCTGGCTGAAGGTCTTCAACGAGCTGAAGAACCGCGGCTTGCACGACATCCTGATCGCGGTGGTCGATGGGTTGCGCGGCTTCCCCGAAGCGATCGAGGCGGTCTATCCGGCCGCCCAAATCCAGACCTGCATCGTGCATCTGATCCGCAATTCGCTGAATCTGGCGAGCTGGAAGGATCGCAAGCCGCTGGCTGCCGCGATCAAGCCGATCTATCAGGCCGCCACGGCCGAGGCGGCGGCAGCGGCGCTCGACGCCTTTGCGCAAAGCGAGTGGGGGCGCAAATTCCCTACCGTCGCGGCCATGTGGCAGCGCCAATGGGAACAGGTAATCCCCTTCTTCGCCTATCCGCCCGAGGTGCGTCGAATCGTATATACGACAAACGCTATCGGGAGCATGCACATGCAGTTGCGCAAGATCGTCAAGAACCGCGGCCACTTCCCGAGCGACGAAGCCGCCAGCAAACTGCTGTATCTGGCCTTGCGCAACATCGAAAAGGATTGGAAGATGCCGCCTATCACCTGGCGGCAAGCAGTCAATCAGTTCGCCATTCTGTTCGGCGAGCGATTCACCTCCGCCATCAGCTGAGATTTTTAACCGGCCTCAGCACACGAAATTCCTGACACGTCCCAGATAAGGCTTCCAGCGATTTCCTCCCTAGGTCGTTTTCCCCCACTACAGTGAAATTACAGTCAGCCGGCGGCGACCAGCGGCGTTTCTGCCATCCGCTGACACTGCAGTCGGTAGCTCGATCACCTGAGCCGTTTGCAGATGCGGCTGCACCTACCGCGCGAGGTGATCAGCCCACAGGTGCGCATACCGCTGCACCATCTCCAACGTTTCCCATCCGCCGAGTTCCTTGAGCACTTGCAACGGCGTACCGCACCGCACTACACATGCCAGAGCTCCTCCACATGCGCTGCAGAGATCGTGCCAGCGAGTGCTTCGGATGAGCCGGAAGCGGCTGCTTACGATCGCTGGAGCCTGGAGCAGAAGCGTGCATCGCTCGATGTTCCGAGCCCAGATATTCCGCGTGCTCGGATGCAGCAGGAAATAGCGACGAAATGGGCCGCCTTGCACAGGCGGCCCGCCCGAACCGAAGTGAAAGCTCGATCGTCGAATGGCATGCCCTCGCACGTGACGAGCACGCCGCTTTTTTCGATTACATCGCCGCCCATGGCCAGACGGTTGCGTTGGCGTTGACCGGACTGAACAGTTGGCCGGCGCGTTCGAGCCTAGCCCGGCTTGCGGCCGGAAGCTACG
Source organism: Burkholderia oklahomensis C6786 (assembly GCF_000959365.1). Taxonomy (NCBI): domain Bacteria; kingdom Pseudomonadati; phylum Pseudomonadota; class Betaproteobacteria; order Burkholderiales; family Burkholderiaceae; genus Burkholderia; species Burkholderia oklahomensis. Next base: position 1,865,362 of record NZ_CP009555.1, read on the forward strand.
GTCCATCCCTCAAAGACGAGTGCGCCTACGCCGGCGAGCAACGCGACGACGGCGATGAAGCCGCCAATCCACGGAATCCATCCGACGAGCGAAAGCGCTAGCGTTGCCAGCGCCGCGAATGCGATGCGCCATCGTTTGAATGCCGCGTCGGTCGGCTGGACGCGGCGCAGGGTCGCATCGCCGAGCGCGATACCCGCGCTCACGTAGCCGATGAGCAGCAGCGCAGGGTAAGCAAGGGCGGCCAATATGCCCAGCGGCGCCCCGATTCCGGTGACAAGCAGCACAATCACAGCAACGGGAACGCAAACAGTCACGACGAATGCCAGCAGCAGACTCAGCAGGAAGCGCTGCCTGACCCTTTCGGACACACGCAGCCAAAAGCCGGGCATGATGGCAACGAGCAGCGCGGCAAGGACCATCAGGCCGATCGTCCAGATCCAGCGCCCGACCCGAAGCACGGTGTGTTCAGGCGCGGCAGGCCGGTGCGTTGTCAGCCGCTCAATGCCTCCACTGACGACGGCGCGTGGATCTTGTTCGATAGGATTTGGACTGCGGTAGCGCAGCGCGCCGGTCACGCGCGCATTCGGACCGAGCGTCACTTCGCGTCCACTCGCTTCCACGTCGCCGCCGATCGCGCCGTTGATATATATGCGGCCGCCTGTTGCCTGGAGGTAGCCCTTGATGTCGCCGATCACGTTGACTCGCCCTCCGGCGATGCTGGCGTTGCCGGAGATCTGCGCGCGCCGGCTGATATCGACCCTGCGGCCGGCAATGCGCGCGTTCCGGCCGACGGCGGCATTCACGACCAACTCGCTGCCCGCAGCGTAAAGGTTCTCGCCAGCGTTGCCGTCGATCAGCAGATCGCGGCCTGCGAGAACGACGTCGCCGGCTACGTTCGATGCAAGCGTGACCGCCTCGCCTGCGGCAATCGCATCGCCGGCAACCGGCTGCTCGATCTCGACGCTGCTGCCCGCAGCGAAGTGGTCGCTGCCGATGTCGTGAGCGAAACCGGACTCTGCGCGCCAGGCCGCGCCGGCCACATCCGCGAGTGCGAGAAGCAATACGATGGATACGACAGCAAGCCGATGCATGATCGCGCTCCCAGTGTGCGGGCGACAGTCTTGGCATGGGCGCGCGCGTCTCCCGGGATCCAGCCCTGTCACTGTTCGTCGCTCGCTCCCCCGTGAAAATCATAGGTCAGGTTGGCGATTCGTCATCGCTATGGAGGCGAGGGTGATTGAGATCGCACGCATTCCTGGTGCGCGGCAACGTTACCCAAGAGGCGGCCGGCGCGCCCGAGACGATAGGAATTGCAGTCAGTTGGGGGATTGGTCGTCGATGTGCGTTTGTGCGCCTTTCGGACTTCTTCGCACACGTCGCGCATTCGTTTCAGAAATGCAATATACGGGGCTGATTCCTGTTTTCCCAAGTATTGAACGGCAGCCGTATTTGTCTCGTCCCATAGTCGTTCGAATTTCTGTTTCACTTCGATCGGTGCCGTCGTGCCTCTGCATCGCGTACACGATGAACATGCGCCCGAATTCCCGGCCTGACTGACGTTGCTTCTCACAGTCAGCACTCACTCGCCGCGAAGCACGCATCCGGTGGCACGCCGCTTCCCGATCGATTGATTTCCTCGACGTCCTTCGAGCGTGCTGAATCTCGAATGTCGAATTGACGTGCCAATAATTTTATTATTGATCGATTTGAGAACGGTGCCTCGCCCTATTGACTTAATGAAAAATACAAACTGCAAGGTATTTATGAAAATTAATTGGAACATCTCGAATTAAGGTCCTAGCATAAATTCCATTGGTATCGCGAATAGCTTCCAAACGTTGGCTTTGCCGATGTCCGGCATGTTTGCAGCAAAGGAGGCGACATGAGCACTACCGGTTTGAAAGGCGAAACAAATCCCGCCGCAAATTCACCGAAGCACGGTCGCGTCATCACGCCCAAGTCGCGCGCCGTGTTCCTCTACGAAGCAGGCAAGCTCGATATCGGACAGGTCAACGAGCTGGAGGGCGGCAAGTTCTTTCCCGCAACCCAAGGCGGATTGAAAGATCCGGACGCGCCGGACGACGTCGCCAACGGCGTACCGCCGCGCGATGGCGAAATCGCGAGCGGCGGACGCACCGCGGACGCCCGGGCGCAGCTCAACGAGCCCGATTCCGTTGCGCATTGGCAGAAGCACGCGGTGCGGTCCGGCCAATCGCTGCAAATCACGTGGTCGTATTCGATGCCGCACAAGACGCGGCGCTGGACCTACTGGATCACCAAACCAGGATGGGATGCCGGTGCGCGGCTCGCACGCGCGCAGTTCGAATCCGAGCCGCTCAAGATCTACCTGAACACGTATCAGCCGTATTGGGGGCCGAACGCAGACCGGGAACTGATCCCCAAGGGCGACACGATTCACGAACTCAATCTGCCGAATCGCACCGGCTATCACGTGCTGCTCGCAGCGTGGGACGTCGCCGATACCGCCAACGCGTTCTATCAGGTGATCGACCTCAATTTCGCGTGAGCCGGTCCGCCATTTCCGTGACCGGTTACGGTTGACCGTGCGAAGAGAATCGCGGCCATCGGATCCGAGCCCATCCGTTGGCCGTCTCGTCCTTCGATCGCCGAGACGATCGTGCGCTCGTGGCGCGAGCCGCACGGCCGTGGTTCGCTCGACATGGATGCACCCGATACGATCGCCGGAGATTCATATGGCCTATGTGCTCGTCGACAGCGCCGATCCCCGCTATTCGACCCTTCAGAAGGGGTTCAACCTGCGCTGGCCGCCGACGGCCAACGCAGGCGCCGCGGCGATCTACGTGTGCCGCACGGCCGACGATGTGATCGCGGCGTCGCGCGATGCGCTCGCGAAGGGCTGCCGGATCACCGTGCGCAGCGGTGGGCATTGCTACGAGGGCTTCGTCGCGAACCGGTTGCCGAGCGACGATGGGCGGCCGCTCGCCATCGTCGATCTCGGCCTGATGTCGGGTTTCGATTTCGATCCGCGCGGGCAGTTGACGTCGGCGTTCGATGGCGCCGGCTTGGCGCGCTACCAGTTTCGGCTGGCCGCGGGCAGCCAGAACTGGGACGGCTATGTCGGTCTGTACAAGACGTCGGGCAAGACGCTCCCCGGCGGCTCGTGCTATTCGGTGGGGGCGGGCGGTCATATCGTCGGCGGCGGATATGGTCTGCTGTCGCGCATGCACGGCCTGACGGTCGACTGGCTGGCCGGCGTCGACATCCTGACGCCCGCGCCGGGCGGCGCCGCGCTCGAGGCGAAGCATGCGCATCTCGGCAGCGCCGATGCGACGGACCGGGCGCTTTTCATCGCGTGCCGCGGCGGCGGCGGCGGCAACTTCGGCATCATCCTGAATTACTACTTCAAGGCGCTGCCCGATGCGCCGCGCGACGCCTACTGGCTGACGCTCGCGTATCCCTGGTCGCATTTCACGAAGGCGAGCTTCGGCCATTTCATCCAGGCTTACTGGGATTGGTTCAGCCGCAACGACGCCGATTGGGACGCCCGCGATCCGGCGCTCGCGAACGGCGGATTGTTCACGCTCCTGAAGCTGCAGCACCGCTCGTCCGGGCCGATCGTGCTCGCGATCCAATACACGGGAAAAGACGGGACGGTCGGCGGTGCGGCGGATGCGCCCTTCATCGATTTCGTCGACACGATGAATGCGGCGGCCGGCCAGATGCCGGTCATCTGGGATCGATTCGTCGCGCCGAATCTTCCGACGCTCGGGCATCCGCTCGCCGGGCAGCGGCTGACGCACGCCACTCAAAACGCGTTGAAGATGGACTGGCTGTATCTGACGCAGATGATCAACCAATCGGGCGCGAATCAGCGCGGCAAGTACAAGTCGGCGTACCAGATCGGCAATTTCGGCGACACCGAGATCGACGCGCTGTGGACCTATCTGAATACCCGAGACGATCCGCGTCTGAACCAAACGCTGGTGCAGATCGATTCGTACGGGGGCTGCGTGAACACGAACGACGAAAGCACGAACCCGACGTCGGTCTATCAGCGGCGTTCGTTATTGAAGTCCCAGTATCAGACCTACTGGACGAATCCCGGCGACGACGCATTCCATGTCGAATGGCTGCACGATCTGTTCAACGCCGTGCATGCGGATCAGGGCGGCAAGCCCTACGGCGATGCCAGCGGCCGCTACGAGGGCTGCTACATCAACTATCCGGACATCGACATGAAGTATCTCGAGAAGGACCCGGCGCGAATCGATCCCCGATGGCTCGAGCTTTACTACGGCGACAAGGCGGCGTCGCTCGTCGCGACGAAGCAGGCGGTCGATCCGGGGAATCTGTTCAGGCATGAGATGTCGATTCCGCTGACGCCGCCGGTGGGCTGACCGCGCGATCGTCGATGGCCATGCGTGGTGATTGCATCTGCAGTGCTCGCTGTAGATCGGTTGCAAACGTTCCGTTGAACGACGTTTACGGGACGCGAGAGCGCCGCGGGCGAATTCGTCTGCGGCGGCCTTTTCGAGTTGTTTGCGGTTTCGTCCATTAATGGAAAGCCGGCGCATCGACGCCGCATCAGGAGACCAAGATGCCGACAAAAATCGTGGACCTATCAGCGCGCTCCGAGATCATTCGTGACGAGCCATTCCATGTCCATTTTTGGGAATGCACGCCCGACGAATATCTCGAATATCTGTCCCACCCGCGCGCCTTCTTGTCGAAGATCGGGATAAACATTCCCGACGATTGCCGTATCGAAACGACCATCGAGAATCACGATTGGATCGGCCAGCATGCGCCGGGTCTGAAGAGCGCGAACGGCACGATCATCTGTAACGTGGGCGGCGGCAACGTTGCGCGCGCCGTCTATCGCGTGGTGAGTTACGGCCATGATCACGCTACCGTAGGCAAATTCAAGAAGCAGCTTTTGCATGCGGAGGACGAGCAGCAGAAGCAGTGACAACGGCAAACGAGGGAGCGCCGCATGGGACTCCATGCGGCGCTCGAGCCGCATGCGGGCGCGCCGTGCGGTCATGTGCCGCTGCATGCGCAGCCGCCTTCGCGGGCGCCTGTTTTCGCCTCGGCGTCGAGCCGGCGACTGCGTTGCCAGCATTGCATCGTTCGCCGCTCCTTTGCTCCGGGAGCAACGGAATCGAGATGGCGCGCCGCTCGAACAGCAGCCATTCAGTTGCGAGCCCTCGATTCACGTTTCATCGCCAATCTTTCTGATCGACTCGCGCCCTTTCAAAGTCGTTGGAGAAATGGCGGTACATCGGACAAAAACACGAGCGCACACGGTGTAAACCCTAGAGCAAAAACCCTGGCTCCTCGTCTTCTGCGGGTTAAGTCGAACGTTTCTGCAGCCGTTAACCAATAAGTTCGCCCTACACCCCACGTCGCCTCCATGCTCTCCTCGATCCGGTCCCGCATCCTCGTCGCGTGCCTTGCCATCGTCATCGGCTCGCTCGTCATCAACACGGCGCTCAACTACTTCGTCGCCAATCGCTACAACCGCGAGTCCATCAGCCAGAACCTCAGCGCGGTGCTGACCGGCCACGAGGCGGGCATCGCCGACTGGGTCGCGTCGAAGACGCAGATGATCGTGTCGGTCGAAGACGCAACCCTCGCGCCCGATCCGATTCCGGCGCTCAAGCAGATCGCCGCCGCGGGCGGGTTCACCAACGTCTACGTCGGCTACGCGGACAAGACCGCGAAGTTCTCCGACCCGACCGGCATTCCGCCCGACTACGATCCGACCGGCCGCCCGTGGTACAAGCAGGCCGTGCAGGCGGGCAAGCCCATCGTCACGCCGCCTTACGTCGATGTCGGGACGGGCAAGCTCGTCGTCGCGTTCGCCGCGCCGATCCTGAGGGACGGCGCACTGAAGGGCGTCGTGTCCGGCGACGTCGCGATGGACAGCGTGATCGCGAACGTGAAGGCGATCCATCCGACGCCCGAGAGCTTCGGGATGCTCGTCGACCGCGGCGGCCACATCGTCGCGCATTCCGATCCGAAGCTCACGCTCAAGCCCGTCACCGATCTCGCGGACGATCTGAGCATCGACGCGCTCGCCGCGTCGTCGGCCGACGACAACGCCGCGCCGGTCGAAGCGCACGTCGCGGGCGCCGCGAAGCTGATGCGCGCGCGCGCCGTGCCGGGCACCGACTGGCTGACCGTCGTCGCGCTCGACAAGTCCGACGCGATGGCCGGCATGCATTCGCTGCTGCTCGTGTCGATCGGCACGCTCGTCGCGCTCGTCGCCGTCGCGGCGGTGATCGTGAGCGCCGTCACGGGCGTCGCGTTCAAGGGGCTCGCGCGCGTTCGCGACGCGATGGAGTCGATCGGCTCCGGCACGGGCGACCTGACGCAGCGTCTGCCCGACACGGGCCGCGACGAAGTCGCGCAGATCGCGCGCTCGTTCAATGCGTTCGTCGGCAAGCTGCACGACGTGATGCGCGTGATTCGCGATGCGAGCGAATCGGTGCGCCATGCGGCGAGCGAAATCGCATCGGGCAACCACGATCTGTCGCGCCGCACCGAATCGGCCGCGGCGAGCCTTCAGGAGACGGCCGCGTCGATCGAGGAGATCACGTCGACGGTCACGCAATCGGCGGGCGCCGCGCGCCAGGCCAACGACATCGCGACGAACGCGGCGTCCGTCGCGTCGCGCGGCGGCACGGTCGTCTCCGACGTCGTGTCGACGATGCACGAGATCGAAGGTGCATCCGGCAAGATCAGCGACATCATCGGCGTGATCGACGGCATCGCGTTCCAGACCAACATCCTCGCGCTGAATGCGGCTGTCGAGGCGGCGCGGGCGGGCGAGGAAGGGCGCGGCTTCGCGGTCGTCGCGGGCGAGGTGCGCACGCTCGCGCAGCGCAGCGCGCAGGCGGCGAAGGAGATCAAGGCGCTGATCGCTTCGAGCGTCACGAGCGTGTCGACGGGAGCGACGCTGGTTCAGGAGGCGGGGCAGACGATGAGCGACATCGTCGGCACGGTCTCGAACGTGACGACGATCATGCGCGAGATCTCGAACGCCGCCGACGAGCAGACGCGCGGCATCCAGGAAGTGAACCGCGCGGTCGCGCAGCTCGACGAGATGGTCCAGCAGAATGCGGCGCTCGTCGAGCAGTCGGCCGCCGCGGCTTCGGCGCTGCAGACGCAGGCGGTGGAGCTTGCCGAAGCGGTCGGGCAGTTCAGGGTCGCCTGATTCGATTCGGCACGGCGGCGCTTCGCATCGATGTCGTCGCGCCATTCGGCATCGGCGCGTGCATCATGTGCGGCCGGCCGGGCAAGCGCCGGCTGCGGCAGGTTGCCGGCCTGTACCGCGTCCGGTTTCGCGTCGGCGCCGTCGCACGCGGCGCGACGCGGCACGGGAACGGGGACTCGTTAAGCGATGCTTCGTCGAAGCAAGTCGGCAAGGACGCCACGACGTAGCGCCGAGCCGCCGCACTTCGAATTCGTCGCACGCCGCGTCCCGTGCGGCGTCCGGCTCGTCACGCCCGACGGCCGTCGCGCCCGAGCCAATCGAGCAGCGTCCGCGTGACGAACTCCGGATTCTCGAGATTCGAGATATGTCCGGCATTCGGCACGAACACTTTCTCGCAGCCGATGCGCGTCGCCATCTCGTCGGTCTCGTCGGGCGGCCGCGCGACATCGTTCGCGCCGCACATCACGAGGGTCCGGTCCGCCGGCAGCGCGCTCAGTTTCGAGCGCGCATCGCCGCGGCCGAACGTGATCTTGCCGAGCGGAATCACCGAGTCGCGCAACGAGTCCGTCGTGAACGCCTGCAGCGCGCGCCGGAAGCCCGCTGGCAACTCGCTCGCGAGATCGATGCCGGGGCGGAAGAAGATCGGCACGATCGCGTCGAGCAGCGGCTCGGGAATCGCGCCTTGTGCGTCGATGGCCGCGAGCATCTGGAAATACTTGTTGCGCGTCGCGTCCGGCTCCTCGCCGACGTAGGTGTCCATCAGCACGAGCCGGTCGATCCGCTGCGGCGCGCGATGCGCGAGCGGGACCGCCCACATGCCGCCCACCGACAGCCCGACGATCGAGCAGGTCTCGATGCCGAGGTGATCGAGGAGCGCGCACATTTGCGACGCGAGATCGTCGAGGTTGCTTGTGCCGGCGGGCAGGGCGCCGGACTGGCCGTGTCCCCACAGGTCCGGCGCGATGACTCGATACGATTTCGAGAGCGCCTCGAGCTGCGGCTCCCACATCGACGAATCCCACAGGTAGCTGTGTCCGAGCAGCACGGGCGCGCCCGTGCCCCTGATCTGATAGTGAAGCGGCTGGCCATCGATAGTGACGAAAGGCATATCGATAAAGTCTCTGGCGGTGAATGGGTTGAAGGAATTCGGGTGAACGCGTCGAATCGATGCGTATGCGGAAATAATCGAATCGGCGGCGATCGTCGCAATTGCTGCCGTCGAATGCGAGCTGACGGAATTGCCGTGCCACCTTATATCGGCCGTGTGGCGAAATCAATCGCGCGCGCCGTCATCGTGCCGGTCGGCTTGGAAGCCATCGAATTCGAATTGGCACGCTTCATCGGCATGTCAAACTCGGTATGGCAATCGAAATCGAGAAATGCCCCGGTATTCCGGTGCGTCGATGCGCGGCACGCCATGCGTGCAATGTTGCGGTCGCTCGACATTCGGCACTTTTTTGTTGTCGTCCGTGCACGGTTGCCGTTATCGTTGCGTACTATGAGAACAATTGCATGTCGTGAGAGCTCAGTGGCAGCACACAACGAGATTTGGCGCCTGGCTTCATCCAGGCATCGGGGGGCGGTGAACACGGTCGAGCCGGCGGCGTGCGCGGCGAACGGACCGGTGCGCCGCAACGCATCGGCGCGCGCCGCGTCGCGGCCGATGCGCGGTCCGGCGCGCGGCCGATCGTCGATGGCGCGTCGCGCCGCGATCGTATCCGGCCTGCGCGCGGGCTCGACACCGTTTGGCCGTGCGCCGCGTCGCGCTGCGCGCATGCGCGGGCGTGCCGATGCGCGGCCGAGCACGCCGGCTGCCGCGCGCGAATTCCGACTATTCGCGCTTCCCATTCGATCCTGCATCTGACATTCGGCGTCGCGTTGCGGCTCGTTCGCGCAACGCGACGCCGTCCGGCGTGCGCGCTCGTCGCGCGCGCCTTCACGGACGCCGCCGCAGGCGACGCATCCGGGACGCGCACGCGCGCCCATCGGTTCGCGCACGCGGAGTGCGGCGAGCCGGGCCGACCGATCGGCCCCGGATCGCCGACACGGCATTTTTAGCGATCTCCAAGGAGGGTCCATCGTTTGAAAACTTCGAAGACAGTTCTGGCGTTGCTCGCGGCATCGGCCGTCGTCTCGCTGAGCGGCTGCGCGACCGAAGCGTCGCGCACGCTGCCCGTGCCCGCGTCGGCCAGCGCGCAAAAGCCGTTTGCCGGCAAGCCGATCGAGATCGCGGTCGGCAAGTTCGATAACCGTTCGAGCTACATGCGCGGCATCTTCACCGACGGCATCGATCGTCTGGGCGGCCAGGCGAAGACGATTCTCGTCACGGAGCTGCAGCAGAGCCGCCGCTTCAACGTGCTCGATCGCGAGAATCTCGACGAAATCAAGCAGGAAGCCGCCTTCATGAAGAAAACGCAGAAGGTGAAAGGCGCGAATTACGTCGTGACGGGCGATGTGACCGAGTTCGGCCGCAAGGAAGTCGGCGATCAGCAGCTGTTCGGCATTCTCGGCCGCGGCAAGAGCCAGATCGCGTACGCGAAGGTGAACCTGAACATCGTCGACACGACGACGTCGGAAGTCGTGCTGTCAAGCCAGGGCGCGGGCGAATACAGCCTGTCGAACCGCGAGATCATCGGCTTCGGCGGCACCGCCGGCTACGACTCGACGCTGAACGGCAAGGTGCTCGATCTCGCGATCCAGGAAGCGGTCAATCACCTCGTCGAGCAGGTCGACGCGGGCGCGCTCGCGTCCGGCAAGTAAGCGCACGGCGCGGCGCGCGCCGAACCATTCATCCATCGACTCACTCGACAATGACAACAACGAAGAAGACCTTCAAGACGGGGGCCTGGCTGCCGATCGCGGCAGCGGGCGCGCTGCTCACGGGCTGCGCGGCGAATCAGCCGAAGCCGCTCTATCAATGGGACGGCTATCAGCCGCAAGTCTACGAATACTTCAAGGGACAAAAGAGCCCCGAAGACCAGATCGACGCGCTCGAGAAAGCGCTGCAGCAGATCCGCGCGAAGGGCAACCGTCCGCCGCCCGGATTCGAAGCGCATCTGGGGATGCTGTACGCGAGCGTCGGCAAGGAACAGCAGGCCGAGCAGGCATTCCAGGCCGAGAAGGCGTCGTTTCCCGAATCGTCGCCGTTCATGGATTTCCTGCTGAAGAAGAAATCCGCGGCGCCGCAACCGAAACCGCCGGCGCAGACGCAAACTCAAACTCAAACTCAAACGCAAGCACAACAACAATAAGGGCTGCCATGTTCAAGTTCATTTCCGCAAGACTCCTGTCGGCCGCGTCCGTGCTCGTGCTGCTCGCCGCGTGCGCCGCGCCGGCGAAGCACGTCGACTACACCGCGTTCAAGAAGAGCCAGCCGCGCGCGATCCTGCTGCTGCCGCCGCAGAACGACACGTCGGACGTGAAGGCGACGTACGGCCTGCTGTCGAGGATGACGCTGCCCGTCGCCGAAGCGGGCTACTACGTCGTGCCCGTCGCCGTGATGGAGGAGACGTTCAAGCAGAACGGCCTGACGAACGCCGCCGACATCCAGAGCGTGTCGCCCGCGAAGCTGCGCGAGATCTTCGGCGCGGACGCGGCGCTGTACACGACGGTCACGCAGTACGGCTCGATCTACACGGTGCTCGACAGCACGACGGTCGTGTCGGCGTCCGCGAAGCTCGTCGACCTGCGCACGGGCGACCTGCTGTGGCAGGGCACCGGGCGCGCGACCGGCAAGGAGCTCGGCTCCAGCATGGATGTCAGCGGTCTCGGCCTGATCGCCACGCTCGCGCAGGCGGCCGTCAAGCAGATCGCGCACACGCTGAGCGACGACGCGGTCGACGTCGCGGGGCTCACGAGCAACCGGATGCTGGCGGCCGGCCAGCCGAACGGATTGCTGTACGGCCCGCATTCGCCGAAGTACGGCACTGATTGAGCGTCGGCGTCGATCGGTGAGGAAACGGCTCGGCCTGGGGTGGCCGGGCCGTTTTTTTTGAGGGACGTTGCCGGCGCATTGCGGCACTTGCGCCCCGATTGCGACGCGCTCGGCCACGCCGCTCGTGCGGCAGGCGCGCAGACGCGCAGACACGATGCCGGATTCGGTCGCCGCGTTCGCGTCACGATCGCGCCCGCGACAAGGTCTCCCTGCGCGGTGAACTTGCGCACGAATGTTTCATTTTTCATCGTTCATGCATCGATTAAGCAAGGTTTAGTGCGTTCGGCGCGCTATAGTCGCGAATGTGACGTTTTTGTGACAATGTGCGACCAGATCGTTTCGGCCTTTTTGCAGATGTCCTGGCGGTTCGAATGCGCGTTGCGGATCGGATCGGCGGCGCGCATCGCGCCGGCTGCGGCGTCGAACGGCCGCGCGCGCACGAAATACGTCCGACTGCGGCAGCAGCGATGCGACGCTGCCGGTCCCGCGCGCCGACGCGCGCGACGGACCGTACGACCAACCAGAAGATCGAGGAGCAGAAGTGACTGACAAGAATTCCCCGTCGACCGACCTTCCCGAAGACCCCGACCGCCGCCGCGTATTGGGCGGCATCGCCGCGCTGGGCGCGAGCGTCGCGCTCGCCGGCTGCGAGACGACCACGCCGAGCGCGCCGCGCACGGCCGACGATCTGCGGCTCGATGCGGCGTTGCGCAAGGAAGTGCGTAACATCGTCGTGATCTATGCGGAGAATCGCAGCTTCGCGAACCTGTTCGGCGATTTTCCCGGCGTGCAGCAGCCGCTCGGCGCGGTGCCGCCCGAGCGCTACGTGCAGCTCGATCGCGACGGCAAGACGCCGCTGCCGACGCTGCCGCGAATCTGGGGCGGCCTCGTGCCGCAGGCGCAGGAAGTGGGCGGCAAGCGCTACATGATCGGCGAGCGCGACATCACGGGGCTGCCCAACGCGCCGTTCGTGATTCCCGACGCGCAAGGCAAGCCGCTGCCGAACGGTGTCATCACGCGCGACCTGTGGCATCGCTTCTATCAGAACCAGATGCAGATCAACGCGGGCCGCAACGACCAGTTCGCCGCATGGGCCGACTCGGGCGGACTCGTGATGGGCCATTACCGCAATTCGGCCGAAACGCTGCGGCTCTGGAATCTCGCACGGCAATACACGCTCTGCGACAACTTCTTCATGGCCGCGTTCGGCGGCTCGTGGCTGAACCACATCTTCCTGATCTCCGCGCAGGCGCCGCTCTATCCGGACGTGCAGAAGAGTCCGGCGAAGCATCTGGTATCGGCCGTCGAAGGCGACGATCCGACCGGCGCGCGCCTGAAGCTCGCGGCGGATTCGCCCGCGTCGGCGCTCGACGGCCCGCCGAAGTTCGAGAACGACGGCCTTTTCACGCCGGACGGCTACGCGGTGAACACGATGGCGCCGCCGTATCAGCCGAGCAGCGTGCGGCCGCCCGTCGACGGCAATCAGGCGTACGCGGATCCGTCGAATCCGCGCGTGCTGCCGCCGCAGCACTACGCGACGATCGGCGACCGGCTGTCGGAGAAGGGTATCGACTGGGCATGGTACGGCGGCGCGTGGCAATTCGCGCTCGAGCATCGCGACACGGGTTCGGTGCCGGATTTCCAGTATCACCACCAGCCGTTCAACTACTTCAAGAACTTCGCGCCGGGCACGGAGGCGCGCCGTCGGCACTTGCGCGACGCGGGCCTCGGCGACGATGCGTCGACGAACCATCTGATCGCCGACATCGACGCGGGCCGCCTGCCGACCGTCACGTTCTACAAGCCACAGGGCAACCTGAACATGCATGCAGGCTATGCGGACGTCGAGTCGGGCGACCGTCACATCGCCAACGTGATCGACCACATCATGCGCGGCCCGCAATGGCCGCACACGGTCGTGATCCTGACGGTCGACGAGAACGGCGGCTGGTGGGACCCGGTGTCGCCGCCGAAGGGCGACCGGTGGGGGCCGGGCTCGCGGATTCCGGCGATGGTGATCTCGCCGTTCGCGAAGAAGGGCTACGTCGATCATACGTTGTACGACACGAACTCGATCCTGCGCTTCATCTCGCGCGTGCACGGGCTCGCGCCGCTCGACGGCGTCGCCGCGCGCGAACGTGCGTTCGCGGCGCGCGGCGCGCAGCCGCCCGGGGATCTCACCGCGGCGCTCGATCTCGGCTGACGCTCGGCCGAGATGCCGTAGCGGGCGGCACGCCCGATTGTCGGGCGTGCTTGCGAGCCGGCTTCGAAGGTGCGGCCGGCATCGCGGAGGGGACCGCTTTCGGGGGCGTTCGTGCGCCGCTTCGAACGTGCGCCAGCGTTCCGGGAGCGCTCACGTGTTCGCCCCGAACGCGCAGCCGGCATTGCCTGCGCGGCCGCCGGCGCGCGCGCGAGATCAGCTCTGCGACATCCCGAGCGTCAGCGCACCCGCACCGATCAGCGCGGCGCCGCCGCCATAGCCGAAGCGGCGCTGCGCTGCGGCGCCCGTCAGGCGCGCGGCAGCGAAACGCGCGATGCGCGCATAGCAGGCGGCGTTGACCGTCGCGAGACAGACGAAGGTCGGCAGCAAAACCGCGCACTGCTGCGCGAACGTCTCGTGCGGCGAAATGAACTGCGGAACGAATGCGACGAAAAACACGATGCTCTTCGGGTTCAGCGCGGTGACGGCCCACGCGGACAGGAATCGGCGCTTCGCCGAGCGGCGCTCGACGTTCACTTCCATCGCGCCGATGCGACGCGCGTGCAGGATCGACCGGATGCCGAGATAGATCAGATAACCGCCGCCGACGAGCTTGAGCGCCGTGAACGCGGCCGCCGACATCGCCAGCAGCGCGCCCGCGCCGGCGAGCGAGATCGTCATCGCGGTGGTGTCGCCGGCCGCGACGCCCGCGACGGTGCTCCACGACGAACGATTGCGATTCGCGAGCGAATCGCCGATCACGAGCAGGATCGTCGGGCCGGGGATCATCAGGAGCACGATGCTCGCGCCGGAAAATGCGAGCCAGGTTTCGACGGACATGGGGGCATCCTTTCGCGTTTTCGCGGGTGAAAGGCGTCAGTGATCCCCGGCGGCGGGCGGCTGTCAATCGATTGACGCGACCATGCGCCGGGAAAGGCGTGGCGGGTTTCCCCGGTACATGAGACGTCTTTGGCTGGCCTGGCGTCGATTACCGCCTGCCGCGGCTTGCTTGCCGACTCCTCGGAAATGGCTGCCCGAACCCTGCACGCCTAATCGGGGCGCGTAGTGTCGGCGCAATGTTCGAACCCGACTCGGCCGGACGGGTTGACGCCCGCCAGTTTTCTTTCCGTCTGTCGATATTGCTTGCAACCGTCCTGCATTCGCAATGGGCGGCTCCATTTATTCGCATCATCCCGAAACGACGAAGAGGAAATTGCTGCAATTCGCCGTCGTTGTCACGTTGGCAATGTGGCGCATCGCAAGCGCATTCGCGCAGGCGCCGATCGTCGATACGTGGAATGTGGGCGATTACCGCGCACCGGACCAGTCGCACGACAGCGCGCAGCGCGCTGGATTTGCCGAGGATAACGCGTGATATGCGACGTCGCGCCATGACAACCGGTGGCCGCAAACCAACCGAAGATTGCTTTGTCGCTACCGTTCAGCGTGAACGTCGCGTGCTACGACTAACCGCCGTTGCGGAGGATAAATCTGTCCGACAGGTGTTCGTTGCCGAGAATGGCAAGGAAATCAGGGTTATTACGATATGCTTGCAATATAATCGATTTTCCGGTGACCAATGAAACGCCACGTTTGCGTGGCATCTCCGGGCGCATGGCGCGGGTAAATGCCATTTTTTCCCGCCAATATCGCGTGTGGGTCTCGGCCCATAATTTTTAATTATTCACCAGACTTCACGAGGGGATTTAATTTATGCGTACAAAAATCATTGCTGGAGTGCTTTCTGCAATCGTTCCTTTCGTTAGTGAGGCGTCGACCTCCATTATGATCGACGCGAAGCGCAATTGTCTTTCCAGTGCTTTCGGCACTGTCTCCGATGGCGTTCCGGCGACGTTCCAGCTTGCACCGGGAAGATATGTCATTTCGATTGCTTCAAACAATATGAGCTGTTCAGGCGGCGTGTTGGCGAATGGCTGCCTGATCAATTCCGTGATGCTGCAAGGCGGATTTGGAACCAGTAGATGGGGAACCACCATTACCGAGCCGACTGTTGTAGATGTTCCTGGGAATACTTCTGGATTTGTCGCGTATGTCAATGACAACGCTTGTGCCGATAATACGGGGCAGGCAACCTTGTTGATCCAAACCGCTAACTAAACTTATGCATCGGTCTCACCGGCGAAATATTGAGGTGCTGGTCGATGAAATTCGCCACTATTGAATTTTGAGTGGGTGAAGTTGGCCTGGGCGGTCTGCGCGGCGCGCGGCCGCGTGCGATGAGCACGCGGCCGGAGACGGGCCAAGCTTGCACGTCGTTCGTGCCTGCGCGTGATCGCGTCGCGGCAATGTGCTTCGGCCTCCGAAAGTCGGATCGTGGCGGTGCCTCATGCCGGCGAGCGGCACGTGTCAGTGAGCGCCGTCGGGCAGTAGCGTGACGATGCGTTCGAGCGTGTCGCCAACTGGCCACTTTGATGCAGCGCGAAGCCAGGTGCGCCAT
This sequence comes from Burkholderia oklahomensis C6786, assembly GCF_000959365.1. Classification (NCBI taxonomy): domain Bacteria; kingdom Pseudomonadati; phylum Pseudomonadota; class Betaproteobacteria; order Burkholderiales; family Burkholderiaceae; genus Burkholderia; species Burkholderia oklahomensis. The sequence continues at coordinate 1,881,155 of NZ_CP009555.1, forward strand.
GAGTGATCGTCGGATCGCTACTCAACACCGTGAAGTTGTGGCGGAAATCAGCATGCATCGGCTGTGCGTCGAGGGCCGATTCGTCGCTCGAATTGGCCGTCGTGCGATTTGCACGCGCTGCGCAGCACGAGCGCGATGTCGGCCTGCATCTGCTGCCCGGAGGGTGCGACTCGAGCGAGGGTTCTGGCATGACGGACACGATCTCGGCGAAGTGAGCGCGCCCTGACGGCATGATCGAACCGCCCGGCGCGATCCCGAGATGGGAATTGCCCGCCGAGTTGACCAATCGCGTGTGCGCGCAACAGGCGAAAAAATACCCGCCTTGCGGCGGGCCGTGAGGTGAACGAGCACGCGCCGAAACGCGTGATTTGTTGTTGTGTGGGGGGAATTCGTCAGATCAGAACTGCGCGGCCGCCTGATAGGCGCCGGCCTTGCTCAACCGGTCCATCGCGGTGCGGTATTCGACCTGCAGCTCGGCCTGCGCCGTCTTTGCGTTCGCGAGGAGCGCGGCGTCGATCGCCTGGATCTGGCGCACGAGCGCGAGCGACGCGGGCGTCTGCTCGGCCGAGATCGACATCAGGTACGGCGAGCGCTCTTCGGTGAGGCGCGCGGCCTCGGTCCAGTCGGCCATCTGCACCGCGTGATCGATTTCGCGGGTGATCGACAGCACGTGTTCGACCAACGACCTCTGATCCATTTTCGGCTTCTCCATCGTGCTCGATTCGTTACTTGTTGGTCGCCAGCGTGCCCGAGCTGTTGGCGCCGCCGAACAGTTGCGTCAGGTAGTTCGAATTGGTGTTCATCTGCGCCATCAGCGTGTTGAGCGCGGTGAACTGGGCGTTGTACTGCGACGTCAGCTGCGACGCGTACGACGCGAGCTGCGTCTGCTGCTGCGCGAGGCTCTTCAGATCCTGGTTCAGCGCGTTCGAGCGGGTATCGAAGACGCCGCCCGTCTGCACGTAGCCCTGGATCGTGTTGTTCAACTCCGCGCCGACGCCGTTCGTCGAATTGAACAGCGCGGCGACGGTCGACGGACTGTTTTGCAGCGCCGCATTGAGCTTCGTGGTGTCGACGGTCAGCGTGCCGTCTGTCTGCGACGAAGACGAGCCGTCGGCGAACGTGATGCCGATCGACGCGAGCGACACGGTCGAGCCGCCCGTCGTGACGCCCGCGCCGACGACCCGTGCGAGCGAGTTGCGGATCATGTTGAGCGTCGAGTCGCCGAGGAGCGGCCCGGCGCTTTGCGAACTGGTGCCCGCGCCCGATAGCGACGACAGCGACGCCATCGTCGTGACGACCGTGTTGTACAGGTTGACGACGTTCGTGACCGCGGTCGCCTGCGCGGTCGTGTCGGTCGTGACGTTGAGGGTTTGCGTCGTGCCGACGGCGGCCTGCGTCAGGTTCAGCGTGACGCCGGCGATCGCGCCCGTCACCGCGTTGTTCGCGCTCGACGCGGCGATGCCGCCCACCGTGAACTCGGCGTCCTGCGCGGACGTGCTTTGCGTCCATGCGATCGTGCCGCCGGACTGGATCGTCGACTGGCCGCCCGTCGTGCTCGCCGTCGACGTCACGTTGAGGCTCGACAGCCCGTTGTCGCCGGACAGGTTGCTCACGCCGACGTTGATCGTGTTCGCGGCGCCCGTCGTCGCCGAGCGCAGCACGAGGTGCGCGCCGTCGGTGCCCGTGACGATCGTCGCTGTCACGCCGGGGTTGTTCGATGCGGAGTTGATCGCGGCCGCGATGCCGGACAGCGTGTTGTTCGTCGAGTCGATCGAAATCGATGTCGATTTGCCGCCGACCGACAGCGTCAGCGTGCCGGTGCCGAGCTGCTGCGTCGCATTGAATGCGCCGGAAGACAGCGTCTGCGATGTGGCGATTTGCGTGACGGTAACCGAATAGCTGCCGGCCACCGCACCGGCGGCCGTCGTCGCCGTGAGGCCGCTGCCCGTCGCCGTGGCGGTGAATTTCTGGGTCAACGTGCCGTCGCTGAGCGAGCCAATCCCGGCTTGCAGCGCGGTGAGCGCGGCCTTCAGCGTGCCGAGCGCGGAAAGCGTCGTCTGGTCGGTGGCGACCGACGTCGACAGCGCGGCGGTCTGGCCCGCCGTTTTCGCGTTGACGAGCGCGGTCACGAGCGAGTTGACGTCCATCGACGAGTTACCCGTCGAGCCGCTGATGATCGACTGCGCCGCCTGCTGAAGCGCCGCATTGGTTTGCTGCTGCGTCGTAGTCGTAGTGCTGGTGACGGGCGTGGACATCGGGTAGCTCCCTTCGTCGCCGGAAACGGCGCGCGAAATTCGCGAGATTCGGTAGAGTCAGAAAACAAAAACGTGCGGCGGCCACGAGGGTGTTGCGCCGCCGCACAAAGGCGGGCCGCCAGACGGCGCGGCCCGTCGTTCGGTACACGTTATTGCAGGAGCTTCAGCACTTGCTGCGGCAGCGAGTTCGCTTGCGCGAGCACCGAGATGCCGGCTTGCTGCAGCACTTGCGCGCGCGACAGGTTCGCGGTTTCCTGAGCGAAGTCCGCGCTCTGGATTTGCGATTGCGCTTGCGCCAGGTTGTTCGAGCCGGCTTGCTGCGTCGTCGCGATCGCGGTGAAGCGGTTCTGGGCCGCGCCGAGCGTTGCCTGCAGGTTGTTCACCGTCGCGAGCGCGTTGTCGATCGACACCATCGCCTGGTAGGCACCCGTCTGCGTGCTGACGTCCAGGTTCGAGACCGTCTGCGGCTTGTTGACCGCGTTGATCTGCGCTTCCATCGTCGTCGCGGCCGCCTGATCCGACGCGCTCAGCGAGCTGGTTGCAGCAGCGTTAACCGTCAGGGTTTGGAATGCCGGCGCGGCCGCGGTGCCCGTGCCGGCGGTCGTTGCGCCGAACAGCGCAGTGACGGCCGCCGCAGCCAACGCCTGGTTGTTCTGGTCGGTGAACGTGAAGCCGCCCTTGCCGTCCGACAGGACGTTGATCTGCGTCGTTTCTTGACCGGTGCTCGTCCCCGCCACCCACGCCGCGCCGCTCGCATCGACGGCGACCTTGAGCGTGCCGAGCGTCTGGCCGGACTGGACCATGCCGCCGCCGATCATCGCGGCCGACATGCTTTGCGTCAGGTTGACGCTGACCGTCTGGCCAACGTTCGCACCGACCTGGAAGCTCAGCGTGCCAGCCGAGCCGTCGAGGATGTTCTTGCCGTTGTAGTTCGTCTGCGAAGCGATACGGTTCACTTCAGCGATCTGCTGCGAGACTTCCTGTTGCAGCGCCGATGCGTCGCTCGCGCTCAGCGGGCCGTTCGAGGCTTGCACCGCGAGCTGGCGGATACGCTGCAGGCTGTTCGTCAGCGAGGTCAGGCCGCTCGACGCCGTTTGCAGGATCGACACGCCGTCGTTCGCGTTCGACACGCCCTGGTTCAGGCCGTTGATCTGCGTTTGCATCCGGGTCGCGATAGCGAGACCTGCTGCGTCGTCGGCCGCGCTGTTGATGCGCTTGCCCGACGACAGACGGGTGATCGCTTGCGACAGGGCGCTTTGCGAGCCGTTGAGGTTCTGCTGAGCGACCAACGAGTTGATGTTGCTGTTGATTCCGAGCATGAAAATCTCCTAATTGAGCCGAGAAGCCCATCAATGCCACTATTGGCGGGGGCGGAAGCACTCGTTCTTTGCCGGCCGCCTTGTGCTGGATTTCGGCGCACGCCAAAAAAACTTGAGGGACGCGACGAGATTCGGCCCGATTTTTTTGCTCAGATCGTTCGGTGAGCAAACGTTGCAGGTGCAGCAATCGCGTGCACGGCCCGGTGCCGTTCGCGACGCGCGCAACGGCGCTTGCACCGGTTTTCGATCGAAAGAACAGTAAACTACTGGTCCAACCGACGTTTACCTGTTATGATGGCGGGCTGAATTGAGATTTCTGTCACGCCTTTGCCGTTTACGTGTACGCGTAGGGCATGTCTGCTGGCAGTCAAACGCGGCGCCTGGTGTTGGTTGCCGAGCGTTTCGCGGTGCATTCCGCCTCTCTTTTCCGGCCTCCGAGGCCGTTACCCGCTCGTTTCGCCCGTTCGTGGAAACGCCCGGAAGGCCGGTGCGTGGCGCTTGGCCGCTACGTTTTTGACCGTATCAAGCAAATTAGGAACGACATGACGACGATTCTTTTGAAAGAAAATGAGCCGTTCGAAGTGGCGATTCGCCGCTTCCGCCGCGCTATCGAAAAAAATGGCCTGATCGCCGAGCTGCGTGAGCGCCAGTCGTACGAAAAGCCGACTGCCGTGCGCAAGCGCAAGAAGGCTGCTGCGGTGAAGCGTCTGCACAAGCGCCTGCGCAGCCAGATGCTGCCGAAGAAGCTCCACTGAGCTTCATCCGCTTCGCCTCGACGGCGGTGCCGCTTCGCGAGAAGCCGCACCGCCGTTTTGTTTGGGTCGCGCGGGCAAGCGGCCGGGCAGGGCGGGCGGCGAGCGCAAGCGGCTGAGCACACGCGCGCCGCACGGCTCAGCCGAGCGCGGTGCGTGCTCGCCGCATCGGAAATCGATCTTCTCGGTGACGCTCACCGTACGCGAATCGCCTGGCTTCACATAGTCCGAGCGTACTGGAATTCCAAGTAACGCCGGCTTATCAAGTTGTCGATCGACGCCCGCCACGCCCCTGCCTTCGGAATCACGCCCGCTTCGCCGAGTGCAATCGAAGGCGGCTCGACGATCCACTGCTTCGGCGTTGCGCCCGGCCCGCGAACCGACGCCCCGCAGTTCGGATGCGATCGCCGCTGACATGCGCGGCCGAACGCCCGAGCGTCATGCCGCCGATTTCCTTTTCCCCGCCTTCTTGCCGAGCGCCGCGCAGCGCGCATGGCACGGACAGTTCTTCTCGTGGTCGTTGACCATGCCCGTCGCCTGCATCAGCGCATAGCAGATCGTCGAGCCGACGAATTTGCAGCCGTAGCGCTTGAGCGCCTTGCTGAGCGCGTCCGAGCGCTCGGTCGACGCCGGCGCGTCGCGATACGACGCCCATGCGTTCTGCAGCGGAGCGCCGTCGACGAACGACCACAGGAACGCGGCGAGCGAGCCGTGCTCCGCGCGAATCTGCTGGACTGCGCGCGCGTTCGCGACGGCCGCCTCGATCTTCGCGCGGTTGCGCACGATGCGCGCATCGAGCACCAGCTCGTCGATCCGCTTCGGCGTGAAACGGGCGACCTTGTCGACGTCGAAGTCGGCAAATGCCGCGCGATAGCCGGCGCGCTTGTTCAAGATCGTCGACCACGACAAGCCCGCCTGCGCGCCCTCGAGCACGAGCATTTCGAACAAGTGCCGGTCGTCGTGCGACGGCACGCCCCATTCGGTATCGTGATAGTGAGCGTCCGCTTCGGTCTTTACCCAATTGCAGCGTTCCTGTCTCGGCATCTCTCGCATGTTCCGTCGATCTGGTCGCGCCAGCATAACGGATCGGCGAGCGCGTGCAACCTGGCCGTTCGGTCGATGGGCGCGGCCGGCCGTTGCGGTTAAGCTCTTGCATCAGTGACACTTCGACGAATCATCTGGACTGAAGCGGCAATGGGCAATGACATTTTTCTGATCGGCATCGACGGCGGCGGCACGGGCACCCGCGCGGTGCTCGCCGACGCGCAGGGGCGCGAGCTCGCGCAAGGCGGCGGCGGGCCGTCGGGGCTCGCGCTCGGCATCGACGGCGCGTGGCGCTCGATCGAGGCGGCCTGCACGGACGCTTGCGCGCGCGCCGGCGTCGCGTTCGACTGGCGGCGCTGCGTGCTCGGCTGCGGCCTGGCCGGCGTGAACCATCGCGAGTGGCTGAGCGCATTTCGCGCGAGCGCGCCGCTTGCCGCGCTCGCCGTCGAAAGCGACGCATATACGACGGTCGTCGGCGCGCACGGCGGCGCGCCGGGCGTCGTCGTCGCGCTCGGCACCGGCAGCATCGCCGCCGCGCTCGACGAGACGGGAGCCTGCCGGATCGCGGGCGGGTACGGCTTTCCGTCCGGCGACGAGGCGAGCGGCGCATGGCTCGGCCTGCGCGCGCTGTCGTATGCGCAGCAGGCGCTCGACGGCCGCGCTCCGCTCGACGCGTTCGCGCAGGCGCTCGTCGCGCATATCGGCGTGTCCGACCGCGACGCGCTCGTCGTTTGGTCGTGCGAAGCGAATCAGACGGCGTACGCGCGCCTTGCGCCGATCGTGCTCGCGCATCGCGACCACCCGGCCGCCGCGCGATGGATCGAGCAGGCGGGCGTCGAGATCGGCAAGATGATCGATGCGCTCGATCCAGCGGCGGCGCTGCCCGTCGCGTTGTGCGGCGGGCTCGCCGACGCGCTCGCGAGCGCGGTGCCGGAGCCCCACCGTGCGCGGCTCGTCGCGCCGCAAGCCGATTCCGCGCACGGCGCGCTGCGGCTTGCCGCACGGGAAGCGGCAACGCTCGGGCTCACGGCGCGGCAATGAGTGCGACGAGCGTGAGCGGACATCCGCGAGCGGCGTTTTCCATCCGACGATAGAATGTCCGCTTCCCTCTGCGTCACCCGCCTCCTCCGGCGTCCGCCATGTACAAAGTCATCGCCACAGATCTCGACGGAACCCTGCTTAACAGCGACCACCAGCTCGATCCGTACACGATCGACACGGTACGGCGGCTCGCGGACGACGGGGTGCGCTTCGTGATCGCGACGGGACGCCACTATGCGGACGTCGCGGGCATTCGCGACGTGCTCGGCATTCGGCCGTACCTGATCACGTCGAACGGCGCGCGGGTGCATGCGCCCGACGATACGCGGATTCACGCGCAGGACGTGCCCGCCGACACGGTGCGGAAATTGGTGCGGCCCGAGCTCGTCGGCACGCACGGCCGCGTGATCGTCAATCTCTTCACGAACGACGGCTGGCTGATCGACCGCGACGCGCCGCACCTGCTCGCATTCCATCAGGATTCCGGATTTCACTACGACGTCGTCGATATGCTGTCGCACGACGGCGCGGACATCGCGAAGGTGCTCTATATCGGCGAGCCGGAGGATCTGGCCGTCGTTTCGGACAACCTCGCGCGCCAGTTCGGCAACGCGCTGTACGTCACGTACTCGCTGCCCGATTGCCTCGAGGTGATGACGGCGAACGTGTCGAAGGGGCGCGCGCTGCGCGTCGTGCTCGAGCGGCTCGGCGTCGATTCCGCGCATTGCGTCGCGTTCGGCGACAACATGAACGACATCGATCTGCTCGAGACGGCAGGGCATCCGTTCATGATGAACAACGCGAATCCCGATCTCGTCACGCGTCTGCCGAAGGTGCCGCGAATCGGCAACAATTTCGAGGCGGGCGTCGCACGCCATCTGCGCGCGCTGTTCGCGCTCGGGGATCCCGCGACGCACTGACGCGCACGGCAAGCCGCCGTCGATGAAAAAAACGGGCGCCGCGGCGCCCGTTCTGGTTTCTCCGTCGCCGCAGGGCGGCGAGGAGCGATGATCGTATTCCTCTGTCGTGTCGCTCCGTGACGCGAGGTGCGGGCGGCCGGCGCGAATCCGGCCGCGCCGGCGTCAGCTTTCGTCGCGGCCCGCGACGAGCGGGTACACGACGCCGGCGATCGCCGCGCCGATGATGGGCGCCACCCAGAACAGCCACAGCTGGCCGATCGCCTCGCCGCCGACGAAGAGCGCCGGCCCCGTCGAGCGCGCCGGGTTCACCGACGTGTTCGTCACCGGGATCGAGATCAGGTGGATCAGCGTAAGGCACAGGCCGATCGCGATCGGCGCGAAGCCGGCCGGCGCGCGCTTGTCGGTCGAGCCGAGGATCACGAACAGGAAGAAGCCCGTCAGGACGACTTCGCAGATGAACGCGGCCGCGAGCGAGTAATGGCCGGGCGAGCGCGCGTCATAGCCGTTCGTCGCGAAGCCGCTGCCGACGACGTCGAAGCCCGGCTTGCCGGTGGCGATCAGATACAGCACGAACGCGCCGAGCGTGGCGCCGACGACCTGCGCGACGACGTACGGCACGAGATCGCGGGCCGGGAAGCGTCCCGCCACAGTCAGACCGACGCTCACAGCCGGATTCAGGTGACATCCGGAGACGTGGCCGATTGCGAACGCCATCGTCAGGACCGTCAGGCCGAAGGCCAATGCGACGCCGGCAAAGCCGATTCCGAGGCCCGGATAAGCGGCCGCCAGCACGGCGCTGCCACAGCCGCCCAGAACGAGCCAGAACGTGCCGAACACTTCTGCTGCGAGACGCTGAGGTAATTTCATTGGAGTGGTTCCTGGTCATGTAAATCGAAAACGGATCGCGCCGCCAAAAGCGGGGACGCATCCACGAATGCCGTCTGGATTATAGGAAATCTGACGGATTGTGAAGGGTCAACGATTGTCAAATTGAGATTGGCCGATCATTGTTTTTATTAGAATAAGGCCGCATTGCAGGAGTATTGCAATTGAGTTTTAAAATTTATCAGACGAAATGAATTTGGCGGATTTCGTAGCAATTCCGATTGCGCAATAGATCCTTTGTGTCTAGGCTGAGAAATGCCAGGCGGATCATGATATAGGGAGTCGAAATGTCTCAATACGCGAAGATCAAGGCGCAGATCGCCGAGCTGCAGGCTCAGGCGGACGAGGTGCGTCATCAGGAAGTCGCGGCCGTGATCGCCGAGCTGCAAGGCAAGATCGCCGAGTATGGCCTGACGGCGCAGGATCTGGGATTCGCCGAACGCGCGCGGCGCGGTCGTCCGCCGAAGAAGGGGCCGTTGCCGCCCAAATACCGCGATCCGAAATCCGGCAGCACGTGGAGCGGGCGCGGGAAACCCCCGCATTGGATCGTCGGCAAAAACCGCGAGCGGTTTTTGATCGGCTGATTATTGAGCGCTTGGCAAAAAGAAAGCCGCATTTACCGATGCGGCTTTCTTCTCTGCGGAGTGTAATGGGCGCGTCATTTTTACAATGGCGCCGGCTAAAGGGTTAACCCGCCGCCGCGCGTCGCCATTGTGGTTGCTTGGCTGCCTCGCGCAGCGTTTCATAGATATCGATATAGCGCCGCGCCATTGCGTGCGAGCTGAAACGTTGCTCGAATTGCGCGCGGATTGCATCGCGTGACAATTCGTCGATCCGGTGCAGCGCGCCCACCGCGCCTTGCACGTCCTCGACGATGAAGCCCGTCACGCCGTCGTCGATCACTTCCGGCACGGAGCCGCGGTTGAACGCGACGACGGGCGTGCCGCACGCCATCGCCTCGATCATCACGAGGCCGAACGGCTCCGGCCAGTCGATCGGGAACAGCAGCGCCTTTGCGCCCGACAGGAACGCCGGCTTCTGCGCCTCGTTGATCTCGCCGATGAACTCGACATGCGCGGAATCGAGGAGCGGCTCGATTTCGGCCTTGAAATAATCCTCGTCGACCTTGTCGACCTTCGCCGCAATCTTGAGCGGCAGGCCGCTTTGCGCCGCGATCCGGATCGCCGTGTCGACGCGCTTTTCGGGGCAGATGCGGCCGAGGAACGCGAGATATTCGGGCTTGCGGCCGGTTTGCGGCGCGAGCAGCGTGGCGGGCAGCCCGTGGTAGACGGTCCCCGCCCAGCCGGCCTGCGGCAGCGGCGTGCGCTGCGAGTCCGAGATCGACACGACGGGCGCGTTCGGGAACGCGTCGAACACGGGCTGCAGCTCCGGCAGGTCGAGGCGGCCGTGCAGCGTCGTGACGAACGGCGCGTCGAGGCGCGACAGCAGCGGGAACGGCAGGTAGTCGAGGTGGAAATGCAGGACGTCGAACGTATGTGCGACGCGCGCGACCTGCTCGAGAAGGCGCATATGGGGCGCCATCGAATCGCGGATCGACGGATCGAGCCGCAGCGCGCGCGGCCAGGCGGCCTCGAGGCGCGCCGACGTGACGGAATCGCCGCTTGCGAACAGCGTGACGTCGTGCCCCATTTCGACGAGCGCCTCGGTCAGATAGGACACGACCCGCTCGGTGCCCCCGTAGAGTTTGGGCGGAACGGCTTCGTAGAGCGGGGCGATTTGGGCAATGCGCATGAGCGATCTCCGTTGCGATGAGGGCGGAACTCGTCGACAGATGTCGCGAGCGACGCTCCCGATGAGCGGCGGGCGCCTGCCCGGGGGCAAGCAAGGGCGGTGCGCGGCGAATGTCGCCGGACCGGGCGTTCCGATTCATTATCGGGATCGTCCGCGCGGCATCGAGCGATTTTTCAAACGCTTAACCCTTGTTACAGGATGAAATACGCAAAAACCCTAGAAATCGCCTGGCCGAATGGCTAGCATGTGGCAGAAATGGAATGCGAAAGTCGCCCGCCCATTCGAGCGGATTGCGCCGCTTCGCCGCTGCCGCGCCTGAAGATGGTGTTTCCCCTGCCTTGACTGGCGCGACTTTCGGCCAGACAGGCGTTCCGCCGGCCACCCCGCGCCATGTCAGAAAAATTCCTACACGGTTTACAGACAATTCCGGCAAAGCGCATTCCCCTTCACTGATAGCGGTGTCCCCGCTGATTGGCCAAAATGCCCGTAAGAATATAAACAAGCCGATTGCCCGGCCTCACTGGGTAGATCGAGCAAACGTTTTCATTGGCATTACCGATTGGCCAAAGATTTCTTACGGGGGAATCGAATCATGAGCGCATCCAGCGAAATGCTCGCCGAGATCAACGAAGTCAACCTGTCTTACCTGCTGCTCGCGCAACGACTGCTGCGCGAGGACAAGGCCATGGGCATGTTCCGCATGGGGATTTCGGAGGAACTCGCCGACGTGCTCGTGAACCTGACGCTTGCCCAGACGGTCAAGCTTGCCGCCTCGAACCAGATGCTCTGCCGTTTCCGTTTCGACGATCACTCGCTCCTGTCGTCGCTCGCCGACAAAGGCCGCAGCTCCGCCGTCGCGCACGCGCACTCGGCGATCCTGATGGCCGGTCAGCCGGTCGAGAGCTTCCGTTGAGGGAAGCCGCGCCTCCCGTTCGGGCGCATTGGCTCATAGACTGAAATTAGCAGCTTGATTGTTTGATTAACGGAAATGGCGGAGAGCGACGATGGCGTCCAAGAGCGTAGTGATCGAGGTCAAGGAGATCACCCTGGCGATCGAACTGATCGAGCTGGGCGCGCGGCTGCAATTGCTCGAAGCCGAGACGAACCTGTCGCGCGATCGCCTGATCAAGCTCTACAAGGAGCTGAAGGGCGCGTCGCCGCCGAAGGGGATGCTGCCGTTCTCGACCGACTGGTTCATGACGTGGCAGCCGAACATTCATTCTTCGCTGTTCTATAACATCTACCGTTTCATGCGCGAGCACGGCGGCTGCGAGTCGATCCAGGCGATCGTCAAGGCATACCGGCTGTACCTCGAGCACGTCGGCCTGTCGGACGACGAAGCGGTGCTGAGCCTCACGCGCGCCTGGACGCTCGTGCGCTTCTTCGATTCCGGCATGCTTCAGATGACGCCGTGCACCCGCTGCGGCGGACACTTTGTCGCGCACGCGCACGATCCGCACCACGGCTACGTGTGCGGGCTTTGCCAGCCGCCGTCGCGCGCGGGCAAGACCCGCAAGGCCGCCGCGCTGGCCGACCGGGCCGCCATCGCCGCGTAAGTCGCAAGCCACGTAAGCCGCAGGCGAACGAGCGTTCGCTCCGGCCGTCGAACCGCGCCGCCCGTCCCTCGGGCGGCGTGCCGTTTTCCCCGTTTGCTGGTTTACACCGGCAGGCCTCCGCCGGGCGGTTCTCAAAGTTTTCGTTCCGACTGCCGTAAACCACTTAACGGCGGCCTCCCGGCCGCTCATTCGTGAGGGACAGGCAGTGCTGATTTTCGTGGGAACTCTCGTGACGTTGTTGTCCGTGTTCGGCGGCTACGCGCTGGCGGGCGGGCACCTGGGCGCGCTCGTTCAGCCGGTCGAGATCTTGATGATCGTCGGCGCGGGCGTCGGCGCGTTCATCCTCGGCAACGGCATCAAGACGATCAAGGCGACGCTGCGCGTGCTGCCCTCGCTGTTCAAGGGCTCGAAGTACAACAAGGACATCTACATGGAGCTGATGGCGCTCCTGTACGTGTTGCTCGCGAAGGCGCGCAAGGAAGGCACGCTCACGCTCGAGGCGGACATCGACGACCCCGAGAAGAGCCCGATCTTCACCCAGTATCCGAAGATCCTCGCCGACAAGCACATCGTCGAATTCCTGACCGACTACCTGCGCTTGATGGTGGGCGGCAACATGAACGCGTTCGAGATCGAAAGCCTGATGGACGAGGAGATCGAGACGCACCATGCGGAAGGCGAAGGTCCCGCGCACGCGCTGATGCGCGTCGGCGACGCGATGCCGGCGTTCGGGATCGTCGCCGCCGTGATGGGCGTCGTTCACACGATGGCGTCCGCCGACAAGCCGCCCGCGGTGCTGGGCGCGATGATCGCGCAGGCGCTCGTCGGCACGTTCCTCGGCATTCTGCTGTCGTACGGCCTGATCGGCCCGCTGTCGAGCCTCGCGGAGCAGCGCGTCGCCGAGTCGACCAAGATGTTCCAGTGCATCAAGGTGACGATCCTCGCGAGCCTGAACGGCTACGCGCCCGCGATCGCGGTCGAGTTCGGCCGCAAGGTGCTGTTCTCGACCGAGCGTCCGTCGTTCACCGAGCTCGAAGAGCACGTGCGCCGCGTGAAGGCGAAGTGAGCGCGAGGGCCCCGACATGAGCAAAGGCAAGGATCAGGCGATCATCGTCAAGCGGGTGAACCAGCAGAAGAAGGGGCACCACGGCGGTGCATGGAAGCTCGCGTACGCGGACTTCATGACCGCGATGATGGCGTTCTTCCTGTTGATGTGGCTGCTCTCCGCCGTGACGCCCGTGCAGCTGAAGGGGATCGCCGAGTACTTCAACACGCCGCTCAAGGCCGCGATCTTCGGCAGCGGTGACCGCAGCGCCGACGATTCGAGCATCGTCAAGGGCGGCGGCCGCGACATTTCGAGCATCGAAGCCGGCGCGACGCGCCGCACCGACGGCTCCACCAGTCTCGCCGACCGCATCGTGAAGAAGAGCGAGGACGAAGCGCTCGCGCAGGCGCAAGGCTCGCTCGAGCGCCGCGAGCAGGCGCGGCTGCACGACCTGCAGGTGAAGCTGATGGCGGCGATCGAGGCGAACCCGACGCTGCGCCAGTTCAGGCAGCAGATCCGCATCGATTCGACACTGATGGGGCTGCGCATCGAGATCGTCGATACGCAGAAGCGTCCGATGTTCGCGATGTCGAGCGACGCCGTCGAGCCGTACATGCGCGACATCCTGCGCGAGATCGGCAAGACGCTCAACGACGTGCCGAACCGCATCGTCGTCCAGGGCCATACCGACGCCGTGCCGTACGCGGGCGGCGAGAAGGGCTACAGCAACTGGGAGTTGTCCGCCGATCGGGCGAACGCGTCACGCCGCGAGCTGATCGCGGGTGGCATGGACGAGGCGAAGGTGCTGCGCGTGCTCGGCCTCGCGTCGACGCAGAACCTGAACAAGGCGGACCCGCTCGATCCGGAGAACCGCCGGATCAGCATCATCGTGCTGAACCGCAAGTCGGAGCTCGCGCTGATGCGCGACGACGCGACGACGACGACGCTGTCGTCCGACGCGGCCGGCTCGGGACACCTCGCGCAGCAGATCACGCCGCCCGGTGCGGCCGCCGCGCCCGCTTTGCCGGGCGCCTCGGGCCCCGCCGTGCAGAAACCCTGACGCTTTCGAGACACGCATTCGAGACACGACATGATCCGAACCATTCTCGCCATCGACGACTCCGCCACGATGCGCACGCTGCTGCACGCGACGCTCGGCGAAGCGGGCTACGACGTGACCGTCGCCTCGGACGGCGAGGCCGGGCTCGACGTCGCGTTGGCCGCGACGTTCGACCTGGTGCTGACCGATCACTACATGCCGAAGAAGAACGGCCTCGAAGTGATCGCGGCGCTGCGCGGGCAGCCCGCTTACGAGGCGACGCCGATTCTCGTCCTCACGACCGAGAACGGCGATGCGTTCAAGGACGCGGCGCGCGCCGCAGGCGCGACCGGCTGGATCGAAAAGCCGCTCGACCCGGACGCGCTGCTCGAGCTCGTCGCGGCGCTTGCGTCGTCGAGCCTTTCGTGATGAACACGACGTTTTTATGCGGTGAACCGGCATGACTCTCGATATCACACAGTTCTATCAGACGTTCTTCGACGAAGCCGACGAGCTGCTCGCGCAGATGGAGCAGCTCCTGCTGAACCTGGACGTCGCCTCGCCCGATCCCGAGGATCTGGCCGCGATCTTCCGCGCCGCGCATTCGATCAAGGGCGGCGCCGCGACGTTCGGCTTCACGGCGCTCACGGAGACGACGCACATCCTCGAATCGCTGCTCGACCGCGCGCGCAACCACGAACTGACGCTGACGAAGGAGATGGTCGACGCGTTCCTCGAGACGAAGGACGTGCTGTCCGACCAGCTCGCCGACTACCGTGCGAGCGCCGAGCCCGACGCGGCCTCGGCCGCTGCGATCTGCACGAAGCTCGAACGGCTGAAGGCGTCGGCGAGCGGCGCGCAGGCAGCGCCTGCCGCGCCGGCGGCTGCGGCTCAACCGGCCGCGCCCGCCGCGCCGACGGCCGGCCTCTTCGGTGTGCCCGAGCACGTCGTCGAGCAGGCGGTCGAGGCCGCGCATCCGGCGCCCGGCGCGCCTGACGCCGCAGGCGGCGACGGCCCGCATCTGCAGATCACGCTGACGGGCGTCGGCGACAAGGACCAGGAACTGCTGACTGAGGAGCTCGGCAATCTCGGGCAGATCGTCGGCCGCGCGAAGGCGGGCGACGCGCTCACGCTGTGGCTCGAGACCGACGTGTCGTCGGACGACATCATTGCCGTGTGCTGCTTCGTGATCGACGAAAGCCAGATCGCGATCGGTCGCGGCACCGCGCCGGGCGCCGGAGAAGCGCAGTCCGAGGCGGCCGCCGCGACGCAGGCGGCGTCGCAGCCCAGCGAAGCCGAACGCGAGCCCGAGCCCGCCGAAGCGGCGGCGGAACCGGCCGCGGCCCGAGCGGCGGCGGCGCCCGTCGCCGAACCGAAGCCGGCCGCGCAACCCGCCGCGCCGAGCGCGGCCGCCGCCGCGCCGGCGGCCGTGGCACCCGCCGCACAAAGCGCGGCGCAAGCCGCCGCGCAGCATCACGACGATCGCAAGCCGCGTCCGGCCGCCGCCGCGAGCGCGGAGGGCAGCTCGATCCGCGTGGGCGTCGAGAAGGTCGATCAGCTGATCAATCTCGTCGGCGAGCTCGTGATCACGCAGGCGATGCTCGCGGAGACGACGAGCGCGTTCGATCCGGCGCTGCACGACCGCCTGTACAACGGCATGGCGCAGCTCGAGCGCAACGCGCGCGACCTGCAGGAAGCCGTGATGTCGATCCGGATGATGCCGATGGATTACGTGTTCAGCCGCTTCCCGCGGCTCGTGCGCGACCTCGCGGGCAAGCTCGGCAAGCAGGTCGAGCTCGTCACGTTCGGCCAGGCGACCGAGCTCGACAAGAGCCTCATCGAGCGGATCATCGATCCGCTCACCCACCTCGTGCGCAACAGCCTCGACCACGGGATCGAAACCGTCGAGGCGCGCCGCGCGGCGGGCAAGGACGCGGTCGGCCAGCTCGTGCTGTCGGCCGCGCATCACGGCGGCAACATCGTGATCGAAGTCAGCGACGACGGCGCGGGCCTGAACCGCGACAGGATCCTCGCGAAGGCGGCGAAGCAGGGGATGCAGATCTCCGAGAACATCAGCGACGACGAGGTGTGGAACCTCATCTTCGCGCCGGGCTTCTCGACGGCCGAGGTCGTGACCGACGTGTCCGGCCGCGGCGTCGGGATGGACGTCGTCAAGCGCAACATCCAGTCGATGGGCGGGCACGTCGAGATCTCGTCGCAGGCCGGCCGTGGCACGACGACGCGGATCGTGCTGCCGCTCACGCTCGCCATTCTCGACGGGATGTCGGTGAAGGTCGGCAGCGAGATCTTCATCCTGCCGCTCAACTTCGTGATGGAGTCGCTGCAGCCGTCGGCCGAAGACATCTACACGATCGGCAACGGCGAGCGCGTCGTGCGCGTGCGCGGCGAATATCTGCCGCTCGTCGCGCTGCACGAGGTGTTCTCGGTCGACGACGCGCGCACCGATCCGACGCAGGGCATCGTCACGATCATGCAGACGGAAGGCCGCCGCTTCGCGATGCTGATCGACGAGCTGGTGGGCCAGCAGCAGGTGGTCGTCAAGAACCTCGAGACGAACTACCGCAAGGTGTACGGCATTTCCGCCGCGACGATTCTCGGCGACGGCAGCGTCGCGCTGATCGTCGACGTCGCGGCGCTCAATCGCGAGACCCGCTCGACGCACGGCGCGCACGGTGCGCATGCGAGCGCCGCGCTCGCCGTGTCCTAACTTACGTCATCCATCGACCTGGGGGCTAATGTGTCCGAAGTCCAAACGAACAATTCGGCCGCCGCGAACGCGGCCAACCGCCGCGATGCCGAGCAGGGCGACGCGGCGGGCCAGGAGTTTCTCGTCTTCACGCTCGGCGACGAGGAATACGGCATCGATATTCTCAAGGTGCAGGAAATCCGCGGCTACGACAGCGTCACGCGGATCGCGAACGCGCCCGAGTTCATCAAGGGCGTGATCAACCTGCGCGGAATCATCGTGCCGATCGTCGACATGCGGATCAAGTTCCATCTCGGCCGTGTCGACTACGACCATCAGACGGTCGTGATCATCCTGAACGTCGCGCACCGCGTCGTCGGGATGGTCGTCGACGGCGTGTCCGACGTGCTCACGCTGTCGACCGAGCAGATCATGCCGGCGCCGGAGTTCGGCGGCGTGCTGACGACCGAGTACCTGACGGGCCTCGGCACGGTCGACGGCCGGATGCTGATCCTGATGGACATCGAGAAGCTGATGACGAGCAAGGAGATGGCGCTGATCGAGACGCTCGGCGCGTGAACGGGCGCGCCGCGCTGTCGCACGCGACGCACGCAACGGAACTACGGGGGAGCTGACGATGCTGCACAACTGGTCGATCCGCACGACGCTGACGGCCGTCGGACTAATGCTGGTGCTCGTCGCCGCGCTGGTCGGCGGGCTCGGGCTGTACGCGCTGAATCACGCGAGCCGCTCGCTCGACGCGATCGCGCACGGCGACCTGCCGACGATCCACACGCTCGACGACACGTCGTCGTACCTGCTGCGCTCGCGCGTCGCGCTCGACCGTTTCAAGACGCTGTCCGAGGCCGGCAACGCCGAGGAGGCGCAGAAGGTGCTGTCGCGCGCGCAGGAGCTGTACGCGAAGTCGACGCAGAACTGGCAGGCGTATCTCGCGGCGTCGAAGGAAGGCATCGACCAGGCGCTCGCGGACGAGCTCGCCGCGCGCTACGCGACGCTGACGAAGGAAGGCGTCGAACCGGAATTCGCGGCCGCGCATGCGGGCGACCTCGCCGCGTATCATGCGATCGCCGATACGAAGATCAGCCCGATGTTCGTCGCGTACGACAGCGCGGCGTCCGCGGTGGTCGCCGCGTATTCGAAGCGTGCGGAATCGCGCTTCGACGCGACGCAGACGCGCATCTCGCTGATGATCGCGCTGATTGCGGCGGGCATCGTCGTGGCGTTCCTGATGGTGATCGGCATCCGTTTCGCGCTGCGCGGGCTCATCGTGCAGCCGCTCAACATCGCGATCGCGCAGTTCGAGCGGATCTCGGCGGGCGACCTCACGCAAGCGTCGCAGGTCGCGGGCAGGAACGAGATCGGCCGGCTGTTCCAGGGCATCGGCCGGATGCAGGCGGCCGTCGCCGACATGGTGAAGGCCGTGCATCGCGGCGCGGTGGCGGTCGACGCCGGCGCGCGCGAGATCTCGAGCGGCAACGCCGACCTGTCGGCGCGCACCGAATCGCAGGCGGCGTCGCTGCAGGAAACCGCGTCGAGCATGGAGCAGCTCACGGGCACGGTGCGCCAGAACGCGGAAAACGCGCGGCAGGCGAGCCAGCTCGCGGTCAACGCGTCCGACATCGCGACGCAGGGCGGTGAGGTCGTCGGCCAGGTCGTCAGGACGATGCAGGACATCGCGGCGAGTTCGACGAAGGTCGCCGACATCATCGGCACGATCGAAGGCATCGCATTCCAGACCAACATCCTCGCGCTGAACGCGGCCGTCGAGGCGGCGCGCGCGGGCGAGCAGGGCCGCGGCTTCGCGGTCGTCGCGGGCGAGGTGCGCTCGCTCGCGCAGCGCAGCGCGACGGCCGCGAAGGAAATCAAGCAGTTGATCGGCGATTCCGCGCACAAGGTGCAAAGCGGCTCCGCGCTCGTCGAGCGCGCGGGCACGACGATGGCCGAGATCGTTCAGGCGGTGCGCCGCGTGACCGACATCATGGGCGAGATCAGCGCGGCGTCCGAAGAGCAGTCGACTGGCATCGTCCAGGTGAATCGCGCGGTCAGCCAGATGGACGCCGTCACGCAGCAGAACGCGGCGCTCGTCGAAGAGGCGGCGGCCGCCGCCGCATCGCTCGAAGAGCAGACGCGGCAGATGAAGCAGGTCGTGTCGGTCTGGCGCGTCGAAGGCGGGATCGCGTCCGCCGCGACGCCGGCCGCGGCGGACGCGCCGGGGGCGAAGGCGCACGCGAACGCGGCGTCGCCGAGCAAGCCGTCGGCCGCTGCGACCACGTCGCGCGCGCCCGCTGCCAGCGTGGCCGGATCGTCGTCGGCTTCGGCTTCGGCCGCCGCGGCGCCGGCTGCCGCACACGGCACCCGCGAGGCACACGGCGCGCACGTTGCCCATGCCGCCGCGTCGCAGCCCGCGAAGACGCCCGCCGGCGCGCCGAAGTCCGCCGCCTCCACCGCGTCTTCCGCCTACGCGCCGAAGCTCGCGAAGCCGGGCGCAGCCGCGCGTCCGTCGCCAAGCAAGGCCGGCGCGGCCGCCGCGCCGCAAGCCGCCGCCGCTTCCGCGTCCTCCTTCGCGCTCAAGCGCCCGGTGCTGTCGGGCGAGTCGAAGCCCGCGGTCGCCTCAGCGTCCTCCGACGACGACTGGGAAACCTTTTAAGCGATGATGCCCGCCCGCGCCGCCTCTCGTCTCGACGCACTCGAACCGCAGGAACGGTCGGGCGACGCTGCGCGGGACTTCGAATTCACGTCCGCCGATTTCACGAAGATCCGCGCGCTGATCCATCAGCGCGCGGGCATCTCGCTGTCCGAGCACAAGCGCGACATGGCGTACAGCCGCCTTGCGCGGCGCCTGCGCGCGCGCGGGCTCAACCGTTTCTGCGACTATCTCGAGCTGCTCGAGCGCGAGAACGACCCGGCCGAATGGGAAGCGTTCACGAACTCGCTGACGACGAACCTGACCGCGTTCTTCCGCGAGTCGCATCACTTCCCGATCCTCGCCGAATTCGTCAAGCGCCGCGAGCAGCCGGTGTCGGTGTGGTGCTCGGCGGCGTCGACGGGCGAAGAGCCGTATTCGATCGCGATGACGCTCGTCGAGGCGCTCGGCGATTCGGCCGCGCGCTCGGCGACCGTGCTCGCGACCGACCTCGACACGCAGGTGCTCGCGAAGGCGGAAGCGGGCGTCTACGCGTTCGAGCAGGTGAAGCACCTGTCGCCCGAGCGGCTCAAGCGCTTCTTCCTGAAAGGCACGGGCGCGCAGGCGGGCCGCGTGAAGGTGCGCCCCGAGCTGCGCGCGATGATCCGCTTCGCGCAGCTCAACCTGACGGACGCCGACTACGGCCTCACGAAGCCGTTCGACGCGATCTTCTGCCGCAACGTGATGATCTACTTCGACAAGCCGACGCAGTCGCAGGTGCTCGCGCGCTTCGAGCCGCTGATGAAGCCGGGCGGCCTGCTGTTCGCCGGCCATTCGGAGAACTTCACGTACGTGACGCAGGCGTTCCATCTGCGCGGGCAGACGGTCTACGAGCTGACGCGCGACGGGCATTCCGCCGCGCCGCGCGTGCGCTCGCGCGTCGGCGCGGCCGCGGCCGAGGAGGAACTCCGATGAGCGGGCTGCCGATCGCGACCAATCATTATTTCGACGCGCACTTCCACCGCCGCGGCGTGAAGCTGCTGCCAAACGAGTTCTACACGACGCGCGAGGACATGGTGCTCGTCACCGTGCTCGGCTCGTGCGTCGCCGCGTGCCTGCACGATCCGATCGCGCGGATCGGCGGGATGAATCACTTCATGCTGCCGGACGACGGCGCGGATCCGTCCGCCGCCGCGTCCGAATCGATGCGCTACGGCGCGTACGCGATGGAAGTGCTGATCAACGAGCTCATCAAGGCGGGCGGCCGCCGCGAGCGCTTCGAAGCGAAGGTGTTCGGCGGCGCGGCCGTGCTCGCCGGGATGACGACGATCAACATCGGCGATCGCAACGCCGATTTCGTGCGCCGCTATCTCGCGCTCGAACGCATCCGCATCACCGCGGAGGATCTGCAGGGCGTGCATCCGCGCAAGGTCGCGTTCATGCCGTACACGGGGCAGGCAATGGTGAAGAAGCTGCGCGTGCAGGCGCCCGACGTCGCGGAGCGGGAAGCCGCGCTCGCGCGCGAGGCGAGCGGCGAGCGCGCCGCCCGTCCGCGCCCGCGCGTCGAGCTGTTCGGGACGCCCGCGCCCAAGGCGGATGCGAAGCCCCGCATCGAATTGTTCGGTACGCGGGCCGCGTCGCAGCCCGTCACAAGAAAGCAGGAGGCTTGAACGCTGTGCAGAAGAAAATCAAAGTGCTGTGCGTCGACGATTCGGCGCTGATCCGCAGCCTGATGACCGAAATCATCAACAGCCAGCCCGACATGGAAGTGTGCGCGACCGCGCCCGATCCGCTCGTCGCGCGCGAGCTGATCAAGCAGCACAACCCGGACGTGCTGACGCTCGACGTCGAAATGCCGCGGATGGACGGCCTCGACTTCCTCGAGAAGCTGATGCGCCTGCGGCCGATGCCGGTCGTGATGGTGTCGTCGCTGACCGAGCGCGGCTCGGAAATCACGCTGCGCGCGCTCGAGCTCGGCGCGGTCGACTTCGTCACGAAGCCGCGCGTCGGGATTCGCGACGGGATGCTCGACTATTCGGAAAAGCTGGCCGACAAGGTGCGCGCCGCGTCGCGCGCGCGCGTGCGGCAGAATCCGCAGCCGCATTCGGCCGCTGCCGCCGCGGCGCACGGTCAGGCTAGCGCCGCCGCGCCGCTCATCAACAATCCGCTCGTCAGTACCGAGAAGCTGATCATCGTCGGTGCGTCGACGGGCGGCAC
This sequence comes from Burkholderia oklahomensis C6786, assembly GCF_000959365.1. Taxonomy (NCBI): domain Bacteria; kingdom Pseudomonadati; phylum Pseudomonadota; class Betaproteobacteria; order Burkholderiales; family Burkholderiaceae; genus Burkholderia; species Burkholderia oklahomensis. Next base: position 1,902,331 of record NZ_CP009555.1, read on the forward strand.
CGAGGCGATCCGCGAGGTGCTGACGCCGCTGCCGCCCGACGCGCCCGCCGTCCTGATCGCGCAGCACATGCCGCCCGGCTTCACGCGCTCGTTCGCGCAGCGCCTGAACGGGCTGTGCCGGATCTCGGTGAAGGAGGCGGAGCACGGCGAGCGCGTGCTGCCGGGCCACGCGTACATCGCGCCCGGCCACGCGCACCTGCTGCTCGCGCGAAGCGGTGCGAACTACATCGCGCATCTGTCGGACGATCCGCCCGTCAACCGCCATCGCCCGTCGGTCGACGTGCTGTTCCGCTCGGCCGCGCAGCACGCGGGCAAGAACGCGCTCGGCGTGATCCTGACCGGGATGGGCCGCGACGGCGCGGCCGGGCTGCTTGAAATGAAAAAGGCGGGCGCGTATACGTTCGCCCAGGACGAGGCGAGCTGCGTCGTGTTCGGGATGCCGCGCGAGGCGATCGCGATGGGCGGCGTCGACGACGTCGCGCCCCTTTCCGACATGAGTCGCCGTATCATGGCGCGCCTTGCGTCGATGGGCGACCGCGTGCAGCGCGTGTAACCCTAGGCGCCACCGTTACAGGACACGAATCAGGAAAGGAACAGACGATGGACAAGAGCATGAAGATTCTGGTGGTGGACGATTTTCCGACGATGCGTCGGATCGTCCGCAACTTGTTGAAAGAGCTGGGCTATTCGAACGTCGACGAGGCGGAGGACGGGCTCGCCGGGCTTGCGCGGCTGCGCGGCGGCGGCTACGACTTCGTGATCTCCGACTGGAACATGCCGAACCTCGACGGCCTCGCGATGCTGAAGGAGATCCGCGCGGACGCGTCGCTCACGCATCTGCCCGTGCTGATGGTGACGGCCGAGTCGAAGAAGGAGAACATCATCGCGGCCGCGCAGGCGGGCGCGAGCGGCTATGTCGTGAAGCCGTTCACGGCGGCGACCCTCGACGAGAAGCTCAACAAGATTCTGGAAAAGATGGCGAAAGCGGGGAGCTGACGTGAACGAGCCGATCAATGCGGCGCTTGCCGGCGCGAGCGCCGACGACCGCCTTGCCGACGCCGCCGATCTGGCGAGCGACCGTATTCTCGCGCGCATCGGCCAGCTGACGCGCACGCTGCGCGACTCGATGCGCGAGCTGGGGCTCGACAAGCACGTCGAGAAGGCGGCGGAAGCCGTGCCGGATGCACGCGATCGGCTGCGCTATGTCGTCGCGATGACCGAGCAGGCGGCCGAGCGCGTGCTGACCGCGATCGAGATCGCGAAGCCCGTGCAGGTGCGCCTGCAGGAAGAGGCCGCGGCGCTCGACGCGCGCTGGGCGAAGTGGTACGAGTCGCCGATCGAGCGCGCGGAAGTGCGCGGCCTGATGGACGACACGCGCGCGTTCCTGCGCGCGCTGCCGGAGGCGACGGGCGCGACCAACGCGCAACTGCTCGAGATCATGCTCGCGCAGGACTTCCAGGATCTGACGGGCCAGGTGATCAAGAAGATCATGGACATGGTCTACCTGATCGAGCAGCAGCTGCTGACCGTGCTGGTCGAGAACATCGCGCCCGAGCGGCGCGAGCAGTTCGCCGCGACGGCCGCCGCGCTCGCCGCCGAGCAGGCGGGCGGCGCGATCACGCCGGAATCGCTGCTGAATGGGCCGCAAATCAACCCGGAAGGAAAGGCGGACGTTGTGCAGGATCAGGCGCAAGTCGACGATCTGTTGGCGAGCCTCGGCTTTTGAGTCAAATTGTTTTGCAATATTTAAGAAATCTTCGAGATTAATGCCGATAGGTTTTTGACATAAGAGACAGGCATACTACGCTCCTGATTTGCAGGCTCTCGAGAGCTTTCTTTTTGCTTTCGATTGTCGATAATGAGCGGCGTGCGAGTCGGCAGACGTCACGCCGCCCGAGGTGCAGGGCCTGAATTCGAGGAGGAATGGAGTGAGATCGAGTCGATTTCGCCGGATCGCCGCGACGGCGGCCGGCTTCATGTGCGCGTGGCTTGCCGCGCCCGTCCACGCGGGCCTCGGCGGCGCGCCGATGACCCCGCCCGCAGCGGACACCGCCGCGACGGTACGGTCGATGCAGCGCAGCATCCATGCGGCGGGCGGCGTATCGACGGCCGCCGTCGGCTACACCGTGCGCGAAACCACGCTCGGTTCGGGCACCGTGGTGCGCGAGTACGTCTCGACGGCGGGCACCGTGTTCGCGTTGTCGTGGCAGGGCCCCGTCGCGCCCGATCTCACCGATCTGCTCGGCAGCTATTTCCCGCAATACGAGGCGGGCGTGAAGGCGTCCCACGCCGCACGCGGGCCGCGCGCACCGGCCGCGATCGACACGAGCGGGCTCGTCGTCCACACGGGCGGCCACATGGGCTCGTACTCCGGTCAGGCGTGGCTGCCGCAGGCGCTGCCTGCCGGCTTCTCCACCAACGACATCCAGTGATCGCGACGGGAGGGGACAGATCTTGCGCTTCCAATACACTCTGACTCGCTGGCTCGGCGCGCTGAGCCTCGCCGCGGCCACGGTCGCACTCGTCGCCGCCTGCGGCGGCGGAGGCGACGGCGGCTCGTCCGGCACGCCGCTCGCGTCGAACCAGGCGGCGATCACCGTCAGCACGGGCGTCGCGACCGTCGTCAACATGCCGACCGTCAGCGTGACGATCTGCGCGCCCGGCACGTCGACGTGCCAGACGATCGACAACGTGCTCGTCGACACCGCGTCGTACGGGCTGCGGATCGTCAACACCGCGGCGTCGAACGTGCTCGGCAGCCTGCCCGTGTCGAGCGTGAGCGGCGGTGCGCTCGTCGAGTGCGGCAAGTTCGTGACGAGCTACACGTGGGGCACCGTGCGCACCGCCGACGTGAAGATCGCCGGCGAGCAGGCGGGCTCGCTGCCGGTCCAGATCATCGGCGATCTCGGCACGTCCGGCGTGCCGACGTCTTGCTCGAACGGCAATTCGCCGTCGAACACGGCCGCCGACCTAGGCGCGAACGGCATCCTCGGGATCGGGCCCGCGCCCTACGACTGCGGCGCGAATTGCGTGACGTCGACGCTCTACAGCAATTACTACGCGTGCCCGAACGGCAACTCGAGCTGCCAGGTCACGACGGTGCCGCTCGCGCAGCAGGTCGCGAATCCGGTGCCGCGCTTTCCGGCCGACAACAACGGCGTGGTCGTCGCGATGAATCCGCCGTCGGGCGGCAGTGCGACCGGCACACTGACGTTCGGCATCAATACGCAGGCGAACAACGCGCTGCCGGCGGGCGCGACCAAGCTCACGTCGACGACGGCGGGCGACCTGACGGGCACGCTGCTCGGCCGCACGATCAGCACGGCGTTCTTCGACACCGGCTCGAACGCGTACTTCTTCGACACGGGCGGCAGCACGGCCGTCACGCTGCCCGTCTGCAGCAACAACTCGTCGTTCTACTGCCCGTCGAGCACGCAGACGACGACGGCCACCGTCGTCGGCCTGAACGGCGCGCAGGCGTCGGCGTCGATCTCGATCGCCAACGCGAACTCGCTGTTCTCGTCGTACAAGTCCGCGGTGCCGAACCTGGGCGGCCCGTTCGGCAACACGCGGGTGCTCGACTTCGGCTTGCCGCACTTCTTCGGCAAGACGCTGTACTTCGGGATGGACCAGAGCGGCAGCGGCGGGCCGGCGCCGTATATCGCGTTCTGACGCGACGGGCGGCGCGCGCCGGCATCCGGGGGCTCCGGCTCCGGCGCGCCGCACGCTGACGACAAAGGGCGCGAGAAATCGCGCCCTTTTGCTTGGAGAACTACGGAAGATGCGCGGCCGCACGCGCCGCGAGCGCCTATCATCGTCAGGTTGTTCCGCAGAGGAAGACTCACGAGGAGAGACGTCATGACGGCACGTGTGCAGCGCATCACCCCCTTCCTGTGGTTCAACGGCAACGCCGAGGAGGCCGCGACGTTCTACGTATCGGTGTTCGACGACGCGAAGATCACGCGCGTCGCCCGCTACGGCAGGGAGGGCGCGCAGGCGTCCGGGCAGGGCGAGGGCACCGTGATGACGGTCGCCTTCGAGCTCGACGGCCAGAACTTCGTCGCGCTGAACGGCGGCCCCGCGTTCCAGTTCAATCCGGCCGTGTCGTTCGTCGTCAACTGCGCGACGCAGGACGAGATCGACTACTACTGGCGCCGGTTGTCCGAAGGCGGCGACGAGAGCGCGCAGCAGTGCGGCTGGCTCAAGGACCGCTTCGGGCTGTCGTGGCAGATCGTGCCCGCGCAACTGCCGGAGCTGCTGACGGGCGCCGATCCGGCGAAGGCGTCGCGCACGATGCAGGCGCTGATGCAGATGAAGAAGATCGACCTCGCGGCGCTGCAGCGGGCCGCAGCCGGCTAAGCGCCCGCCTGCCGTTTCCCTGCCGTCCATCGTTCGCTTTCCCCGCCTTTCGACGACAATACGGGCTTCTCCGCAGCGGAGACACGGCATGAAGCCAATCGGTGTGACGCGCGTCGCGATCGTCGGCGGCGGCGTGGCGGGCCTCGCGGCGGGCGTCGAGCTCGCGCGCCGGGGCTGCGACGTGCGGCTTTACGAGGCGCGCGATGTGGTGGGCGGATGCGCGTCGACGACCGACGTCGACGGCTTTCGCTTCAACGACGGCGCGCTGTTCGTCGCACTGCCGCGCCTGCTCGATCACGCGTTCGCGCGGCTCGGGCTCGATCGCGCGGCGCGCGTGCCGCTGCTGCCGATCGCGGTGCCCCAGGCGTCGTGGCTGCCGGACGGCACGCGCGTGACGCTCGGCG